>NZUD01000008.1 GCA_002697005.1 Chloroflexota bacterium | reverse complement strand
GTTTTCGCTGCGTTGTCTAACGCTACCGCCGGAGTTGCCCTGGAGATGGACGAAGGCAACCGGCATGGAGGTGGTCACGCCGCTATCCACGTCATCCCGGCGGCGCTAGCCGTGGCTGAGGAAAGAGGCTCGAGCGGCAAAGAATTTCTGGAGAGCGTCATCGCAGGTTATGAAGTGACTTCCCGCATCGGCACCGGCACACAGGTCAAGAAGAGCGTCCATTCCCACGGCACGTGGGGGACCATCGGCTCGGCGGTGGTTACTGCAAAGTTGATGGGGTTTGATGAAGCCCATACCACAAATGCCATCAATATGGCCGCATCCATGAGCCCGGCCAATACTTGGAAGCCGTGCTTGGAGGGAGCGACCATACGAAATTTATATCCGGGACGCTCTGGATTCCAAGGGATTATGGCAGCTCAGTTGAGCCTCTGTGGGTTCACAGGTCTCGAGGACGGGCCGTCGGATATCTATAACACCTTGCTAGGGGAGTCATTCGATCCAGAAGTGGTGGTGCAGGAACTGGGCACGCTGGGAGCCTACCGAATCCAACAGAATTATTTCAAGCTCCATGCTTGCTGCCTTTACAACCACCCTGTGCTGGACGGAGTTCAGTCTTTGTTGGGCAAGGAGCGGTTCGTGGCGGACGACGTTGAGTCCATCAAAGTGGAGGCACCGGGCCTGGCTACGATCATGACTGATCCTGAGCCGGCGAACATGCTGGCCGCCAAGTTTTCACTGCCTTACGCTGTGGCCACCGCGGTAGTTCATGACAGCACGGATATAACAGCTTTCTACCCGGACCGGCTGCAAGACCCACAAACCCTAGATCTGTCACACCGTGTAGATATCGTCACTGACCCAGAGATGGACCTGCGTCGCTACGATTACCCGGCGGCCAAGGTGTCAATCTCGCTCAAGGACGGCCGCATTATCACTGAAGATGTGACCGCCCACCACGGCGACACACAGAACCCTGCCTCCCGCGAAGAACTGGTTGGCAAGTTCAACTTCTTGGTGGAAGACGTCTTGGGAGGGGACGGATCAGCCAGAGTCGTCGAGACAGTGAGCCATCTGGATGCATTGGGGAACGTACGAGAATTGACCCGATTGCTCCAACGCGGATAGGTTTCTAACGCCCATTCCAATAGGCGGTGCCCGCTGTCAAATGTGAATGCGATTCTAATCTGGAAAATAAAAGAATGTTCCCAAGACGAACCGATTATTTGCCGACGTTGTGTTCGACAGTAACGGCGGTGTGCAGTCCGCCCCTGACTTTGTAATCGAGGGTGATCTTCATGGATCGGGGCTGGCAGGCAGCGACCAGATCGTTCAGTATCCGGTTAGCGGCGTGCTCTTGGACGATGCCTACGTCCCGGTAGGAAAGTAGATAGTACTTCAAGGATTTCAGTTCGATGCAAGAGTCGCCCGGAACGTATGATATGGTCAAGACCCCGTAATCAGGGAGGCCGGTCCACGGGCAGACCGCGGTGAACTCATCGGTGTCAATCTCAACCTGAGACTGCTGGTTTGGATATTCGTATTGGAAGGTGAGCAGGCATGCTGGGTCGATGGCTTCTTCGCTTTTGGCTGGCAGTTCTTGGTCAAGGCCTTCGTACTGTTCTTTGAGTTCGTTGATGGTCGCCATGGAGCCTCCGTGTGGATTCAAGCCGAGTCTCTAAAATGGCCTGACCACCATGATAGGTGGCGGAGTTGGAGGGTGTCAAAGCGTACCGCCGGGCATGTTGCGTGGTATAAGGCGTGACGCTAATATAGGCGAAACGACTGGGGCTGAGGCCGATCAGGAGGGAGAAATGGCGAACCTGACACTGGCTTATAAAGTTCGGGGATATAGCACTGGCACTCTTGGGAGGGCCATATGCAACGCCCGCACCCATCATTTCGTGGCCGATGATGGCGGCGGAGACGAGGTCGGTGCTGGAGAGTTCTTCTTCTCGGGAATCACCGCATGCGCCGTGAACATGGTCGAACGCTTGGCCGACAAAGACGACATAGCTCTGGACTGGATGGACGTGAGCGTGGAATCGTACCGCGACTCGGGCGCCGACCACGGCGATCTGTCGCTTTACGATGCCATCCGCATCAAGTTCGAGATGTGGGGTGTCGATGACGAGGACGCCCACAATCTGGTTGAAACCTGGAAGAAGCGTTGACCACTCTATGGTTCGGTCGCCGTGGCGACCGCTGATACTACCGTTGAGTTGATTCGGCACGCCGAAAAATACCGGTAAGGTACCATGGGTCATAGCCTAATAACGGAACTAACGGCTGAGAGCCCTTAGCCGAGGACGATATATGCGAATTTGCTCTTTCCTGCCTAGTGCTACTGAGATGGTCTACGACTTGGGTTTGGGTGACCAACTTTACGGCGTGACCCATGAGTGCGACTATCCGCCCGAGGCTAAAGACAAACCTCACGTGGTCCACAGTGTATTCGAAGGTCAAGAACCAACAAGCGGTGAGATCAGCAGGGTGATTTCTGAACGCCTGGCCCAAGGTCTGGGTATCTACGAGATAGATACAGTCCTACTGCAAGCGGCTGAACCAGACCTGCTGATCACTCAAGCCATCTGCGAGGTTTGAGCCATCTCGTCTCGGCAGGTTGCCGAGGTAAGCGTCGGGTTGGCCAAAGAGCCTGAGGTCCTGTCGCTGGACCCGCTCCATATCGGAGACGTGGTTGAGGACTTGAACCGGTTAGGCAGGGCCACAGGCACGGAAGCCAAGGCAACGGAGATCACCTCCGGACTGACTGCCCGCATCGAGGCCGTGGCAGATCGAGCCAAGGATGCCGATAATCACCCCAGCGTGTTGCACGTTGAATGGGCTGATCCGGTGATGTGCGGGGGCCATTGGGTGCCTGAGATGACGGAATTGGCCGGCGGGACCAACAGCTTTGGTGACAAGGACACTGGGACGCTGAAGCTGGACTGGGATGAAGTTGTCGCCAGCCAGCCCGAGATTATCATCATGATGCAGTGCGGCTTCGATGTGAAGCGGGCGCTAGAAGACATGCCCACGATGATTGCCAAAGATGGGTGGGCATCGCTGCCAGCAGTGAAGAATAACCGGGTCTACGTGGTGGATGCGGGTTCTTACACCAGCCGCTCTGGCCCTCGGTTGGTTACCGGACTGGAGATCATGGCAGAGATGATTCACCCGGAGTTATTCTCAGGGTTGATACCTGAGTCTGCGGCGCTCCGGTTGTTTGGAGACCTGACCAAGGCCGGCTAGTTGAGACGCGGGCCCTGAAAAGGGTTCTGTTCCTCGATGCGTTTCCGCATAGCTTCGTTGCCCTGCCTTAACATAGGAATCAAGTCGGCCAGCCGAGTCGCAGCGGTCTCAGTGACAAGCAGGCTCTGCCGTAGATGGGGCTCTAGGTTCAGATTGGCGGCGATGGCGTAGGAGAGCTCGACAGGGTCTTCGGGGATCTCCACCCTTGATGTATATCCGCCGGTGAGGGCTGTTAGATTCCGTACCAATTCTACGTATTCGTCGTTGATCTGAGGTACCAGTTCGGAGCAACCCTGGCCTTCGATCTCCACCAAGTAGCGCACCCGGCCTACCACATGAGGCACCCGCTGGGTTATCTCTTCGATCTCGAACCGGCGTTCACCCTTGGTCATGATGTTGAGACGCCCTTGGTCTAGGACTTCTGAGCGCAGTATCCTGGTTGATGTTCCGATCCGTTCAGGTTCGGCCGGGTCGCCGATCTCTAATCCTTCTTTGATCAACACGACGCCAAAGGGAGAATCCTGGTTCAGGCACTCTCCAATCATGTCCTTGTAGCGCTCCTCGAAGATGTGAAGAGGCAAGTCCATGCCTGGAAACAGGACCAGGTTCAACGGAAAGAGGGGCAGTGATGTGAGGCCGTCCGAGAACTCTTCTTGAGGCTGAGACATAGTACCAGAAGTATATTCCCCGCCCCCAGGGAAGCACAAGGAGAGAGAGTTTAACGGCGGTTATTCGCTCGGCGTACCCGGAAGCTAGTAGGGCCTTTTTGACGGCGGGCCCACCGTAGGTAATCGGAGAATTCCGGATTCGCCCTGAGCGCCTCGCAGGAGTTCAATTCTTTGGCCAGAGTGGATTCAGAAAACATGGCGTGAAGCTGTCGGTGGCACGTGGGACAGAGTTTAACTTGAGGCCCGAACTTGCCGCCCCTGGACCGGGGAATCAGGTGGTGTGAAGTGAAACGTAATGACGCTCTCTCGCAGAGCGCGCAAGCTGGCTGGTCTTGCATGGTGCTGGCCGAGGGTGTTTCAGATGAAGACCGCCGGGCCAAGGTGTTAGCTCTTCTCCGGGACTTCTAGGAACCGCCATCCCGGAAGATCGACTTGCCAATCGTCATCTTCCCAGAGCATAGGGAGGATCAGGCCATTCATCGCGCGGCCGTGCTCGACCTCAGTGGTGTCGTCCTCCATTCCGAATGGCAGGAAGGCAAAGGCGTGGATATCGTCTAGATAACTGGTTGGCGAGATTCCAAGGTCTGTCAGGTCTTCCAATGGCCAGAGGCTGAGCACCGTCTTCCGAAAGTCCTCTAGCATCGTCGCACGCATCGGATGTTCCGGATCGTATCCGGCTCGGTATGCGTCTTGCATGTTGATCTGGTTACGGGTGGCCCAGACTCCCATACGCATGCCGCGCGTCTCTCTAGATAGCATGGACCAAGCCAGGTCCATCTCCCCGTCCCTTACAGCCTCCGCGAATTCCCCGGCCCGGTTCCCGCATTCATCGGGGAAAGGGCTTCTTTTCTCACCTGGTATACGCATCAATATTCCAGCCTATGGCTTACCAGCCAATGGCGTAGCCGTCCCGTCTTGGGTCGGCCGCTCCGTGAAGAGCGCCGGTCTCTGGGTCCACCTGAATCATCATCTCTGATCCCTGGGCGCCCCAGTCCGGCATCATATTCAGTTGATGGCCCTTGCTTCTTAAAGCTTGCCGTACGTCTGTTCCGAACCGAGACTCCATGTGCAACAGATTATCACAGACGTGAGGAACGTTGGACTCGGTTGGGCTGTGGGAATTGCGCCATCGGGGAGCCTCCACAGCCTCGGCCACGGTCATGCCGAAGTCGATTATGTGGGTGATTACCTGCATGTTGGTCTGGACCTGGGTGTCAGCGCCGGGCGTGCCGCAGACCAGCATCAACTCTCCGGAACCGCCCGTTTTCCCGTCTGAACCTGGGCCTTCGCCTTTGAAAACCATCACCGGGTTCATGGTATGCCGCACCCTCTTGCCGGGCTGGAGGCAGTCCACGTGGTCGTTTTCTAGATGCCAGTAGGTCATCCGGTTGTTGAGCAGGATACCGGTATCTCCAGCGACGATGCTGGATCCGAGGGAACTTTGGATGCTCTGCAGTTGGCAGACGGCGTTTCCCCAACGGTCCACGATCACGAAACAAGTGGTGTCTTCTTCTTGTACGGAGCCGGCTGTAACCCGCCCAGCGGTTCCGGTCTTTTCCTGGAACACCCAGGGGTCGCCGTGGGTCGGGTTGGATACCGTGCCGGGATCTATCAGCTTGGCCCTTTCCCTGGCATATTCTTTGGAGATCAGGCCCTGGGTCGGGATGTCGGTGTGGTCCGGGTCGGCCATATAGGCCTCGCGGTCGATGAACGCTAGCTTTTTGGCCTCGACCATCATGTGGATGCTGTCAACTGTGTTACAACCCATAGACCTGAGATCGAACTGTTCTACCATGTTCAGTTCTTGGAGGAGTACGTGCCCACTGGAATTGGGCGGGGCTTCGTAGACGGTGTGGCCTTTATAGCTGGTGGAGATGGGCTCTTGCCATCGCGAGCGGCAGTCGATCAGGTCCTTCAGGGACAAAAGCCCGCCTTGCTCTTGGCAGAAATCTACCATTGCCTTGGCGACCGCACCTTCGTAAAAAGCGTCCCGGCCGCCGTCAACGATGGCCTGGAATGTCCTAGCGAGGTCTTTTTGATAGAGCATCTGCCCCGGCTGCAATGGCTTGCCTCCCGGGGCGAAAATGGCCTGAGATGTGGGGAATTCGCAGATCAAGGGGTCGCTGGCAATGACCCTCGATAGAATGTGCGTCACAGGGAAGCCGTTGTCTGCTAGATCTATGGCTGAGGAGAAAAGATCGGATAAATTTTGCGTGCCATATCTCTCGTGCGCTGCCATCCAGCCGTCCACAAGGCCAGGTACCGAGAACGACATGATCCCTTTTTGAGGGATACCATTCGCCTGATACCAGGCCAGGTCAGTTGCGTAAGGAGCGGCGCCGGTGGCGTTGCAGATGTCGATCTTATTCCGGGCCTTGTCGTAGATCATAATGTAGCCGTCGCCGCCCACCCCTGACATGTTGGGCTCGACAACATTTAAAGCTGCGGCGGTGGCTATGGCAGCGTCTACGGCATTACCACCTTTCTGCAGTGTAGCCATCCCGGCCTGGGCGGCAAGCGGATGCCCGGCGCACACCATCCCATTCCGACCCATAACTACCGGCCGGTTGGACTCGAATTTAATACCGTGAGGTGACTGCACCATGGTTGTCTCCTTAGGAATAAAATCCTATTCAGAGGGATTTGCTGCCGAGTTTTCAGCCTGGAATTATGCTTGGGTGATGAGAGACCGTCAAGAAGAATAGGGCTGATTGCTAGGGTAGAGGGCAACAAAAAATGGGCCTCGATATATCGAGGCCCATTTTTTAAGTGATTGCCTTTTGTTTAGTGACCGCCACATCCACCGCCGCCGCAGCCGCAGCCGCCACCGCCACATCCGCCACCGCCGCTACCGCAGCCACAACCTTCTCCGCATCCGCCGGCGCTAGCGAACATGGGGTTGTTGATGACGAATCCTACCTGACCACCCAGGTTCTCGACGTAATCTATGGTCGCTTCCTCTAAGAAGGGAGCGCTGTCGGAGTCCATCAGGAACTTAACGCCCTCTTTGGACATCACGGTGTCGTCAGACTGAGATTCGTTCTCCATAGTCAGCATGTATTGAAGGCCACCTGCTTCGGCAGGTATCGCAACTACCCGCAGGGACCCATCAGTTTCGCCTTGTTCTTCCATGACTTCCTTGAGCTTCTCGATGGCGAGGGTCGTTACTTCCATTTTGATTTACTCCTTGGGCAGGCTCACTTCTAGAAGATGTGGCAAGACCTATCAGCCTATAATCTCGTTGGACGTTACCATAGGACCAGGGTCTGGTCAATGATTCAATGGACCATATCTGACCTATGCAGACAACGAGAATGGTTCCGAGATAGATCAGTCAGTCGGACTAGTCGCTTGAATGATGCTGAATTCGTAGATGCAGTGGGGAGATAGTCACTGGCTCTGTCATTAATAGCGGCAGTGCAAGAAGCTCCTCGATCCCATTTAGGGCAACCCTCTCGAAGTAGCCCGGATAGATACTCGTTTGAGCATATCTACTTCAGGGTTTGGCACGAATGCTGGAAAAGAGTAACGACCTGGTTGATGGTTGACAACTGTATCTAGAGATTCTCAAGCCCCTTATCCAAGTGAAGGGCATTTACTTGACTTATCCCCGAACTGTGGGCTAGCATATCGGAGCCTTAAATAGTAGATATTTGAGGTTTTGTTGGCGTGCCTTCCGAACTAGTAGATGTCTTAATCAGGATAGTTGGAAAATCTGGGTTCGGGAACACTCGAACGAATAAAAATAAAGGCGGATATGCCAGGAGGACTAATGTCGAGGCTACGGTTTCTTAACGTGAAGAATATCTTACCGGCGATGGTCGCAGTCATGCTGTTGATCCTGATGGCCTGCGGTGGGGATGGAGATGCTGAAACTACGACCACCAGCACCAGCTCATCATCTTCTTCTGCCGCGCCTAAAGCAACAGCCGCACCTGCGGCTAAAGCACCAGCAGCTGCAGCTAAAGGGAAATCAAAACCCACTCCTGTACCGCCAAAAGCTGCGCCGACTGCGGTACCGAAGACCGGCCCCAAAGCTGGCGGCCACATACGCATGTCCGCGTACGCCGACACGAAGGACTGGGACCCGAAGGGCTCCTCTTCCCTATCTAGCATCATGTCGTATTCCCAGTTGTACAACCAGATAGTCCAGATGGATACGGCCGATGTTGGTAAAGTGGTATGCGACCTCTGTGAGAGTTGGGAAGTTTCAAATGGCGGCGAGACCGTTACTTTCAAACTTCATCAAGGTGTCAAATGGGGTGACGGCGAAGACCTGAATACTGAAGACGTTGTCTATTCCATGCGACGGTACATGGACCCTGAAACCAAGACTGCAAGGTCTGGGCTATTCAGGAACTACACGCTAGGTATGGATGATGGCGGAATCAAAGCGATTGACGACCATACCTTCGAAATGAACCTTCAGTTCCCATCCGGCGCGTTCTTGAAGTTCCTCGCAGTTGACTATGTCAAAGTACTGCCGGAACACCTCCTATCTGCAGGCGTAGACCTGAACCAAGCAGAGAACATCATCAAACACGGCGCTACCTCGGGTCCGTTCGTTCTTAATGAATACCAGAGGGGGAACTTCTACAAAGTTTCTAAGAACGAGAATTACTTCAAAGAAGGGCGACCTTATTTCGACTCTATAGACCACTTCATCATCACGGATACGAGTGCTCTGATGGCTGCGTTCAAAGCCCGTGAGCTCGAGATGACCAATAGTGGATTCACCAACCTGAGCCCGACGCAGGCCTATCAGGTAGAGAATGACTCTGATGGTGAGTACACGACCCAGGCAGTATCACCTTCCGCTGACTGGGGGCTGATGCTGAATATCAAGAAAGAGCCTTTCAATGACCCACGGGTACGTCAGGCTATCAACTTGGCGGTAGACCGGCAGCAACATAACTCCATAGTGTTCGACGACACGTCAGGTACCCCTTGCCCGCTCATGGGTATCGCACATACCTTTGAAGAATGTGATACTTGGCCCGGAATCCGCCCGAAGAACACTGACGGCGGTAAAGAAGACCTGAAGAGAGCCAAAGAACTGATGGCCGAGGCCGGCTACCCTGACGGGTTCGCCAGCAAATACGACGTCAGAGCTGTCGGCACCTATCCGGACCAGTGCAGCGTCGCTAAACAGAACCTGAAAGAGCACCTAGGGATCACTGGCGATATCGCTACCTACCCAAGCGCAGCGGGTTATGCCCTCTTCGGGACGTCTCGCGCTGCCGATCAGGAAGGCGATTGGGAGATGGCCTGCCAGGGTGAAGGCATGGTAGTCCTAGATGCCGACGGTATCTTCGGCGGCGTTTATCTCAAGGGAGCCACCCGGAACTATACCGACTGGGAAAACGACTACGTCAACGAGATGTACGAGAAACAGAAGGTAGAGTCCGATCCCGCAAAGAGACGGGAGATACTCAAAGAGGTAGAACTGTTCCTGCATAGCCATGAAGATAACCACTGGGTCGGACTAAGTTGGGGCCGCCTTATGTGGATAATCGGCAAGGATATCCAAGGCTTCAACCCACCTCAGACAGTACAGACTCATTTCAAGCATGAGGATCTCTGGCTAGACCGCTAACCAGTGATCAATAGCTGGTTATCGTAAAACGGGTAAACCAACAGCGGCCTGTCCCATTGTTTGGGGCAGGCCGCTGTTCTTGCCAGTGAATCGCCTTCCCTTCGAGCCTCAGGGCTTGAGGTTCAATCAGAAATCAAATACAATCCTCGAATCCTTTGCTGGTGGCTTCTAAACGATGAGGCAATACACTCTCAAAAGAATTGGACTGTTTTTCCCTACGGTCGTCTTGATCACGATCATTGTCTTTCTGATAATGCGGTTGATTCCAGGTGACCCGGCTTTAGCGATACTCGCTGAAGGCGAAGCGTCGTTCACCCAACAAGACCTTGTAGAACTACGGCAAGAATTGGGTACTGACCGGCCACTCGACGTGCAATATTTCGACTGGATAGCTGGCCCTTGGTTTGCCGGAAAATTGAGATGCGTTTATTCATTCGGCACCAGTTGTGGACATGATCAAGGTTGGATTTCCGTCGTCGAAGAAATTGCGGAAGGCGACAAACGGTTTCTAACAAAACTTACTGTGGGCGATGCTCAACTCATAAAGAGCGGTGTTCAGTTAGGGGACCGGTTTAAAACCGATTTTCCGGCAAAGATAAGCGGAGTGGTCACCGGGAATTTCGGGGACTCTTTCTGGTTCAATTCCTCGGTGATGGTCGAATTGAAAGAAAGGATCCCGATCACCGCCGAGCTGACCATACTAGCAATGATCATTTCTATGGTCGTAGCTATCCCGTTGGGTGTTATATCAGCCATAAGGCCAGAAAGCTGGATAGATTACTCCGCAAGAATGTTCACTATGGTTGGTATCGCGGTCCCGAATTTCCTGGTGGCGATCTTACTTATTCTCTTTCTTATCGCCGTCTTCGACTGGATGCCGCCTTTGGGGTACAAGAACCTATGGGAAGACCCTGGTACGAACCTATCGCAGATGATTTTCCCAGCTCTGACTCTAGGTTTCTATCAGATGGCGTTCATAGCGAGGGTGACCCGCTCTTCTATGATGGAAGTCATTCGTGAAGACTATATGAGGACGGCCCGGTCTAAAGGATTGTCCGAACAGGTGGTCCTAGTCAGGCACGGCTTAAAGAATGCCATACTTCCTGTGTTAACGATATCTGGATGGCAGTTCGCTAGGCTGTTTGGCGGAGCAGTGATAATCGAGTCGATATTCATGATACCTGGCATGGGCAGGATATTGATTGATGCTATGTTCCAGCGAGACTACATCATGATTCAAGCAGAGATCGTGATCTTCGGGTTGGCCATAGTTGCCATCAACCTTGTGGTAGACCTGCTCTATGGGTTGCTGGATCCACGTATCCGCTACAGTTAGCCTAAAAGCATAGAATTAGGAGATTCACCGATGCTCGATGATCGAGCTGAACAGATTGACTTAGGATTAAATGCGCCTGTTGACATCCTCCCCGTGAGGATAATCAAACGTGCATCTAGCGGCTATTGGGGGTTTCTCAAACGGAAACCCATGGGAGGGATAGGAGGGGCTATAGTATTTTTAGCGATCGTTATCGCTGTGTTTGCACCGCTTATAGCTCCGCACGACCCTCAATCCATCGGCGTAGCCCAAAAGTTTTCATCACCATCGGCTGATGCACCGCTTGGGGCTGATCAACTAGGACGGGATATCCTGAGCCGACTCATATATGGCGCTCGTATCTCGATGTATGTAGGAGTCGTGAGTGTCGTCATAGGTATCAGCATCGGATGCGCGGTAGGTATAGTAAGCGGTTACGCTGGAGGGAAATCAGATATCCTGGTCCAGCGCCTCGTCGATGCTCTGATGGGGTTCCCCCCGATAATTCTGGCCTTAGGGTTGATGGCTGCGTTAGGCGCATCCATGAATAACGTGGTCATAGCCCTGGTCGCAATATTGATCCCTGGTGCCACACGCGTTATACGATCGCAGGTCTTGAGTATCAAAGAGATGGACTATGTACTAGCTGCTAGATCGATCGGAGCGAGTTCCCCTCGAATAATGCTCCGACATATCGCGCCAAACGTGGCCGCTACTTACATAGTGCTCATGACGATAACTCTCGGATTCGCTATCGTGGTAGAAGCCTCCTTGAGTTTCCTCGGGGTTGGCGTACCTCCTGACGTAGCAACCTGGGGCAGTATGTTGGAGATCGCCCGTAGGTATATAGACACCCAGGCTTGGTTACCGATTTTCCCGGGCCTTGCCATCGCGGCAGTCGTGTTCGGCGTGAATTTCCTCGGAGATGCGTTGCGCGATGTCATGGATCCGAGGTTACGCGGTCGTTAGGAGACCTCTCTGTTCCCGTTTGTGGGCCATCTGGTACGAAACTAAAGTGCGGCGGGCGTTTTGCCCGCCGCACTTTGTGTAAGGAACATCCAAAATACACCATCTTCATAGGGTTCGGTATAATACGTCGTGCAAGAGCACACTCTATGAATATACTTAGGAACCGACAAGTTGAACGATGATAT
>NZUD01000007.1 GCA_002697005.1 Chloroflexota bacterium | reverse complement strand
GTGAGGTCCGAAGATGATGCCAGGGAGGTCGGTCGATTCCAAGAACTCCGTAAAGCCTTGGATAGCAGACAGTTGGCGATCATCAAACCCATCATTACTGTGGAACACCGCAATGGCCGGCATTCCATCATTTGTCGGATATTTCTCGCGGAGTATCTCTAAGGCGCGAACCGACTCCACTCCCACCGGTAAGAATTCCTCTTGCTCATTTGTGGTTACTTCGGACAAAGCTGGAGAAACTAGAGCCAGGATGATGA
Organism: Chloroflexota bacterium; assembly: GCA_002697005.1. Next base: position 8,385 of record NZUD01000007.1, on the reverse strand, counting down.
TGACACCAAGCCAAACAAAAATTGTAATAACTGCTGAACGTGTGCTGCTGTAGGGATAAATCACGGAAAACTTTTCGACTCGACTCTAATTTAAATCTGATACGGCGGGTAAAAAGGCGCTCAACCAAACACTCAAGAGCCGTCGTTTCTCTTTGACAAATACGAGGACTAGATCTTGAATCCTAGTTACCTTTTGTCCCACAATTCGCTGTTTTAGTCACTATCTACCAAGCTTTACTCGACTTCCAAACAAGCGGACTACGGTCTCAAAAGCTTTCAGGCTTTTTGACTGGATGTCATTAGAGTGGCGGACAACAGAAAAAGCCAGGATCTCCAACGAGAATTCGGCACCTGTTTTATCCGTTCCTTCTGAGTTCAAGCATCGAATTACTGTAGGGATTATTGCATCACAATACTACTGTAGAAGGGACGTCGAAATGATTTGAATTTTGGCATCTCATATGCTTGGTAGGACGGGCTGTAGTGGTTTCTTGGCGAACAAGAAAAACACCCCACTCATAGAACCCAAGGCGCCCAATATCAACCAGGCGATCATGTAGCTGCCTTGAGTGTCAAAGATAAACGCTGCGAAAAGCGGTGCTGCTAACATGAACAGATACATCGGAGCACTGGAAATGCCAGTGATGGTTGCGAAGGCGTTTGGCCCAAAATACTCGGCTCTAATAGCTACAGTCAAAGGGTTCCGGCCACCAAAACCCGCACCGAATAATACGGCAAACAGAATAGCAACTGGCATACTTTGGGCAAAGACCGCTAAAGTAAACCCGGCGGCCTGTATGAATCCAAACACGGCGACTGCCACTCTGGTTTCCATCCGGTCACCCACGTACCCGCCTATTAATTGAAAAACTGCCGCCACCCCCATCATCACGGAGAACACGTTGGCTGAAGATTGCAATGACAATCCTTGATCTGTAAGCATCGGCACCAAATGAACAGTCAAAGTAGCAAAAAGTATTGTATTGAAGGCATGGCCAAAAGTTATCAGCCAAAAAGCACTGGTGCGAATTGCTTGCCTCGCAGTGAAATCAGGCTGGTTGCTCGCACTCGTAGCGCGACAAGAAGTTCGGGCAACGTCAAGATTGACCTCCAGGGCGTTTGGTGATTGGTTTCCATCAGGTAGTTCACCATAATCTTCGGGGCGTTCACGAATGAACCGAGATATCGGGAATGCCAAGCCTAGGAAGGTTATTCCAATCCACAGCGCAGTCGTACTCCAACCGTAGTGGCTCGGAGTGACAGCCCATGCGAGCACCGGCAACATCAACAGGCCGCCGAGAGGAGATCCTTCAGCAGCGACTGCCATCGCCAAACCGCGTTTCCTTATGAACCATCTGTTAACTACCGTCATGAGCGGTAGCCAACTCCCTGCCGCCGTTCCCAGCATGATCAATCCATATGAAACATAAAAAATCAGTAAATTATCGGTACGGCTGAACAGGACAAAACCTAAGCCGGTAATCACTAACCCGGCAAATACCATACGCCGGGGTCCCAAACGGTCGATGAGGTAGCCAAGGAAGGGACCTAATATGCTTCCTTCCAATTGGGCGAGAGAGAATGCCCCTGTTAGCTGGGCTCTGCTCCAGCCAAAATGCATTTCTAAGGCTTTAACCCATACACCGACTCCGCTCCAAACCGGTCCGCTTGCCAGACCGATCACAAATAGGGCAAGCCCGGCTAGTTTCCAGCCATAAAACATTCCTCGCATTACGCGGATAACCTCTTCCGAAACAGCAATACTAGTGACATCAAAGATAAATAGCGCAATTTTGTATTTGTACCAAACTCGGAAACCTGCCTGCATTTGGATTAATCGAGAAAACCAAAGAAGAACTTCTCGTGAGATTTGTTTACGACTAAACGGCTAGGACAAGTCTAATCGCGTTCGTTTGAACGTGCTTTCTATATATGCCAAAAACTCCGTTCGTATACTATCTCAAGAACCGAACGAACTGGCCTATCGCTGGAAGGACATTACCGAAGTAACTATCATTGGGGCGCGTGCCATGGAGTTTTGTCTTGACGATCAGTGAAGTTAGCGGGAGACATTTTAACCAAAGCAGTCTAGGTCTATTTCATGGGTAAACACGGCGGAGTTAATGGGAGTCGAACCAAAGCTAGAGTTGATTCTCAGCGATGTTCAAGTTCTGAGTTATTTTCCTCTGCCCCAACCAATACCTAATAGTCCTGTGTCATCGCAAAAAAGGGAAGGCCTTCTCTCTGCTCCTAGCAACTTGTACGCCCCAGTTACTGAGATTGGCTCGACACAATCTGGGCATTCCAACAGATTGGAGATGACAGGGTTTCAGCCCATGACGGCTACCTTGCCTACGGATTTTCGGTCACTTTTCTCTAACGCCTGCGGGTTTAACCCAGCAAAAGCAACCATACGTATAAACCTTATAAACGCGTCAAGCGTTTCTCCGGCACGTCAGCATCTGCGCCTCCGAAAACCTCCTTTGCCTTAGCCTTTCAAGTGCTTCTCGTAGAATAAGAGAACCCGATGCCACATATCTTGAGCAGGGCCTGCACGATAGGTCGGCCGGTAATCCGCGAAGAAGGCGTGACCGGCATCGGCGTACATCTGAAACTCGTAAGTCTTCTGGTGTTTGTCCAGCTCTTCCCGCAGCCGGGCAGCGTGTTCTGGAGATGGATTCGCGTCTTCTTCCCCAAAAAGGGCCAGTAACGGGCATGACAGGTTGGCCACCATGTCAATCGCGGCCACCGGGCGTGCCTCGGTCGGCCCGTCGTCCGGAATGATATGCCCCCCAGCAGAATCCACTGCGGCATCCACATTTTTACTGATACAAGCGAACATGAGCGTAAACCGCCCACCGGAACAGAAGCCTATAATTCCCACTTTGCCGTTGGCATGGGAGTTGTTCTTCAGAAAAAGAGCTGCGCCCTCTAGGTCTCCCATGGTCTGTGAATCGGGGACCGAGAAAAGGGTTTCCAACACTTTGTCGGGCGACGGGCGGCCCTCTCGAGTGTACAGGTCAGGAGCGATTGCTATATAGCCTTGTTCCGCAAACCTTCGGCACAAGTCTTTCATGTGTTCTTCAAGCCCCATGCCTTCCATCGTGACGATCACTCCCGGATAGTTTCCAGCGGCCGCCGGCTGGCTCAGGGAGGCATCGATCTGAGTGCCATCCGACCCGGAATACTGCGTCATGTCCGATTTCAAGTTCGCGAAGGTTGTAACCATCTCTCTCCTCAACAGCAACCAAATATCAGTTCAACAGCGGCATTTACAGGAGCCGCAAGGCGCTGGCCTCAAGCAAAGGCCTTAGTTAACCGTCACCATCACAAGTTGGGTCTTTCTGTTTTAGTAAATCTCCATGGTGGTAGATTTACCTGATGATCGATCCCCGGACGCCCTAAAAATGTCGTAGTAGTAGGGGTACGCTTCCGCAATCGAATATTCTTAAGTATATAAGGCTATCACTTGGTATCAGTCTGGGCTTTTTGATTGTGCCATCCAGTCGCCTGCTCATAGGCGTAGGCCACTTTCATGACGGTTTCTTCTGCAAATGGTCGCCCGCCAATCTGAAGGCCGATCGGAAGCCCTTCGGAGTTGAAGCCGCAGTTGACCGACATAGCGGGAGCACCGGTCAAATTGAATGGTCTGGTCATCACCGGAGCCTGCATGGCGGCCATCTCCTTGGACGTGATTTTCGGGTCAGTACCTTCGCCGAGAGGGGCGCAACTTTTCGACGTAGGAAGTATTAGGACGTCATAGGTCTCTAAAGCATCAAGCACCTGGCGGCGGGTCAGTTCACGTAGTTTCTGAGCTTTGTAATAGTAACTGCTGGGCATGATGCTACCGGTCAGCAGCCCGATACGGTTTCCGTGACCAAACTCGTTGAGGCTACCCTTCACCCAATCCCGATAAGTCATCGCTGATTCGACGTGGATGAGTGTCTGGCTGAGGGTTCCTCCGTGGACTGTGAGAGGTAGCGAAACTTCCTCTACCTCTGCTCCTAATCCCTCTAAAACGACCACAGCTTTCAATATGGCATCACGCACCTCTGTATCGGTGATGTCGTTGTGAATCAGATCGCCTATTGCGCCTATGCGCATCCCCCTGATGTCTCTTCCCAAGGCTGCTCGGTAGTCTGGGACCGGCACGTTCCAGGTGTATGGGTCCTTGGTGTCATGACCGGCGATAGCCCCCAAAGTGATAGCGGCATCTTCCACTGTGCGAGATATCGGACCAACCTGGTCCATGGACCATGAACCCGCCGCAACACCGTACCGGCTTACCCTCCCCCAACTAGGGCGCAGTCCCGCTAACCCACACCAGGCAGCCGGACGGCGGATAGACCCACCTGTATCTTCTCCTAATGATGTTGCGCACAGAAAGGCGGCAGTAGCGGAAGCTGATCCACCGCTGGACCCTCCGGTGAAGCGGTTGAGATCCCAGGGATTCCGATTGGGGCCGTACTGCTGCGATGCCCCAAGGGCAAACTCGGTCAGGTTGGTCTTGCCCAACAATACGGCACCAGCCTTCTTTAAATTAGAGATGGCAGTGGCGTCTTCATCAGGGATAAACTCGGACATCAATCGAGAGCCGACGGTGGTCCGGATTCCCTTGGTCCATATTTGATCTTTCACCGCCACGGGGACACCGTGCATTGGGCCTAAATAGTTGCCTTGTGCGATTGCTCTTTCTGCGTCTCGAGCCGCATCTAATGCCTCGTTTCGACAGACGGTCAGGTAAGAATTGAACTTGAAGTTAAGGGCGTCGATGCGTTCAAGATAAGCCTCAGTCACCTCCACTGGTGAAACCTCTTTCTCCCGAATCACCTCGGACAACTCGGTCACCGTCAAAAACGGAATACTTTCCTTGTTCATATCAACTCCCCGATTGTGTGAATCAGACAGAGGTCATTCTGGTAAGGTAGGAATATTACTGATTAACTGCAATTTAGGCTACGAGATAACACCAGAATTATATGATGGAATACGTCCTTTGAGCACATCTCATCGTCACTGGAACTCAATTCCTCATAGCGTCCCATCTGGGGTGTTAACAAAGAAAATTTACCGCCTTGGTGAAACAAAGTAGTACAAGTTAATCCAGATTATGGTGCAAGCCTTTAAAGAGCCATCTCCAACAAGAGATTCATACTGGTGCAGACTCACCTCATTCTTGGGTTTTCTTGACCGGAGGTCGAGATAGTTAGTCGAGAATTAGAAACTACGACCTTCCGTGGTTGGGCCGTATTGTTGCTCTTTCGAGCGCAAGGTAGCAGCGTAATCCTGATTTCCTACACCTTTGGACTTTTCCTGCCATTTATCCGTGAGGATCTAGACATCTCGCCGTTGGAAGCAGGGCTCCTTCAAGGAGTTTGGTGGGTTACGGCTGCCGTAGCATCGCTGCCATTCGGTGTTTGGTTTTCAAAATTTCGACCTGTTTTGGTAGTTTCACTGTCGTTATTCTTGAGCATACCTTTCTTATTTGCTCAAGCCTTCGCTAATGGGTTTCCAATCTTACTATTAGCTAGGTTTGCGTTTGTCGGATGTCATGTTATGACGGTTCCGGCACGCACACTATTGCTCCAGCAATGGGCAATTCCCCGCCAATTTGCGCAGATAAATTCCGTTGGGCTTTCCCAACACAGTTTGATGCTTGCCCTAGCCGTAAGCACCAGCGCAATAATTATCACAGAACTTGGGAGTTGGCGGCTGGCATATATGATTCTTGGCGGGATGTTCATCTTACAAACATCAGTGTGGTTATTGATTGCCAAAGAGGATAAAGCACCGGTAGAAGATTTCCAAAGTCGGCTTGAGGAACAAGAAGGCACACCTCTCCGGGCGCTATCCCACTACCCTCAAAGCTGGCTTATCGCGGTGGTGATGTTCTTTCTTTCAGCAACATGGACATCGCTAGTGACTTTCCTTCCGACGTTCTGGCTCGAACAACGGGAGGTCCCACTGATTGTAGGCGGTCCCTTGTTAGGGTTTCTATACTACGCTCTCATCCCTACTGCGCTGCTAGGAGGGTTTTTAGCAGAGAAGATACCCAACAGAAAACTCCTTCTTGGGATTCCCGCTTTCTTTAACGCGCTCTTCGGCGTAGGGATCATTCTTTCTGGCGATCCTGTTGTCCTGATGTTTTTAATCACGGGTCTTGGTCTAGCATGGGTCTTCACACCCGCCATAAACGTTCTTCCTTTCGAATTCCCGGGTATAAGCCCACGTGAGGTCGCGGTAATATCGTCCTTGGTAGTTACGTTCTCCGCGTTAGGATTTGCGGCTGGGCCCACTTTGGTAGGGTTGGTGGCGCAATCAACCGGATCATTAGAGACAGGGTTGTTAACGATATGTCTATTAACCTCATCTGGAGTGTTGGCTGCAGGGCTATATCCGTTGCGTTCTGGTAATGACTCGTAGACGTGAATGTATGCGAGATGACTTGCGGTGGTCCTTAATGAACAAGCGTACCCGTCAGGAAATGTCTAGGATTAATTTGTAACAAGGTTTATCAATGCCAGCGACAAAATACACCACGTAGTATGAGATCTGTCGTTTGGCATCTGGTGACGCCAGGCAATTTTGATTGGAATCGAACGTTATGTTAGCCGCGAAGACGGTAGGCGCCTAGTCTCCTACGCTAAAAACAGCCCTCTCATCATAAGAATAGAACATACACAAGGTCACCCCTAGCGCTTTTTAAGTCCAACGTCGGCAGTTATACCCTGTCGCACTCAATCTTACTGAGTTCTGAATCGTAGGTAAGATGGATTCTCTATTGAACGATCGGTAATATTCAGCACCTCTTAATTACTGGAATCTAGGCGAAAAAACGCGGTATTCATCACGCAAGATAATTGACCAGCTTTAGTCCCATACCGAGACCTATGTGGCAGAATACGAAGGAGATTTATGAGAGGCCTACGATGAAGTTTTTGGCTATGACTCTAATCCCGTATGCTCCAGACCCTGTAACCGGAATCCAGCAATCTACTACGGATAGATTGAGTTCTGTGGTAGACACTGCAACCCTCGTTGAAGAGCTAGGCTTCGACGGTTACGGAGTCGGGGAGCGGCACGAGCGACCTTATCTTTCCTCATCTCCGCCAGTCATCCTCAGCCACATAGCCGCCCGCACTTCGGCCATCAGGTTGTTCACCACCGTAACAACACTAAGCCTATTAGATCCGGTTCGAGCGTACGAGGATTATGCCACCCTAGACCATCTCAGCAATGGACGATTAGATCTGATGATTGGCAAGGGAAACGGCACTGCACAAGCGGAGTTGTTTCACGTAACTACCGAGGACCAATGGGAGCGGAATCGTGAGGGATATGAGCTTTTTCGCCAGTTGTGGCGAGAAGACAAAGTAACCTGGTCTGGTCAGTTCCGTCCTCCTTTGGATGAAGCTGAAACCTGGCCACGCCCGCTGCAACAGCCTATCCGAATCTGGCACGGCAGCGCTACCAGCGAGGCGTCTGTTGAATTGGCTGCTAAATGGGGTGATCCGTTATTCTCAGCAAACGTCACTAACCCTATCGAACGCTACGCCGAATTGGTCAGCCACTACAGGGAACGTTGGGCACACCATGGCCGAGCTCCAGAAGACGCTCTAGTCGGGGCCGGTTCGGCTGGTTATTACGCGGCCAAAAATTCCCAAGATGCCAAGGAGACCTATAGACCAGTTTTCCAAGCCCGACAAGAAGCCTTCCAGCGGCAGGGTATACCTCAGGTGTTTCACTCTTTGGAAGACGCGATTGAGCGGGGTTCGGCATTGATTGGGAGCCCTCAACAGATCGTGGATAAAGTACTTCGATACCATGAGCATATGGGCCACGAAGTCCTCGCGTTGAATTGCGACGGAATCGGCCTGACTCCGGTTCAACACCGTGCCACACTGGAATTATTTCAGAGCGATATTGCTCCTACGTTGAGACGCAAGGTCCCCAGTCGGGCATTTTCAACCTCAGATGGATAAGGTATATATGATGCCCTGCCTAAAGACAGAACGACCAAAACCAGAGTAAAACTGACATGGATTTACCACTACCGGTTTTTGAATGCGACGATTGCCATATCGCAAATTATGTTAAAAATATTCGGCATATGATGTCTGGCCTAAGAACACGTTTTGTTAGCAGATTTTGGGCTCTAAATAAGCAATAGAAAACTAAATTTCATAGGGGGCAACCAGTAATGAAATACGACCATATAATCGTTGGCGGAGGGACCGCCGGTTGCATCTTGGCCACGAGATTGTCGGAGGATTCTGCCCGTTCGGTCTTGTTGCTAGAAGCTGGACCAGAATACCCGGACTTCGAACAATTACCCGACTCGTTGAAATATGGTTGGGGAATGCTTAACCTCGAGGCGAGGAAAGC
>NZUD01000006.1 GCA_002697005.1 Chloroflexota bacterium | reverse complement strand
TGCTCTTGATGCGCTTCCGTATAGACAACCATGTTGCGATGAACACGGTTGTGGTGGCTGATCAGCATGCAGCCGTACTTGAAGGGTTCTTTCAGGACGATTTCCAACCCATCAGCGTGTCTGGCACGGTATTTCTGGACAAGAGAGGCCAAGGTGACACCACTGTAACGCTGGAAGGCGCTGAATGTATGGACCATGCCCGTGTCGTGGTGAGCGTGGGGACCAGCGTCCAATGGATCAACTCCGGAGACACTGAGTCATCCATCCAGTTCTTGCCTGGTGTTACAACCGGACTCGGGAATGACCTGCTTCAGCTTGCGCCAGGAGGGATGGTCTCCACCAGGTTCGACCAACCGGGTACATTCGGATATCAGTGCAGCGGTGAGAATGGCGATCTACAGCAGGCCCAGATACTGGCGGAAGAGGCAATCTCGGTCCGGAAACAGCGGGAGGACAACATCCTCTTTTTAGAAGGATCTTTCAATCTGCCCAAGGACACGTCTATAGACGGCTGGATGATTTTTGATATCCCTGAAGGCACCGAGATTAGGACACTGCGGTGGCGTGCAGGGGATAGCATAACAGTACGTTTCTAGTCTTCGGGGTCCTCACACTGGTTGATTTGTCCCCAAGAGGCTGCTCATAGCCCTGTCGCTACTTCTGGCGGCAGGTTAGAATCTAACCTATTTTCCGACGAGAGAGTAGATGAGCCGGTTTCTGGACATACTGGTTTTTGGCGGTGAGAGGAGAGACTTCCTTGGCCCTCCTCCCTCAGCCTGGCGAAGGCTATTCCACATCTTCGCCGGGTCCTCGATACCACTGGCTGGCATCTTTGTCTCCGAAACGGCTATGATTTGGAGCTTGGCGGTGCTGGCGGTCGGTGGTCTAGTTTTGGATCTGGTTCGGTTCAGGATCGAGTGGTTGAACTTGATATTCACCCGTTTGTTGGCGCCACTCCTGAAGCAGAATGAGGTCGCCCACATCACCGGGGCCACTTACATGGTCATCGCCGCCTTCTTTGCGTTTTTGATCTTCGGGAAAGACGTGGCCATACCGGTGATGTTCTTCTTGTCCTTAGGCGATCCGGTGGCGGCGATAGTCGGCAAAGATATGCCTGGACCTAGGCTGTATGGAAAATCACCTTTCGGGACAGCGGCATTCATTGGAGTTGGGTGCGCAACATTGACAGTGCTGCTGGCAGCTGACGGCATAGACCATCATTGGGCGCTTTGGATCGGAGCTGCAGTGGCTGGTTTGATAGAGTTGGCATCGAGTCCGCCGGATGACAATCTGACTATACCGCTGCTGGCCGGCGCTGTAATGTTTGGCCTAGGGGTCTGAGCTAAACCGTACCGTCGAATTCGCTTACTTCCGCGCGCTGCCTCTGGAACTTGACGTAGGATTGTTTGGACATCAGAGGCCGGTGGTTGGCTTTGACTTCTTTGGCCTTCTTGGCCCCATTGGCCAGCAGATCGATCACTACCATGGCCATAATCTTGGCGGGAACGATTACAGCAGACTCGTAATCCGTGATGACGTACTCGCTACTGTGCCCGGGTCCGACCGCTCCGGCTGCGTAAGGATGGCAGGCTGGCATGAGGTGGCTCAGGTCTCCCATATCTGTGGAACCGCCCCGGTTACGGCGCGCCGGCATCACCAGGGTTGCCGGCTCTCCCACCAGATCAACGGCTGTTCGCCGGAAGATGTCTTGCAGCTTGGTGTCGTGGCGCATGGGCAGATAGCCGGGGATGGTCGTGATGTTCACCTTCGCGCCCACGGCGAGAGCTCCTGCCTGGAAGCAACGGTCTACCGCTTCTGAGTTCTCCACCACCATCTTGGGTGTGGATGAGCGAACGCGCCATTCTAGTCTCACATCCGATGGCACGGCACTTACTGCCTCTCCGCCTCTGGTCATGATGCCGTGGATGCGGACAGTGTCGTCTGCGCGGTGGGTCTCCCTGAGTGCGTTGATGGCCTGGATGGCGAACGAAGCCGCGTTTAGGGCGTTGACACCCCGATGGGGGAGGCTGCCGGCATGGGCTCCGACGCCGATGTATCTCACGAACTTGACCACGTGGCCGTTGCTAGTACCGCCCATGGCGAACCGGCGCTCGCCCATGTCGCTGGCGGTGTGGCACATCATGGCCATGTCCACATCATCGAAATGCCCCAGCTTGATCAGTTCTTGTTTGCCGCCCAGGAACTCGAGTTTGCCTTGGTCCCGCATCTCAAGCCGCTGTTCCACCTCAATGAATTCTTCGGCAGGAACTGCAAACGGCACGATCGAACCCGAGAGCTGGGATACCACTTCAGGGGTTAGCAGTCCCATGGTCGCTCCCAGCATCATACCTATCTGGCAATGATGCCCGCAGGCGTGGGCCGCCCCGGTTTCAGGGTCGGCATGGGGGTGTTTGGTGACCACCAGAGAATCGAGTTCTCCGATCACGGCGACTGCTGGGCCTGGACCAGCGCCTCCGGCTATGCGCCCTTTCAGACCGGTTATAGCCAAGCCGCTCTCATGCTGGATGCCCATCTCCTGGAACTTCTGGGCGACCAGTTGGGCGGTCTTGGTCTCCCGGAACCCGGCTTCGGGGGTGGCCAGTACCTGCTGCGCGACGCTAACGATCTCTTCCTTGTGCTGCTCGATGGTCTCGCATGCGCGTTTTTTCAGTTCATCTACAGAAAAAAGAGGAAGTGAAGTCATAACCACGACGCCTTAGGTGAAAAGTTTTGAGTTGTCATATGGTAGGCAGGATCAGTTGTCGAAAGTCTCTTCAGACGCGAAGTCACGCATGAATTTCAAGTACTCGGGGATGGACATGTCAGGTCGTTGACCCCCTGCGATGGTGTTGCCGTGGGATGCGTTGTCGGCCAGGAGGTCTATGGCGGTGTACGCCAAGGCTTTTGCACCCTTTATCACGGCTAACTCGTAGTCTTCGATCATATAAGTCGCACCGTGGCCCAGCCCTGTTGCGCCGCCAACGTATGGGTGAATCACAGGCATCAGATGGCTGATGTCTCCCATGTCGGTTGAGCCGCCACGGTGGTCCACGTAGCCGACGTTCTCTTCGCCTACTAACTCAGTCGCGTTGGCCCGGAATATATCAGCCATGCCGTGGTTCTGTTGGAGTGGCATGTAGCCGGGGATGGTCTGAATCTTGACCTGCGCTCCTACCGCCATTGCGCCGGCCCGAAGCGCCCGGTCGACCTTGGTGTTGGCGTCCATCAGAGCTTCAAGGGTGCGGCCCCGAACGAAGGTCTCCATCCGCACATCTGCTGGGACTGCGCTCACAGCTTCTCCACCTTTGGTGATGATGGGATGGACGCGGATACTGTCCTCGTCCCGGAAGGTCTCGCGGTTGAAATTGATGGCGGTCAAGGCCATAGTGGCGGCGTTCAGGGCATTAATGCCAAGGTGCGGCGCGCCGCCGGCATGGGAAGCGCGGCCGATGAATTGGATGCGCTTGGCTACTGTCCCGTTGTTGGTGTTGCTGATGCACATCTGCTTTTCGACTGGGTTACTGGTGGTGTGGAGCATCATGGCCAGATGGATGTCGTCGAACTCACCTAGTCGTACTAGTTCGGGTTTGCCGCCCAAGAACTCAATCTTCCCGTCCCGGCGCAGTCCATCGCGGTATTCGATTTCTATGTATTCTTCTGCTGGAACCGCCATGAACGCCAGGCGTCCGGACAGGGAGTTCAGAACGTTAGGGTTGGTCAGAGCGGCGGCTGCGCCCAGCATTATGCCGATCTGGCAATGGTGCCCACAGGCGTGGGCCGCGTTGGTCTCCAGGTCGGCGTGTGGGTGATCCGCAACTATCAACGAGTCCAATTCGCCCAGTATGGCCAGGGTCGGGCCGGGGGCGGTGCCGGATGCGTCGGCTCGCACACCGGTTACGGCCAGTCCGCTCCGGGGTTGTAGACCCAGCGCGCCGAACTGCTCGGCCACCAACTTGGCGGTCTTGACCTCGCGGAACCCGGGTTCTGGGTGGGCTAGAATCGTTTTGGCCAGGGCGACCAGTTCATCGGCTTTAGAGTCGATGATTTCTGCTGCGCTGCGCTTTAATTCCTCTTTCGAGGGCATAAGGTAATCTCCAACAGTGCCCCGCTCCCACTATGTCATTGGTCAGGCTCGAAGCGACGGTATCGATTGTAACAAAGGCGTCCTGAGATGGGTATCCTGGCGTGTATAATGGCTGAGCTGTGGACCAGGCATGTTCTACCTCTGATTCGAATTATATGAAAGTGATAATCGCTCCACAAGGATTCAAGGGCGGCATCTCTGGCCTGGAAGCGGCCAGAGCCATTTCACGAGGCGTAGCTGCGGCCGTTCCTGATGCTGAGACAGTGTTGCTGCCAGTGGCTGATGGTGGTGATGGAACGCTGCACGCTTTGGTGGACGCCACTGGGGGCGAGATATTTACCAGCACGGTAACCGGCCCGATCAACCAGCAAGTGGAGGCCCAGTGGGGAGTGATGGGTGACGGGCGAACGGCTGTGGTCGAGATGGCCAGGGCTTCCGGATTGGCCATGGTGCCTACGGGCCGCCGCAATCCCAAAACGACCACAACATTGGGCACTGGCCAATTGATTTTAGAAGCGTTAGAGAGGGGTTTTAACCGGGTGATCGTTGGGCTGGGTGGGAGCGCCACCAACGACGCCGGGGCCGGCATGGCTACAGCCCTGGGGGTCAAGTTTTTAGATGCGGCCGGCCGTACTTTGCCTTCGGGCGGGGCCGCTCTGGCAAGACTGGACCGTATCGACACCTCTGGTGTTATCGCGGGTTTATCGGGCATAGAGATAGTCGGTGCGACCGATGTGACAAACCCTTTATGCGGACCCACCGGCGCATCGGCGATATTCGGGCCGCAGAAAGGGGCATCTAAAGAAGTGGTTGCTGAATTGGATGCAGCCCTGGTCCGCTTCGCTCAGGTCGTCAAAAGGGATACAGGGCAAGATGTTCTAGACATTCCTGGCGCTGGTGCGGCAGGTGGGCTTGGAGCTGGACTGATCGCCTTTGCTGGAGCAAACCTAAGATCAGGAATCGACATGGTCTGTCAGGTCCTCGACTTTGACCGCCACTTGGAGGGCGCCGATCTGGTGTTCACTGGCGAAGGGCGGGCCGACCTTTCTACCGTGTTTGATAAGGCCCCTGTGGGAGTGGCACGACATGCCAAAGCCTACGGGGTACCCACGGTGTTGCTGGCGGGCAGTTTGGGGGAAGGACATGAAGAGCTATACAACCACGGTGTGGCATCGGTCCTGTGCATCTCCGATGGGGCGATGACGTTTCAGCAGGCCCTCGGTCGGACCGGAGAGATGTTGCAAGGGACGGCGGAGCGGGCTGTGCGGCTGTTCATGATAGGTCCTTAAGCCGCTTGCCTGGTCTAGATGGTTCCCTGCTCTCGTAGGCGCCGCAATTCAGCGTCATCAAGGCCGAGATAATGCTTGTAGACCAAGTCGTTATCATGCCCTAATGGAGTGGACCCACGCCAGATCTTGCCGGGCGTCTCGGAGAATTTGGGAACTATGCCGATCCCCTTGATCTTACGCCCCAACTGCAGGTCTTCCCATTCCGTGTGCATTTCCCTAGCCTGGTAGTGGGGGTCATCTGCAGCGTCTTTGGGTGTCATCACCGCGCTGCATCCGACTTGGGCTGCGTTCATAGTCTCAACGATCTCTTCAACCGTCCGTTCTTCCAGCCAGCCGCGCAGAGTAGCATCGAATTCAATGGCCGGAATAGACTCCAGGTTAGTGCGGGCTTCATGTAGCCATTCTTCGGATGCGTTCAGGCCCAGCACCGAGCAAACTCGGTCGAATACTGTCCCTAGTGCGGCTATGGCCACCCAACCATCCACGGCGGTGTACGTACCGAAAGGCTGGCTGCGGCCGCTTTGATTGCCGATACGCTGGGGGACGGCCCCAGTCTCAAAATACTCCACCATAGTCCCGGACATCACTTTGTGTACGGCTTCGTATTGCGCTAAGTCGATGGCCTGCCCTTCGCCGGTGCGCAGAGCATGGATATATGCCGCTAGGGTCGACCATAAACACATCTGTGCCGTGGTGTAGTCTGCGGCCAGCGGCCTGGCCGTGATGGGAGGCTCAGGTTCCGGCGAGCCGGTGATGGCCATGGTTCCACCAAAGGCTTGGCCGATGGGGTCGTAGGAAGCCCGGTTCAGATAGTTGGGATGCCCTGTCTGGCCGTATCCCGATACGTGCGTGATGACGATTGACGGATTGGCGGCCAGGATAGTTGCATCATCCAAGCCCCAATTAACATAAGTGCCGGCCTTGGAACTTTCCATCCATATGTCCACGCTGGGAATCAGCCGGAGGAATAGCTCCCTCCCTTCGGGGGAAGAGAAATCTAAGGTGATGGAGAACGTGTTGCGCCGGTCTTGAAGCCAGAGGCTATTTAGCTGAAGGCCGCCTTCGACAGCGTTGTGAACGCCTATGCCCCGTGTTACGTCGCCGATAACAGGACGCTCGATCTGGATAACCTCAGCGCCCATCTCGGCTGCTAGAGCGGCGGCAAAGGGTTGGGCTACGATGGTGCCGGTAGAGAGGACCCGTACCCCTTGGAGCGGACCAAACTGCTCAGGAAGAAGGGAATCCAGCCTTAGCGGCATCTACACTATCCGCTGTTTGGTGAACCCTACCACCTGGGCGGAGAGCTCGATGGACCGTTCCGAATCGACCTCGTTGAAGGCCTCGAATGAAGTCCCGCTGGGTAAGAATTCTGGATACCGAGTGATGTAATGGTACTTGTCCAATTGCCGGGCTTCCGATTTCATGGTGTCAAACATCATATCGAAGAGTTTGGCGTCCTCGCATAGGTCCAATAGCGAGTGTCCCCAAACATCTTCCACTCGCTTGTGGTATAGGTAGGCTTTGATGGCTTTCTCCGCCGCCTGCTGTCCCATGAAACATGCCAGGTTGTGGCGGCCGCCCTCCTTGAGAAAGCGGGCGTCATCCAGGTCTTGTTCGGCTTGGCGTAGCCAGCGGGCGCCCTCGGCCAGATAATCAGGCATTGTTAAATATCTCCCGTCCCTCGCGGCAGGCCTTGGCCAATGCCGGCAGTTTCTCTCGCATCTCCTCGAACTCCATCGGAGTGTAGACCAGGGTGTTTATATCCACCGAACTGGGCAGGTGGTATGAGAAGAAATCGGCACGCCGCCCGAAGGAATATTCTGTGTCATGGACTATGATCAGTTCAATCTTGGTGTCGGGTTTGTAGTCCCCGGCTGCCATGTCTCCGGTGAGTATCACTTTCTCGACACCCAGGATGGGTATGACCTCTTCGATGGCTTCCAAATCTCGTTCAAGCATCTGTTTGCGGAACTCAGAGAATCCGACGCGTAGTGGCATTTTTCACTCTTTAATTGGGAAAAATAAAGTATGTGATGCAGGGGGAAGCCCTTTGTTCTCCCTTTCCCCTCATGAGGAGAAAGGGACTTTCTCGTTAACCAAGGATGATCATGTGGACTTCTTTTGGGCCGTGGACGCCCTCAACTATGGTCATCTCGATGTCAGCGGTACGGCTGGGTCCAGTGATGAAGTTCAGGTAACTACCCATCTCGCCACCTCGCTGATGATACTCTAGGCGCCGCAACAAGAACAGGTCGTCCAGGGTCTCCAGTAGGTCTTCGGCGCGCACTAATGCGATGTGTACCGGCGGAACTAGTGATACTAGTCGGCTTAGGCCCTTCCGGGGAAGAACTACCAGCGTGCCGGTTTCGGCTACGGCGTAATCGGCACCAGTGATACCAACACCCGACTGCCGTATCTCTTCCCGGAGTACCTCGCGAGGATTCTCGTCATCCCGGGCTATCGTGGTTACCTCGGCGCCTTGATTAGCTAACGCGGCGTCAACGGGCACCTGGTTGAAGACTTCTTGAGCAGACCGGGCTATTTTGGTGGCGCCGGACGCTTTGACAATGGCCTCTACTTGCCCGACGGCTTCCTCGGTTCCAGAAGCCCTGTGAACATTCCAGCCACCCTTGGCTGCCATGTCGGCCAACTGGTCTAGGAGTGCGGGCAGGTTCTCGGCCAAGCGGCGACGAACCTCGTGTGCTTGATCTTCCAGTTCGGTCATAGTGTCGGTCAGACGCGGGTATGGCTCCGCTGGCGGAAGGTCCGCACGGCCGAGTGCTTGGCGGACACCAGCCAAGAATTCAGACTTGGGAGTGCCCAAAGCCTCAGGAGTCGTCACGGGACAGCTCCTTCTTCCAGATGTCGTGGAAGGTACGCTTGGGCAAAGCGGGCAAGTCCCTCGAGCGGGTCCACCTTGATAAGGGCGGCACCAGAGAATTCCTGATCCATTTGCGGTCTTTGGTCAGGTGGGAGAAAGGCAAGACTCGCTCCATTTTCTGGAGCAGATTTGCAAGTCCAACTGCCACTCCCAGCAGCCGCGGGCTGCTCATCAATTTCGCGTAGAGACCGGCCAAGGCACGTTCGGACTTGGGAGCAGAACGCAAGTTTTTATCGGGACTCTCTGCCGTCTTGTTGCGGAGGTTCAAGAGCATCCTGGGGATGTCGATCTTGATAGGGCAGACCTCTCGGCAAGCTCCGCAGAGGCTGGAAGCCTGGGGCAGTTCTTTGGCCCGTTTCAAGCCGACAAGCATGGGCGACACAACCGCGCCGATGGGGCCGGGGTACACCCAACCGTAGGCGTGGCCGCCGACACGCGCGTAGACAGGGCAGATGTTCAAGCAGGCCCCGCAACGGATGCAGTACAGAGCTTCTCGCAAAGCCGGGTCGGCTAACATTCGAGAACGGCCGTTGTCTACCAAAATCAGGTGGAACTCCTCGGGCCCGTCTTCGTCGTCGGAGCGGCGCGGGCCGGTGGTCATACTGACGTAGCTGGTGATTCGTTGGCCGGTGGCAGAACGGGGCAACAGGCGTAGGAAGATTGACAGGTCTTGCATGGATGGAATCACCTTTTCCATGCCGGTGATACCGATGTGTATCCGTGGGGCTGAGGTAGAGAGGCGGCCGTTGCCTTCGTTCGTGATAATCACGAGGGTGCCGGTCTCAGCCACCACGAAGTTGGCGCCGCTGATGCCTAGGTCGGCCTCCATGAACTTGTCCCGGAGCACTTCACGAGCCGTGGCGGCCATATGGTAGATGTCCTCGTCATAGGGGATGCCCAACTTATCGGCAAATAGCTCAGCCACGTCTTCTTTCGACTTGTGCAGTGCCGGAGCAACCAGGTGGGAGGGAGTTTCTTCCGCTAACTGGATGATGTACTCACCCAAGTCGGTCTCCCAGACCTCAACGCCGATGGACTCTAGGACGGGGTTCAGTGCCAACTCCTCTGAGACCATGCTCTTGCTCTTGGTGGCAACCTTGACGTTCCGGGTGCGTGATATGTGGGCGACGATCTCGTTTGCCTGGTCGGCGTCCTTGGCGAAATGGAGTTGGCCGCCAGCAGCGGTGACGTTGGTGTGCAGCAAATCCAGGTAATAGTCCAGGTGCTCGATGGTGTGGACTTTAATGTCACGGGCCTGTTGTTTCCATTCTTCCCAGACCTCTGGGGTGGCTTCGGCGACGCGCTCTAGGCGGGCGACCTCAAACCCAGACGCCACTCGGTCCAGAGCCCGGCGGAGTTGGGGGTTCTGGATCGCTGCGGCGGAGGCAGCGGAGAAGTCCTGTGTCTTTATTTCAGCCAATGTACATGATTCCTAATCAGTGTCCGCGTCCAGGATTTGGGCTAAGTGCCGGATCTTGATGTCAGATCCCTGTCGGTTCAAGGCGCCTCCCATGTTCATCAGGCAGCTCATGTCGCAGGCGACCAACGTGTCCGCGCCGCTGGCTTGAACGTTGGCAATCTTATCGGCAACCATGCCCTCTGATATATGAGGGAATTTGACGGAGAAAGTGCCGCCGAAACCACAGCATATCTCAGCCCCCTCCAGTTCTCTCTTCTCGAGACCAGGGACGGAGTCGAGCAGTTTCATAGGTTCAGTCTTGACGCCCAACTCGCGGAGTAAGTGGCAGCTTGGGTGGTATGTTGCCGAACCTTGGTGTGTGGCGCCGCAGACCGATGCGTCTTCGACGTTCAGAACGTTTACCAGGAACTCAGAAAACTCGTACGTTTTGGACGCTAAAACCTCGGCCTGTGCCAATAAGTCTGGGTCGTCAGCGAACAACTCCAGGTAGAAGACTCGGATGGTGGCGGCGCATGAGCCTGAGGGGACCACCACGTATTCGCTTTTCCGAAACTGTTCCAAGACACGCTTGGCTAGGGTGCGGGCCTGGCTGTTGAATCCGGTGTTGTAGACCGGCTGGCCGCAGCAGGTCTGGTTCTCGGGGAATCCTACTTTGACTCCGAGCCGCCGCAATACCTTCACTGCACTGATACCGACCTCTGGGTACAATTGGTCGATGATGCAGGTGACATAAAGGTCGGCGCTGATACTAAGGGTTTGGGTCAAAGAGATCACTTCTATATCTGGATTCCGGAAGCGTAACAGAGGGTTGGGTGGGTGGCAACTTGGGGAGGCATCTGGGGGGTAGTAAAATACCCCTACCATCCCATCAATTCGCCGAGGACTGCGATGTACATACCCAGACATTACGCGCAAGAAGACCGGGGAAAGCTGTTTGAGTTCATGCGGAACAACAGCTTCGGCATTCTGTTTTCTCATACTGGAGACGAACCCATGGCCAGCCATCTGCCATTCGTGATAGATGAAGTAGGCGATCAGGGTCTCATCCTAGGACATATGGCCAAAGCCAACCGTCAGTGGCGCTACGCTGATGGCCAGCAGGTCTTAGTGGTCTTCCATGGCCCTCATGCCTATGTCTCGCCGACCTGGTACCAGGAGGATGAGGTGGTGCCGACCTGGAACTACGTGGCCGTCCACGCTACCGGCATCTTTAGGGCATTCGAAGAAAGGGCAGGTTTGGAAGAGAGTGTGAGCCGACTAACGGATCAGCATGAATCATCCCAACCCAAGCCTTGGCAGATGGACTATGGCACAGAATATTCAGATCAGATGCTCAAGCGAATCGTAGGCTTCCAGATCGAGATTACCGACCTCAAGGGCAAATGGAAATTGAATCAGAACCACTCAGAGTTACGCCGGGGACTGGTGTCCGAACAACTTAAGACCGAAGGCGGTGATGCCAACCTTCAGGTGGCTCGGTTGATCGACGAGGATATGACCGAGTAGGCGGCCGTTCCCATTCATTCAAGCGGATGCGAGAATCCAGAATATCTGGGTAAGCCGAAGGTGATCCCGCGAACGGTACCTGGATTTCTGCCTATGCAGGGATGAGGAGTCTATGCCAACCCCTTGTAGCGAAAACGCAGGGACACAGCAATGGCGTGCATCTGCGTTTTCGCTCATCATGATGAGTTGGTATATGGACCTAACTACCCAGCCAGAGCCACGTCTAGTATGGCAACTTTGCCTTCGGCAACAGCGGCTTGGGCGTCCTTAATGGCACCAGCTAGACGTTTGGGGTCTTCCACCCTCTCGCCGTGTCCGCCGAATGGAGAGACCAGTTCTTGGTAGTCAGGGCCTGGGATATCAACGCCGTGAAAGATGCCCGACTTAGCGGCGTCGCCTTCGGGATAGAAGGACAGGTGAAGCCTTTTCATGGCAGCATAGCTGGTGTTGTTGAATACCACGATCATGATTGGTAGGCTACTCTCTCGGGCTACACCCAAAGCCTGGGTTATGGGGTTGTAGAGAAGCGAACCGTCCCCCATCAGTGCAACCACCGGACGGTCAGGGGCGGCCAATTTGACGCCCAGAGCCGTTCCCAGTCCCTGACCTAGACCGCCTGCCGGGCGCAGGTAACTTTGCGGGTTCTCCCGTTCGATGCGCCGAAGGATCTGAGGTCGGTGCAAGATGGTCTCGTCGATGTAGACCGTATCGGACGGCATGTTTTCGCTGAGTGCTTTGCAGAGTACTCCAACGTCGATAGGGCTGGCATTGGCGGTTGCATCACTCACGTCCCGGTACCTGTGCCATACTTCGCCATTGCCGGCGTAGTCTCTCGCCTTGGCGCCTTTGGCTTTGACGGCATCGGCCAGCAATTCCAGCGAGAGCGCGATATCGCCTTCTAGATAATGGTCGGCGCCGAGGTCTTGGTAGACCATGAACTCCTTTATGGGGTTCTCGTCGATGACCACCACAGTGCCATTGACTGGGCTGGCGCTGGCCGGATACCAGGGTGCACGGCATCCAACCACTAGGAACAAGTCGAACTCGCCATACCTGGGCTTTAGGTCATAGCCGTTGTGCAACGGGTGGTTGGTGGGGAAGTTGGAATATCCAGGTCCTTCGGACTCGAACACCGGGATGTTCATCGTTTCGGCCAGTGCGACCAAGGTATTAAAACCCTCTAGGCTCTTGCCTGCTGAGTCGGCGAGAATCACCGGGCTCTCGCTGTTGATCAATAGGTCCGCTATGGCATCAACGTCAGAGGACTCGGGCCGGGTCTTGGGGGCTGTGGGCTTGTTGTTGAACTTTGCGGGGGGAGTCCACTCCTCAAGCATGGTCTCCATCGGCACGTTCAAGAAAGTTGGGCCTTTGGGGGTACGCTGCGCCATCTCACCAGCCCGGCTGAAGGTCTCGTATATTACTTCGGCACTGGTGACCCGGCTGCTCCACTTGGTGATGGAGTCGACCAGCCGGTTGGGTCCGCCCACAATGCTCAGGTTGCGTAGCCATTGGGGGCCAGGGTCGAATCCGTCTGCCTCGCCGTAGCTAGCGGTTTCGCCGGATGCTACAAGCATGGGAATCTCACCCTGGAACGCGCCGTGGATACCCATAGAGCCCTGGAGCACGCCGACACCAGCGTGAAGCAGCACGGCCTGCATCCGACCGGTCATTCGAGTGTAGCCCTGGGCCATAGCCACGGCTAGAGTCTCGTGCCAGGTGTTGATGTACTTGGGTCCAGGTTCTTCATTAATAACTTGGCGGGCCAGGGCCTCCCATACCGAGGGCCACTCGGAACCCGGCGAGGAGATGATGTAATCCACGTCGAGCTTGCGTAAGGCTTCCAGGACGGCGTCGCCGCCATCTTTGCGTTGGGGCATGGGGTGTTCCTCCCAATCAACTTCCAGTTTAGTTGTATCTTTTTGGAGCCTGCAGGGAACCGGGGAATTCCCGCCAATTATACAGATTATTCGAAAATTTGACGTCAGTGGCCTCCGAATATATCCTCAGGCACGCAACGTGCACCGAAATTCGGCAAATCAAGCTCGGATACCAGTATCATTTGGAGGAACCATGGCCCAGGAGACGCCCCAGGGTTTCATAGACGTCCATGCCCATATTGCGCCGACCAGCTTCTTGAAGGAGGCTCAGAAGTCAGCCAAAACGTTTGGTGTGACAGTCGAAGAGACTGACGCAGGGCATGCCCTAACGTTCCCCGGCCTACCCACGCTAAGAGCTGCGGGTGGAAGCTTGTCCAACACCGTGGCCCGGACCGAATGGATGCAGGAGAACGGTGTTGGGTCTCAATACATGGCCGCTTGGCTAGATATACAGGGGTACACCATGACCTCCGACAAGGAGGCTGACTGGGTGAGGCTGTTGAACGAGCATATGGTTCAGACGGCAAAAGACAGCGGCGTTGCATTTCGGACCATAGCGGCAGTGCCCATGCGTGATGGGGAGAAGGCAGCCAGGGAGCTGGAATATGCTGTGAAGACGCTAGGGATGCTGGGGACTATGCTTCCTAGCGACCCGGCAGACCTGGACGTGGCCGACCCTGGTATGGAGCCTCTGTGGGCCGCGGCTGAAGAGCTCGATGTGCCGGTGATGCTGCACGGGGCATCCCACAGCAAGTGGCCTCACGTTGGACCCAGCTACATGGCATTCAGCATGGGCCGGACCCTGGACACCACCATTCTGGCCGCCAAGCTTATCCACTCCGGGCTCTTGGACCGCCATCCTAAATTAAAGCTGATGCTCTGCCACGGCGGCGGGTCCCTGCCATACCTGATAGGGCGGGTCGATATTGCCTATCGTCGGGGTATGGAGAAGGTCACTGACCTGCAGAAGGATGGTCCGGAAGACTATATGTCCTTGCTGTACTACGATACAGTAACAATCAATCCTCGGTCTCTGGAACTTCTCTTGGACATGGCTGGGCCGGAGCACATTCTGCTGGGGTCAGACTGGGTCTGGGCTGCCATGAGCGGAGGTCTGATGGATGCCGTGGGTGCCGTTGGTCTGAGCCAGGCGAACCAGGACCTCATCACCCGTCAAAACGCTCTGGATCTGTTCAAGGGGTAGACTATTTGGACAGCGCTATCTCATAGGCAAAAGAGAGGCCAAATCGGCCTCTCTTTTCGGCTATCGCTCCGATGGGAATCAGGCTTTGATCCATCGGCACTCTGGCTGATGACCGTGGACGCCGTTGTCTGAGCAGGTGCAGGGAATGTCTTCACTAAGTCCGAAGCCGCGGCGTTCCAGGAAGGCGTGGAACCCGTAATAGAAGCCGTCGCCGTCGTCTATTGAATCAAAGCCCGCTTGGAAGGCTTCTCGAAGTTGTTCAGTGTCGGGTTGAGCGGATTTTGGGTCAGTCATCAGTCCAACACTTCCACGATATCTTGAGCGAAGAACATATCCTCGCTGCCAACTAGGGAAGGATCATCGGGACATATCAGGTATTTGCCGAATACCCAGACCCCGTCTTTGGGGTTATCCACTACCTCTACCGTGGCACCACCGGAGGTGGCGATTTTGGCGCCTTCATCCAAGGTTATCAGGTTAACTACATCGGCCATTTTAGTGATCTCCTGCTGCACGGGCAGTTTTTTGACCAGGGAGTCTGTTTTCTAGGAAAAACCGTTCTTAGAGCCATAATATGCGTATACATAATCTTCGCGCGTGAATCCCCCTAGAAGAAGAAGGTCAAATTCTTGGCCAAAAGCACGTTTTGGTCCAGGGTGATCTTTCGCTCGGCAATCTTCCAGGAGCTGCCAACCTTTCTGAGGGTATCTTCGCGCTTACCGATGAGGAAGTCAGTCTCGGTTTCCACGCGGTTGCGGTAAACCAAGAAGCGGCATCGGGTGGAAACCTCTGTGGCGCTTGAGGCCGAAGGCGTGGCGCTGAGTAATTGCACGTTGGTGATGAGGTGGCGGATGCGAGACAGAGGTTCCTCTGCCCAATGAACACCGGTAAGTATCTGGTGAACCCGGCGTTCTAGGGTATCTTTGCCCTCGTCGAACCAGTTGATGTCCTGGCCTTCCCTGGTGAACTCGCGGTCCATCTCATTGGATTTGACGTTCCGACGCATGGGCATCCAGTAGCGGATGTCGTCGGTGAGCAGGTCCAACCACTCTCCGAAGTTGCGTTCGTCCAGAATCTCTACTTCCTGGTAGAGAAACTCAGAGACCTCTTCTTTGAGCAGCAGATTGGCGATGGCTGACTCAGTTGTCGTCATTGGTCTGGCCCCGTTTAGTTTGACTTGGTTTGAAGGGTGGCCCCATCTGCATCTCCCTACTTCCTAGGAAGAAGAGATAATTCTTCGTCAGTGACCCTTTCCGTTGCGCCAGGTGGCTAAGGTGTCCCAGTCGGGGGCTTCCATGAACTCGTTCCAGCGTTGGTAGAATCCGCGCTGGTTCTGCTCGGCGGCCTTCGCCGTGGTTACATTCCTGATTTGGCCGGGCATCTCCAGGCCGTCGGTGTCCACGGGTGGGGCATCGAAGCCCATGCCCATCTGGTAGTTATATGGGTACCGCCGTGCGATGACCCCCTGGCTGGCGTTGTGGGCGTAATTCCAGTTCTCCATGTCGTCTTGTTCAGTTAGTCCGGACGGGCCGGAGTAGCTGATGTAATAGTGGCGCAGGAAATCTTTCACCTCGGCTGGGGCATTCTTGTCGATCAAGAACCAACGCCAGGCCTCGTGGCTGTTGGCGCTGCGAGGATGCCAAACCGAGATAGTGCGGGGTTGCCGCGGTAGATACGACATGTTGGGGAACACGGTGCTTGGGCCTGGTACCAGACGTGCCCATTGTCCGTAGTTCTTCCGGCGCTGGGCCTCGCACTCAGCGAAATACTCCGAGACGATCTTGGAGTGTTGATAAGAGGGAACAACGCGGTCATCTGGTCGGAGGAACGTGAGGGTGCCGTGACCTCGCTCTGGGAAAGATATATCCAGAGCCGTGGCGCCTTCGCGCTCTTGTGTGTCGCGTCGTCCACTACCGCTCGGGCCTTGACCAACCAAGTCCACTGAGCGGTGGCTGATGTTGTGGTAGCGGTCACCGATGAAGTTCTCAGAGGGGAACTTCCAATTACAGGGGATGACCCACTTCTCCACTCCGCCGAAAACCTCAACCTCTCCACCGGCGCCATCCCAGGTATCCAGCAGGAAATCGAGGTAGGTCAAGAATCCGCCCATATACTCCGGGAAAGATGGGGCGTTCTTGTCCCAGGTGGCCCAGATCGCTCCCTTGTAATTAATCATCTGGGCTACTTCCGGTAGGCCCCACTTGGATTTGTCTAGGTTCTCGTTGTAGGCGTCTTTGAAGTACGGCACTCCAACCAGCTTGCCGTCGGTGGCGAAACTCCAACCGTGGTAGGGGCAACTGAACACTGGTGTATTACCTTCGTCGTATCGACAGACCTTCATTCCCCGGTGGGTGCATGAGTTCAGGAAGACGTGAATTTCGCCTTGTCTGTCCCGGCAAAGAATGACAGATTCCTCGCCCATGGAGGACACGAAGAAATCGCCCGGCTTGCTGACCTGACTTTCGTGTCCTATGAACAGCCATGCCCTAGCGAAGAGTTGCTCCTGCTCCTGGGCATAAATCTCTGGGCTGACGAACACTTCCCGGTTGATGGTGCCGGCGTCCAGGTCCACCATCCCATCTGCTTGTCCGCTGAACCGTCCGTTCTTGCTGTTGGTTTTGTGAGCGGTTGCCATGTTGAATCGCCTCCTTGACGGTGAGAAGCTATTTGTTCGACTTGGAGCGGACTTGCGCGTTGGCCATCTGCTCGAGTATCCGAGCCACTACAGGATATCCTTCTTTGCCCAATCCCTGAGCCTGCGCTCGTTGGAGAACGTCGTCCACGATGTCGCCGATGCGCGAGGGGGCTTGTACGTCCCGGGCCAGTTGGCAGGCCAGATGCAGGTCTTTGGCCACGATGTCAAGGGTGCCGTTCGACGCGAATGTGCCGTCCAGTACCACACCCATAGAACGTGCCATAACTCCGCTGGCCGAGGCGCTGATGGGAATCAGCTTGGCAAGGATATCCATATCAAGTCCGGCCTTCGCGCCTATTAACATGCCTTCGATACCGGCGATGAAGTTGGAATATCCCAGGTATTGGGTGACCAGTTTGGCTGTGCAGCCGGAAGCAGTCCCGCCCACGTAAATCACGTCTTTGCCCATGGTCTCCAACACGGTCCGGTGTTTCTCGAATACCGCTGGGTCACCGCCGACCATCATGGTCATATTTGGGATGCGGCCGCTGACTGGGCAGTCCAGCATTTCGATTCCGCGCTGCTTGCAGATGTCCGCTAACTTGTGGATCACTGTGGGTGAGTTAGTGGTGGTGTCGACCCAAGTGGATCCAGGTTTTATCCCAGTCAGGATGCCGGTTTCTGGGTCTGTCAGGACGTGTTCGGCTTCCACCGGGCCGGGCAGCGAGGTGAAAACCACCTCGCTTGTTTCGGATAGTTGGCGTGGGTCGTCGGCCCAGTTGGCGCCCATCTCACAGAGGTTGGTCGCCGACTCACGGCGCACGTCATGCACGGTGACCGCATGCCCGGCCTCAATAAGGGCTTTGACCATGGGGTTGCCCATGGTCCCAGTACCGATATAGCCAAGATTCATATATTCGTTCCTACAGGTTCCTAGGGTTCTACTTGGCCGCTACGGCGGGTCGGTGGCCCCAGATGCTACCTTTCTCATGACGGACCACCTGCCAAGTCTCATCGTCCACGGTGCGGGCCCCCCATCCGTACTCGACATCGAAACCCGACGGAGTCTTCATGTAGAAGGAAGTCATGTGGTCGTTGGTGTGGCGGCCTAGTCCCCTAGTAAGGGGCATATCGCTGTCTAGAACCATGTCATAAGTCGCGCCCACGTCATTCATGTTTTGTGTCTGCAGCATGAAGTGGTTCAGCTTCTTGGGCGATTTGGCTTCGATGAGCGCTAGGGAATGGTGGCGGGGGTTGCAATGGAAGAAGGCCAGATTTCGGATGAAATCGCTGATCTTCATGCCGAGCACGTCACGGTAGAACTTGACCGTGCGGTCTAAGTCCTCAACGTGGTAGACCACGTGGCCCATGCCCTGTTCGGCGGTAACGAACCCAACAGCGCGAGGTGAATTGAAGGGGCGGTCAAAGCTGATGGGCGGGCCATAGAATATCTCTGTACGCGTGCCTTCGGGGTCGTCAAATTTAATCATGCCCTCTACACGGCGGGACCTAGTCTCATCCTCGGTCCCATCTGTGACTTCGATCCCGGCTTGGCGTAGTTGCTCGACCATCTCCCTAAGAGCTGGCTCGTCAGTAACCTGCCAACCGACGAACTCAACATCGTCCTTGCCGGTCGGCTGGACGATAAAGCGGTGGCTGTATTCATCCATCCGCAGGGACAGATTGCCGTCTTCGTCAACTCCGTTACTCTCTAGTCCCAAGATGTCGGTGGCGAAATGTTCCCACTCCTCGACGTTGCTGACTCCGAGTCCCACGTATCCTAGTTGTGTTACAGCGGCCATATAGCTCTCTCCTGCGTATTATTGTTTCTTGTTGTGTCCGTTGTTCTCGATGACCGGGGTTAGGTCGTTCCAGTTTTTGGCGTCCATCATGGATGCCCAGCGGCGATAAAAGCCGCGTTGATTCTCCTCGCTGATCCGTTCGGTAACCACCCCCGGAAGCCCTGTGTCCTTGCGGATGATGCCGATTCCCATCTCATAGTTGTACGGGGTTCGTCGGGCGATGGTTCCCTTGCTGGCGTTATGGGCGTAGTTCCAGTTCTCCATGTCGTCCTGCTCAGTCATGCCCCCAGGGCCTGAGTAGCGGATGTAATAGTGGCGCAGGACCTCTTTGACCTCTTCAGGGGTGTCCTTGTCTATAAGGAACCAGCGCCAGGCTTCGGTGTTGTTGGCCCCTCTGGGGTGCCACATGGCTATGGAGCGGGGCTGGCGGGCCAGGTACGACATGTTGGGGAATACCGTGCCAACCATGCCGATCAGATTTGGCTTGCCTGCTAGGGACTCTCGGCGTTTGGCTTCCTGCTCTCTAAAATATTCTTGGACGACCTGGGTATTTGTGTAGGTAGCGGCCGTTGGTTCGTCTGTAGGCTGCACATCCACCACCGCGGCGTGGCCCAGGTCTGGGAAAGACACGTTTAACCGTCTCCCTGGTGAATACTCATTGTAGTCCCGACGATCCTTTCCGCTGGGGCCAATGCCTACCATGTCCACCGACCGGTGGCTGATGTTGTGATAGCCGTCGCCGGCGAAGTTCTCTGCGGCGAACTTCCAGTTGCTCGGCATGGTCCATTTCTGAACTCCGCCCAGGATCTCCGAGCCGCCCTCGCTGCCGTCACGGCCGTCCAAGGCTAGATCCAAAAACATCTTCATGTCGCCCAAGTAATCGAGGAATGGCGGAGCGTTCTTGTCCCAAGTGGCCCAGATGCTCCTCTTGTAAACAAACATCTGTGGGACCTCTGGGAGGCCCCACTTGGACTTGTCCAGGGTCTCTTTATAGGCGTCTTTGTAGTAGGGAACTCCCACCAATTTGCCGTCGGTCGCGAAACTCCAGCCGTGGTAAGGACATGAGAAGACTGGCGAGTTTCCTTCATCGTACCGGCAGACCTTCATGCCCCTATGGGTGCAAGAGTTTAGGAAAACGTGGGGCAAGCCTTCGCGGTCCCGGCACAAGATCACTGATTCCTCGCCCATGGACGAAACGAAGTAATCGCCGGGCTTGGCAATTTGGCTCTCGTGGCCCACGAACAGCCACGCTTGCGCGAAGATCTGTTCCTGCTCTTGCCGGTAGATGTCTTCATTCACGAATATCTCGCGGCTGATAGAACCGGCATCCACGTCGACTTTCTTACTGAAGGCGCCAGCATTGGTCTTGGTGGCCATAATCTCTGCTCAGCAGGCCCTAGATGAGAGGGGACCAAGGGCCGGAAAATCGTTTACGACAGTATACCGCAAGTGCCATTCTGGCCGCGAGAAGGAACTGTAGACGGGGAGTAGATATAAAAGCGGCCTTCCTCGAAGGAGAGGCCGGGCCAGCGGTGTCGTGGTGGGCCCTGCTAGTGATTGCTATGGCCGATGTTGGAGGGCGAAAGGCAAACCCCTTTGCTAGAGACTAGGAACTAGAATGACGAACATTTGGAAATGTGGAAAAGACCGCCTAGATGACGTGTAAAAAAGACAACCCCGATACTAACGGGGTTGTCTTGGGTAACTAGGGTATGGGATTGTTAAAGGTCTATGCGGTAGATGCGGGCGGCGACGTCGTGGAACATGTCAGCCCGCTCTGAGGCCGAGTAGTCTTTGCTGGCGCGCTTGAAAGCGTTGTACATAACGTTGTAGGAATACGACACCTTGTCCACAGGGAAGTTGCTCTCGAACATGCAACGGTTAGGGCCAAACTTCTCGATGCAGTAGTTCAAGATGGGTGACATGTCCTTGGCCAGCTCTTCCGAGCCGATGGGCTCGGCACGGGTGTGCCAGTCGAACCCGACACTCGGCATACCGATGCCGCCAAGCTTCATGACGATGTTGGGCTGGGCAGCGGTAGCCTCGATACCCTTGCGCCAGGTAGCCATGACCTCTTCATGTTTGCCGGCATAGAAGCCGGTTCCCAGGATGCCACCAACGTGGCATAGGATGATGGTCAGGCTGGGAACGGCCTTGGCCAATTCGGCCAACTCTTCCATCTGGGTGAAGAACATCCAGCCTTCAAGGGTGTGCCCCATGTCAGCCAGAATCTTGGCGCCCGCTCGGAAGTTGCCGCTAGACATCTGTCCTTTGATCTTATGGGCGGCGGTGTTGGGCACCTCAGGATTGTCATCCCAAGTGACAGTGTGTCTGATGCCCCTGAACCGGTTTGGGCTCGCGGCCTGGAGGGCTTCCAACACGGGCTTAACTCCGCCTCCCAGATTAAGGTTTGCGTGGCCTACGATGGCTGCCGCAGCGCGTCCCGGTCCGTAGAGACCTGCAGCGCTGGCTGCTGCTTGGCCCTGGACAAACTCAACTTCGCCTACGGGCTTCATATCGTCTGGGCCGTCGGCGCGGTACATAGATCGGGCTTCGACGAACACGGTGGAGCGGATGTTGTGCCCGCTATTCATATCATCCGCTAACTCCTGGATAAGATACCGCTGAAACGGGATTCGCTCCAACCGGTGGTCCCACAGGTGATGGTGTGGATCGCAGATCGGCAGGTCGGGTTCAAGGCTTTCTTCTTGGGTTAATGCTAGCCAGTCATTGCCTCCAAATGGCATGATGGCGCCTCCATAGATTCGAATTTTGACGACCGGATAATAACACGGCAGTTATGCCTGATGGGTTTCATCCTTGAACACTCGCATTTGCCAGGTATAATTGCGGCTGCTATTTGCTCAGATGGCCCGACTTGGTTTAGGTGAATGATGGCTGATAAAGGGCGTTCTATACACGTTGACGGGGTACAACACGGCGCGCCCATCCCCTTCGGGGCTCGGGTAGGCAACATGATCTTCTCCAGCGGCATTATGGGCGCGGACCCCGTCACTGGGAAGGTGCCCGAAGACCTGGAGAGTCAGTGCGTCTTCGCTTTCGCCAATATGAAGACTATGCTGGAGAATGCCGGCGCGACTACCAAGAACGTCGGCAGCGTCAAGGTATATATGAAAGACAGGTCTCAGCGGGAGGCGGTAAACGCTCCTTGGCTCGAGATGTTCCCCGATGAAGACGACCGTCCAGCCCGTCATGCAATAGAATACGATGCCTTTCCTCCCGGTATTTTGGTACAACTGGAGGTCGTGGCTGTGTTGGATTAACCAACCGCGGCCCGGAACCCTTTTTAAGATTGATTCAGGAGACCTAGTTGCAACCGGAAAGTAGATTTGTGGAGACTAATGGGGTAAACCACCATTACCTGGAGTGGGGTGCCGCCGATAAACCCAGCGTCTTGATGTTTCATGCCGTTGGCATGTGCGCGGGAATCTGGAATCACGCTGCAAGAGACTTGGCTCTAGACCACCATGTTTACTCATTCGACCTGCGTGGGCATGGGGACACGGAGCACCCTGATGGTGAGTACACCTTTATGCAGATCGGCCACGATACCGCTTCAGTGATTCAGGCTTTAGGACTCGAGGGGTCGATATGTATCGGCCATTCCGCGGGCGGTATGTCCCTGTTGATAGCTGACTCCCTATTCCCAGGGATAGTCGGGAAGGGCATCTTAGTGGACACCAGAGTAGGGGACAGTCCCATGGCCTTGCTCTCGCCGGAGGACCAGAAACTTCGCATTGAACGGACGCTGCAGAAACGCACTATCTGGGAAAGCCGGGACATAATGTACGAAGCCTATCGGGGCCGCCGCGTGTTCAAACCTTGGACTGACGAAGTATTCGCCGATTACATCGACGGTTCGACTAGGCCCCTAGGAGATGGCAGGGTTGAGTTGAAGTGCGATCCAGTCGTAGAAGAGAACTTCTACGCGAACCGTAGGCATCTCGACACTTCTAAGGTATTGCGGGGCTTGGGCGGCGAGTACATCCTGCTGGTAGGGGCGTATAAAGGCGCCCAAACACCTCAGGATCCCGCCGTGCAGCATCTGGGGAAAGAGACCAAGGCATTCACGGTCAAAGAGCTTGGCGCAGGATCCCATTTTGTGCCGATGGAACACCCTGACTTGGTGCTCAGAGCGATCCGAGACTTTATCGACTAACTCCGATTAGACTTACTTTGATTTAAGAGGTAAATACATTGGCTGATGCGGAAGGTGGGTTCAGCCCGCAAACTATAATCGATCACCTGAAAGCCAATAACGTGACCCACGTGGTCTGGCTACCTGATAGCGAGACGAATTTTCTCTATGTACTCTTACAGGAAGAGCCCACTTTGGATCTGATTCCAGTTAGCCGGGAGGGTCAGGCGTTCTCTACAGCGTCCGGACTGTCGGTGGGTGGAGCCAAACCGGTCATCCTGATTCAGAATACGGGCCTCATGGAGTCGGGTGACTCCTTGCGCGGCTGGGTGATGGGCATGAATATTCCGGTAGTGATGATGGTCGGGTACCGGGGATGGACGCGTCACGGCGTGGATACCGACACCGCCGCCACATATACCGAGCATTTCCTACACGCCTTTGGCGTCAAGTACTATCTGGTTGAAAGCGACGCCGATGCCGACCGAATTCAGGTCGCATTTGACCGCGCTGAAGCGACCAAACAGCCGGTGGCCGTGTTGATCGGAGACGAGTATCACGGTTTCGTCCAGCGGTAAACATGGGCTACCGAAACTAAAACTTCATACGTAAGAATATAGAGGACTGATGTTCCAAACAGCAGATATGTTCAAGGCCTTCGCACCATTCCGGGGAAACGCCGTAGTGATCCCGGGTCGTGGCGGGCGGCACTGGATTAACCTAAGCGACCAGCCAGACCGTGACGTTCCCCTGGGTGACCCTGCCATGGGTGGCCACGCTTCTTTCGCATTTGGCCTCGCGATGTCCCGTCCTGACGAGAAGATCATTCTGTTCGACTCGGAGGGCGACATCCTTATGAACATGGGCGCGCTAACCACCATAGCCGAGAAAGACCCCAAGAATTTCTATCACTTCGTGCTTGACAACGGCGTCTATGCCACGACCGGCGGTCAGCCGGTGCCAAACGCCGAGAACGTCCAGTATGACGTCATAGCAAAGGGGTGTGGTTATCCGTCCACCTATTCCTTCGAAAACCTAGAAGATTTCACCAACAACATCGAAGAGATTCTTAGTAAACCTGGCCCCGTATTCGTGACAATGAAGGTCGCACCAGAGGTGGAGAACACCCCTATCAACCAGCGGGTACGGTGGCAGAAGAAGACCCGGGACCAGACCATCTCCGATCTGCAAAAGGACCTGGGTCCCCGGAGAGTTTAGTTTGCTGGAATCGGGGGACGCAGTTAAACAGCCACTGACGGGAATCCGGGTACTGGACCTGTCCGGAGACCTTGGTGTGTATTGCGGCAAGTTACTGGCAGATGTGGGTGCAGACGTAATCAAAGTGGAGCCCCCCGGTGGGGACTCGATGCGCAGTGTTGGCCCATTTATAGAAGGAAATAGTTCTTCGGAGAACTCCATCTACTGGCGGCATTACAACACCAACAAGCGCAGCATTACCCTCGATATATCATCGGATGAAGGAAGCACTCTGCTTCGTCGTTTGGCCAGCGTTGCCGATGTGGTTGTGGAATCGTTTCAGCCCGGCTATCTGGACTCTCTTGGTTTGGGGTACCAACACCTGGGAGATGGAAACCCTGGTCTCGTATATGCGTCGCTGACCCCTTTTGGGCAGACTGGACCCTACCGGGACTACCGAGGCAGTGATCTGGTTGGCTTCGCCATGGGCGGCTATATGTATGTCACGGGCTGGCCCGAAACTCCGCCCAACAAATTGTGGGGCATGCAGGCATACCAGACCACGTCTAATCGCGCCTATATCGGCATCCTCATCGCGATTTTCCACCGATTAGCCAGCGGACAAGGTCAGTATGTGGACGTTTCTATGCAGGAAGCCGTGGCCACTACTACCGAGCACGTGAATACCGCTTATAACTATACCGGCGAGAATGCTGTACGTTGCGGGTTCCGGCACGGCGGCCAGTTCGTGGCCACTTGGAAATGTAAGGACGGCTACGTCAGCATCACTACGAACACCCAGAAAGCATGGGACGACCTCCGTGCCTGGATGGACAAAGATGACATGGCGGGTGACCTGATGGGCGAGCAGTACAACGACC
>NZUD01000005.1 GCA_002697005.1 Chloroflexota bacterium | reverse complement strand
GGGGTACTTCCAAGTGATGGCCGAACCGGTCTCGACTTGCGTCCAAGAAATCTTGGAGTTCTTTCGGGCGATACCGCGCTTAGTCACGAAGTTATATACACCGCCGTTGCCGTCCTTGTCTCCGGGGAACCAGTTCTGCAGAGTAGAGTATTTAATCTCAGAGTCGTCCAAGGCCACCAATTCGACCACTGCTGCGTGTAATTGGTGGGTCTTTCTGGCTGGAGCGGTGCATCCTTCCAGATAGCTGACGTAAGCTCCTTCCTCGGCTATGATTAACGTCCGTTCGAACTGGCCGGAATCAGCCTGGTTAATGCGGAAGTAGGTCATGAGCTCAATGGGACAGCGGACGCCTTTGGGTATGTACACGAAAGACCCGTCACTGAACACTGCGGAATTCAACGTGGCGTAAAAGTTGTCACCATAGGGCACCACAGAACCCAGGTACTTCTGGACAAGGTCTGGATGATCTCTAACCGCCTCGCTGATTGGGCAGAAGATGACACCGTGCTTTTCCAAAGTTTCTTTATAGGTGGTGGCCACTGACGCGCTGTCCAACACTGCGTCCACGGCGACACCAGCCAGGCTCTCGCGCTCTTGGAGGGGAATGCCCAATTTGTCGAAGGCCGCCAGAATCTCTGGGTCGACCTCATCTAAACTCTTGGGGCCATCACTCTTGGGCGCGGCGTAGTAATAGATGTCCTGGTAGTCGATGGGCGGATGTTCAACATTGGCCCAGGTAGGAGCTTGCTGTTTTAACTTCACCCAGTGGCGAAATGCCTTGATACGCCACTCCAGCAACCACTCGGGTTCTTCTTTCTTGGCTGATATTAGTCGAACGATATCCTCACTAAGCCCTTTGGGGGCAAGATCGGACTCGATATCGATGGTGAACCCCCACTTATAGTCAGCATCCAACTCGCTGGAAGTGGCGGTCCGGGAAATGACCTTGGGTGTGGTCATCGATTGATCGCTCCTAATAGAAGGGATTGGGTCGCCGAACGATTTCTAAGCCCTAACCGTACGGCTATTAAACATTGTCGACCTTTTTGGTCAACAATTATGCTAACATTGGTGTTTGAGGCTGTCAACGAGTTTCGTAACGACCGGTGAAAGGGCTAAACGGCGGGTTATATCCCTCTATTAAAACGCAGCAACAACGTGAAACATGGACTTCGGCAAGAGCTCCGACACTCAACCCCTTGTTCCAGTGATGATAAACCGATATCAATTGGCTATTTTGTTTCGAAACTGGGTACCGCTGGATACCGTTTGACCTGCATTAGGAATCATAGTGTATGATTTTTTCGTTGGATCAGACCTATATTCGGCTCGAGCAATGCCAGTATCCGTCTCATGATATGGGTTACACATAATGTCTAGCGATATTCTGTTGGGTGATTGCCATACCCATCTCGATCAATACCCTATCGCGGAGATGCCCGATATATTAGACCGCGCCCAAGCGTCGGGTGTGGCGTTCGCGGTCTCCGCAGGAACCACTCTGCAATCAACGCAGGACTGTATCGACCTGGCGGAACAGCATGAACCGCTGTATGCCGGGGTTGGCATTCATCCCATGGAAGCCCAAGGACTAGTCACTGACGAGGTCTATTCGGAACTCGACCGAATGGCCAAGTCGTCGTCCAAAGTGGTCTGTATCAGCGAAGTGGGTCTGGATTTCTTGCCCGAATCCCCAGTCCATAAAATCCAGTATCAAGTGTTCCGTGAGCACATCCGGCTAGCCAAGAGTCTCAAGCTGCCGATCATTTTCCATTCCCGTGAGTCTCATGCAGAAGTTTTACACACCCTTAGAGAAGAAAACGCAGATGAGGTTGGCGGGGCCATGCACTATTTCCAAGGAGATGAAGCAATCGCTCGGGAAGCCATCGATTGCGGTTTTTATATCTCCTTGGCCCGGCCGCTGACCCGGCTGCCTGAACTCCAAGAAGTGGCCAAGGTTATACCTTTGGAGAATATAGTTCTTGAAACGGACGCCGCACCGCAGCCCTTCAAAAAATACCGAACCAACTGGACTGAGCCCCGACATGTCAGGTCGGTCGCCCGGACC
This sequence comes from Chloroflexota bacterium, assembly GCA_002697005.1. The sequence goes on along the minus strand of NZUD01000005.1, from coordinate 8,069 downwards.
CTCGCTGAGATTAAAGGTATAACAGTGGAAGAAGTAGCAAGGGTAACTACGGGAAATCTGGCGCGGCTGCTGGGTCTTGAGCAGCTTATTGACGTATCCTGATCGCAGCGGCCAATCAATTGAGACACAACGCCAACACGGCTGCCTCAGGCGGGCAGTTGAATTTTCATCAACTGTACATCTTTCAGATGGTCGCTACCCATTTGAGTTTCTCCCGCGCTGCAGAGGCGATGAAAATCACCCAGCCTGCGGTATCGATTCAAGTGCAGGAGCTGGAGAAATTCCTAGAAATTACCCTCTTCCATCGAAGACCCCGCGGGCTCAGAATCACTGAAGCCGGAAACGCAGTCTTGGCTTACGCTCAGCAGATATTCGCACTATCCAGTCAATTGATAAACACGGTTCAAGAGATGGAAAACCTGCACTCCGGCCACCTAGTGTTAGGCGCCAGCTCTACCCCAGGCGAGTACGTGCTGCCTTTGGTAGTGGGACGGTTCCGTCAGATATATCCAGGGGTCCGGGTGGAGTTAGTGATCGGCAATGCTCGAACCATCATGCAGCGAATGTTGGACGGGGACATGGACCTGGGTATGATCGGTGGCCACGTTGATGGGCCCTCTAGCGAATTGGAAATGGTGGACTTTCTAGACGATGACATCGTTCTCGTCGCGGCCCCTAGCCATCCTGTAAATGGCGTTCTGCGGCCCAGCGTGGAGCAGGTGATGGAATTGGGACTTGTCGCTCGGGAACATGGTTCCGCGACCCGCCAAGCCGCAGAACGCCAATTCCGAAACCTAGGCACCGTGCCAAGAATTGCCGTTGAGTTAGGCAGCAATCAGGCAGTAAAACAGGCAGTGTCTGCCGGAGGCGGCATCGGAATAATATCTCGGCTCGGTATCACCGCAGAGTTGAACGCAGGGATGTTGAAGGTACTGGATGTGGAGGGATGGAAATGTCGGCGTCCGCTGACATTAATCCAGCCTAAAGACCGCTATCTCTCTCCCTCCCAGCGCGCGTTCCGCGAGTTCCTCATGGCCGAACGTCTATCATTCGCTGACGTTAGGGCCACTCCGTAACTTTTTCAGCACGGTCTGGCCAGGGATTGAGCCTATGTATGGCCGATGATACCATTGACTTTGCTACCTTCGATTTAATACTTTCTACCTGCCATCCAAGGATTTCGTAGATTCATCGCAGGCGACGGAGACGGAAGATATGCTACCCAGCAATTGCCAGATTGCTCTGAAAGAATGGGCGATAACCGTTGATGCCATGGCCCGAGGAGATCAAGTGCTCCTTCTGCGCAAAGGCGGGATTCATGAAGACGGCAAAGACTTCCGCGTGATTCACCGGGAGTTCCTGTTCTACCCGACATACCTCCACCAAAAAGAGAACCTGATTCAACCGGCCTATCAGCCCGCGCTGCGTAGGATGTTAGAACAACCACAAGATCCCGATAAAGTCTCCTTCGGCTATTGGGCTAAAGCCGAAGAGGTATTGGAGATATCCGACCAAAAGAAGGTCGATGACCTAGAACCTCATTACATCTGGACAACGGCCTATGCTCAGTCCAAGCTCCATTGGAAACCAATGCTTCCGCTCTCGGTTCTTCTATTACGGGTCTACCACCTAGAACAGCCAGTGACCGTGCCCTACTTGCCTGAATACGGAGGATGCACGTCTTGGGTTGAGGTCCTGTCGGACGTTAATCTGGGCAAGATGGCGCCGGTATTAGACGATGCTGAGTTCCAACGCCAGGTAGATGACATCAAAGGGAGTCTAGGCCTTGCCGTAACCGCCACTTAGGTTCAACCAAAAAGCTGGATTCATGGGTATATTGCTTTCCACGCAAAAAAATGAAAATCTCCAAATAGGACTGGTCTGGCCGATTCAGACCGTGGATGCCAAAGCTGACTTCGCCTTGGTGAGGGACATGCCCACAAAGCCAGTAGCGGTTCGGACTCCGAAATCGCTTGATCCAGGAGTAGTGCAGAGCCTGTTCGGGAAGGCACCATCTCTAGGACCGAATATTCCAAGAGGAACACATAGTGTCTAATGTGATGGCGCTTACACTCCGCTTCATCGAGTACGCCACGCGAACTAGCCAGCCGCATGAGGGTAAGGTGGCCAAGGCCCGATGCCGGACGTTCATACTTACATAAAGTTAAATACCGCGGCCAGTCGGATGGTAACGGCTGCCACCTGGCCGAACGTAGCGAATCCGAAAGATATGGTTGCCAACGGCGATTTCCAACCCGGATAAGACACAACACCAGCCTGCGGTTCCATAGAAATGTGGAGAGGCCCCGGTGGCGAGGAACTACAGGAATTAAAAAACCTGATTCAACAATTTTCGGTTCTCAGTTCGATGACCGAGACCGACCCATCAACTGAGTAGGCAAGTGGTTGAGTAAGTACATTTCTTAGATTTAAGGACGTAATCGCAATGAAATTTCGCAAACTTCCCCGAACCGATCTGGTACTCTCCGAAGTAGGGTTCGGGGTGTGGACCGTCGCCACCAACTGGTGGGGAAAGATCGAAGATGCCGACAAATCTGCTCTCTTGGAGAATGCAGTCGAGGAAGGCATCAACTTCTTCGACACCGCCGACACCTACGGCGACGGCTTTGGGGAGGAGGTCTTAGCCAAGGTGTTAGGTCACAAGCGCAACGATCTGATAATAGCCACCAAATTCGGCTATGACATCTATGACCCAACGCCTAGGGAAGGCCACCAAGAGCGTGCGCAAAAGTTCGACAAAGAATTCGTGAAGTACGCTTGTGAACAGAGCCTCCGCCGCCTGGGCACCGACTACATAGACCTCTACCAGGCACACAATATCAAGCTGGCAGATCTGGAGAAAGACGAATTGTTCGAGACCTTGGAGCAGCTCCAGTTCGAAGGCAAGATACGCTATTTCGGCGTGGCCATCGGACCCGACATCGGTTGGCAGGAGGAGGGCGAGTACTCCTTAACCGAACGCCAAGTCAGGAGTGCTCAAATCATCTACAGCCTTCTGGAGCAAGACCCAGCCAAACGGTTCATAGAACTGGCCAACGATAACGAGGTGGGCCTGCTCTCACGCGTTCCCCACGCGTCCAACACCCTCACCGGAGAGTTCGACCACGGGTTTCCAACGTTCGACCCAGACGACCACCGGGCTCACCGCAAGAACGAATGGTTGGTGGAATCCATGCGCAAGGTTGACCGCATCAGGTTCTTGGTTCAAGAAGAGAGCAGGTCTATGGCCCAGGCTGCAATACAATTCGTGCTGAAGCCGCAAGCCATCGTCTCAGTCCTTCCCAATTTGACAACCTTGGCAGAGCTGAAGGAATACACCAGCGCGGTGGACACACCAGGAATCACAGACGAAGAACAGACAAAATTGGATGAATTGTGGGAGCACGGTTTTGACCTCTCAGAGCCAGAACCCCAATTCCGAGAGATTTAACCGTTTGTCAAGGAAACCTGATCGTTCTGGGCGAACCAGTATAAGTCCAACCTCTAACGAAAGAGAGAGATATTAGCCACAGTCTAACGATTATCGTATTAATGTCTGTGATTTATGGCATTATTGAGCAATAGGTTGATTTGCTTTCGTCACTAGGCCCATTATATAGTCCGGTAGCAGGGCCCGTAATTTTGGCCCAGGCCACGGATCACCAAAAACCCGGATAGTATAGGCCGTTGGGAGAAAATGCCCATGACGATACAGGCAAGACCGTTAGTGAAGCTTGTATACCGGTTTGACGAAGGAAACTCCTCCATGAGCGACTTGCTTGGAGGCAAGGGAAGCAACCTCTGCGAAATGGCCCGGCTAGGACTCCCTGTCCCACCAGGGTTCGTTATAACCACACAGGTTTGCCGCTACTACCTGGGCAAGAACCATACTCTCCCTAAAGGCCTCGAAGAGTCAATCAGGGACAACGTCCAGCAACTAGAAAAGTCCATCGGCCGGAATTTCGGCTCAACCTCAACTCCCCTACTAGTATCGGTGCGCTCAGGGGCCAGTATCTCTATGCCGGGCATGATGGACACCATCTTGAACCTGGGAATCAACGATCAGATCGTGGAGGGCTTGGCCTCCATCATGGGAGACCCCCGACCCGCCTACGACGCCTACCGCCGCTTCATCCAGATATATTCAGAAGTGGTCATGGATGTTAACCCGGAGCTTTTTGAGCAGGTGTTGGCGGCACACAAAGAGAAAGCAGGCGTGACCCTGGACCACCAACTGACTGCCAAGCAACTGCAGGACATTGTGGCCGACTTCAAGAGAGTAACTAAAGATGCCACCGGCTCAGAACCGCCTTCAGATCCCTGGGAACAACTTATGGCTTCCGTTGAGGCTGTATTCCGCAGTTGGAACACACCCCGGGCGATCTTCTACCGCAACCACAATAATATCGACCATGACATGGGCACGGCTGTGACCATCATGGCGATGGTCTTTGGCAATCTGGGCCCCACCAGCGGAACTGGAGTGATTTTCACTCGTAACCCATCCACCGGCAAAGCCCAGGTCTATGGCGAGTTCCTTACCAACGCCCAGGGCGAGGACGTAGTGGCAGGGGGACGAACACCAGAACCCATCGCCAGCCTGCAAGATGTGATGCCTGAGTGCTACAGACAGCTAATGGAACTGGCAGAGAATCTGGAAATCCATTACTCAGACGTGCAGGACATTGAGTTCACAGTAGAAAACGCTCGCCTGTTCCTACTGCAAACCCGCAACGCCAAGCGGACGCCCTGGTCTGCCGTGAAGACAGCGGTTGATATGGCCAACGAGGGTCTGATTAGCCATGCTGATGCGCTCCTCAGAGTGGAGGCCGAAGAGATATCCCGCCTTCTAGTTCCTCAGTTCTCTGGCGATCTATCCGAAACTGCTCTAGCAGACCGGTTCCTAGCCCGCGGCGCACCTGCCTCTCCTGGTGCAGCGTCAGGCACGGTTTGCTTTGATGCCATTAAGGCTGCCGAGCTGGCTGCCGATGGTGAAGCGGTGGTATTGGTACGTCCGGAGACCAAACCCGACGACATCCATGGCATCACAGCGGCCGCAGGTGTAGTGACCAGCCGAGGCGGGGTAACCAGCCACGCAGCAGTGGTGACCCGAGGACTTGGCAAGCCCTGTATCGTTGGCTGTGAGGGGATACAAGTTGACCTGGACGCCAGATTATTCACTGCGGGAGACAAGACCGTCCGTGAGGGCGAACGCATAAGCATGGACGGGTCGTCAGGCTCGGTCTACCTAGGGGAGTTAGACACCGTTCAAACCAGTGTGAAAGACTTACCAGAAGCCCATGAATTACTGCGCTGGGCTGACGAAACGCGCAGATTGGGTGTCATGGCCAACGCTGATACTCCCGCAGACGCGACGAAGGCATTAACCATGGGGGCCGAGGGAATCGGTCTTTGCCGCACGGAGCACATGTTCCTAGACCCTAAGCGACTGCCGTCAGTCAGGCGGATGCTCTTGAACGCTGAGGCTGCCGAGACATGGCGCCAAGAAAACAATGACCGGGTATTTCTTGTTGAAAAGGAACCGGACGCACCACAATCCGTGAAAGACTTCTACGAGGCACTGGAGGAGGTCAAAGAACTTCAAACAGGCGACTTCGGCGGCATCCTGAAGGCGATGGGCCCACGGCCAGTCATCATCCGATTGTTGGATGCCCCGCTCCACGAATTCCTACCTCCATATGAGACTCTATTAAGCGAGCTCCTGGAGCTTCGACACTCCGGTGCCACTCAAGCCGACACCGAAGCGAAAGAGGCATTTCTGCATCTTGTGGACTCTCTACGTGAATCCAACCCCATGCTAGGGCACCGCGGATGCCGGTTGGGGCTAAGCTTCCCCACCATCTATCGGATGCAAGTAGAGGCCATCATCACGGCCGGGGCCCTTCTCGTGAAAGAGGGATTGGATGTTAATCCGGAGATCATGATTCCTTTGACCGTAGACGTGGAAGAGATGCACAGGCTGAGAGAGGATCTGAGCTTGGTGGCATCACAGGTGCAAGAACGGCACAGCACCAAGGTTCATTACATGTTCGGCACTATGATCGAAACACCTCGCGCCGCACTGACCGCCGGAGAGATCGCCAAGGAGTCGGAGTTCTTCAGCTTCGGCACGAATGACCTAACCCAACTCGCCTTTGGATTCAGTCGGGACGACGCTGAAGGTAAGTTTCTAAGGTCGTACATAGACGAGGGCATCCTACTCAGGGATCCATTCGCTTCAATTGACCCCGAAGGGGTTGGCGCATTAGTGAAGATCGGGGTGGAGGCCGGGCGCCGTGAACGACCCAACCTAGAAATTGGGATCTGCGGGGAACACGGCGGCGATCCAGCCAGCGTGGTGTTCTGCCACGAGGCTGGTCTAGACTATGTAAGCTGCTCGCCCTTCCGTGTCCCGGTGGCCCGGTTGGCCGCTGCCCAGGCGGCTTTAACTGAAAATTAATAGCTGGCCATGACCGAACCCAGCTCAAAGACTTCGTCTACAGTTGAGTGGGCCAACCCTATGTATAGTTGCCCTGTTACTGAGCCTGAGCTAGACTGCTAACCAGGCTCATTTCCCCAATGATAAGGAGATTACCTTGACGACCACACCACCTGAGGCCAGGGCCCAGATCGTAAACATGGTCCGCGATTTTGTGCGCCGGGAAGTGGAGCCAGTGGCCGCAGAACACGACCGCGAAGACTCGGTTCCATTCGAACTCATCAACCGTATGAAGGAGTTGGGATTATTCGGCATCACGGTACCTGAAGAGTACGGCGGCATGGGATTGGATTACACAACTTTCGCCTCCATCTTCGAGGAGCTTAGCAAGGGGTTCATGACCCTGAGCGGAGCCATCGGTACGCACCACATCCTGACCTATGTACTGACCCATTACGGGACCGAGGAACAGAAGCAGAAGTTCTTGCCTGATTTGGCGTCTGGCCGGAAGCGAGGTGGGCTGGCCTTGACGGAACCCAGCGGCGGCACCGACATGGCCAACCTGCAGACCACTGCCACTAGGAATGGCGAAGAGTACACCATTAACGGCACGAAGATGTTTATCACCAACGGGCGCTACGGTGACATGTTCTGCCTGCTGGCCCGTACCGACCCTGATAAGGGAATGAGACACAAAGGAATCAGCTGCTTCGTAGCCGAGAAGGGTGGCTCAGGATTCGAGGTAGGCCGCGATTTGGATAAACTAGGTTACCGAGGATTGGACACCTGCGAGTTGATATTTGATAACTACGCAGTGCCGGCTGATAACCTGGTTGGCGGAGAAGAAGGCACTGGGTTTGGGATGGTTATGAGCGGGTTGGAGACAGGCCGCATAAACGTCGCTGCCCGCGCGGTGGGAGTGGCCCAGGCCGCATTCGAGGCGGCCATCAAGTACTCTCAGCAACGGGAAACCTTCGGCAAACCCATCTCGGAGCACCAAGCCATCCAGCTCAAGCTGGCAGACATGGCCACCAAGATTCAAGCAGCGCGGCTGTTGGTCTACGATGCTGCCGCCAAGAAAGACACCGGTCAGAGGGTTGACCTGGAATCAGGCATGGCCAAGCTCTTCGCAAGCGAGGTGTGTTTGGAAGTGTCCATGGAGGCCATGCGCGTCCACGGAGGCTACGGGTACATCAAAGAATCCCCGGTGGAGCGTTACTACCGCGACGCGCCGTTAATGATTATCGGTGAAGGGACCAATGAGGTCATGCGTCTGGTGATTGCCAAGCAATTACTACGTCTGCCGGAGTACCAGCTTTAGGACCGCCGTACCGCCCTTATTCCGCTCATCCCGAGTTTAACGAATAAACTCATCAAAATAAGTGTCTTAGGCGGAAAGCCTATCTTACGACTTAGTCCGACACGCTCATCACGACCTGATGGTTTAAGTTAGTCGGCTAGACTCCAACACCTGCTGAAATTGCGCTCAGGCAAAGCTGACAAAGCCCCTCCCTGGTATAAAATGGGTTTCTGATTTGCATAAGTCAGGGATTTACGACACTTAGCGACCTTTCCATTGGGGTTTTCGTTTCTCAGCGAAGGCTTTGGGGCCTTCTTTGGAGTCTTCGGT
>NZUD01000004.1 GCA_002697005.1 Chloroflexota bacterium | reverse complement strand
ATCGGTGAGGCAGAGTGAACCTGTATTCCACTCCATGGGATTCCAACACGCTGTTCAAGCGACCCACACCTCGTTGTGAGTCCTTTATGTAATCGTCGCGGAGCCGTTCGTTGACTGCGCTTAGAGCGGGCCGGTCCTCTATGATGATGCGCCCGTCCTGGACCTGCAAAACCGGCCAGGTGCTGTTACTCAGGAGGTGGTCGTCATCTAGCCGGGCTTCCTGGAAGCGGCCCTTGAGCCCAGAGTTGAAGTAGGTGGCGGCGTTGGTGGATATCTCTTGTCCAAACAGGTCCACGGAGATAGAGAAGTGTAGGTTGATGTACTTCTGAATGGTCTCCAGGTCAACGGCCCCGCCAGCGCGCACCATCTTAGGGTCATCGCTATGGACCTCTTTCATCACCTCACATGTGCGCTGGGCCACTCGTATGATGCCCGTCTCGCCGACGAACATATGATGGGCTTCCTCTGTGAGCATGAATTGACAGGTGCGTGCCAGGGGATCGAATCCTGATTCAGCCAGGGCCGCTAATTGGTATTTGCCGTCGCGGTCAGTGAAATAGGTGAACATGTAATAGGACAGCCAGTCTGGGGTGGGTTCGTTGAATGCCCCTAGAATCCGGGGCTTATCGGCGTCCCCAGAATGACGTTCTAGTAGCATCTCGGCCTCTTCCCTGCCGTCTCGCCCGAAGTATGCGTGGAGCAAGTAGACCATGGCCCAAAGGTGCCGGCCTTCCTCTACGTTTATTTGGAACAGGTTGCGGAGGTCATATAGAGAAGGGCAGGTAATTCCTAGGTGGCGCTGCTGTTCCACTGATGCCGGCTCAGTGTCTCCCTGGGTGACAATCAGGCGGCGCAGCGAGGCCCGGTATTCGCCTGGCACATCCTGCCAGGCTTTTTCTCCTTTGTGGTCCCCGAATGAGATTGTGCGTTCTAGGTCAGGCTTGGCCAGGAAGATTCCCCAGCGGTAATCCGGCATGTTAACGAAATCAAAGTTGGCCCAGCCGTCGCGCTCAACGCTGACGGCCGTACGTAGGTAGACGTTGAACCCACTGCTACGGTCCGGACCCAGTTCTTGCCACCACTTAAGGTAATTGGGCTGCCAGGACTCAAGCGCGCGTTGCAAACGCCGATTGTTGGCCAGGCCCACGTTATTTGGGATGCGTTCCGAGTAATCTATGTTTGAATGTTCTACGGTCATGGCTTACTCGCGTGTTGCCGATGCCAGAATTGCGTTCACACCCGGCCTTTGTCGAATTGTATCTTGGCGCCAGTGCCGTATAGCTGCAGCGCACCTTGGTCGCCGGAGGCATTGGGACGCTGAAAGATCCAGTTCTGCCAGGCGCTGAGACGTCCGAATATCTTGCTTTCCATTGTCTCTGGACCGCCGAAGCGGAGGCTGGCTTCCATGCCGGTCAGGGCGTCTGGGGAGAAGCTCGCCCGCTCTTCCAAGGCCAGTCGTATTTCATCTTCCCAGTCTATATCGTCTGGTATGAAAGTAACCAACCCCAGATCGAGTGCTATCTTGGAGTCCAAGTTAGTGCCGGCTTTACCCTTCACCGCGGCCAGTGCTTCGGGTTGCCCTAGGAAGCGCCCTTCGATTCTTGTGATTCCGTTTACCATCGGCAAAGGGCCGAAATTCATACCTGTGAGCTGAATTACTGCAGAGGTATCTGGCGAGTCATCATAGTCTTCGAAAATACCGTCCAGCATGTAGCTCCGATCGGCGGCCAGAGCGAGCTCCAGGAGCGTGCCGGTGAAACAGCTAGCTGGCTCAATCAGTGTCACGAGCGAACGCGAGCTAACGTCCAGGCGTTTAAAGGTACGTTTCAGGAAAAGGGTTATCTCTCGGATAAGCCAATCAGAGGAGTGTTCCAGTAGCAGGCTATCGTAGTCCGCCACCAAAGCGCCATCGCCCCGGGTGCGGAACACCCAAGTTCCTACCTCGCTTTCATTGAGCCTAAGGTGCAAGATGGCGTCGTCTAGTTGCCTAGCCAACGCTAGAGGCCAGAATTTATCACCCAGGGCATGGACGTCCTCAAGTTTGGTTGGCGTTCCTTCAGACGGGCCTTCAACTAGGATATAGGCGACTCCCAATTCCCGGTCTAAGTCTATTTTAATGTGTGGGTAACTCGCTTTGTCGGCATCGTGCTCGCGCTCCAAAGGAGTGAGTTCAATCCCTTTGTTCGACGCGGGCCGGTCTGACGTCTTAGCTATCTCCGATGCAGTGTCGGTTACCGCTTGCTCGAAAGATGACCGAGGAGAGAGTTGATCAACCAATCGCCATTCAAGAGCCCGGCTGCCTTTGATTCCTTCAGAAGTGGTGCAGAGGAAATCGGCGTGGTCGTGACGCACCCCTCGTTTGTCTACGAGGCGTGTCAGCCCTCCGGTGCCTGGAAGTACGGCAAGTAATGGCAATTCCGGGAGGGAGACTGTGCTGGAGCCGTCGTCTATCAGCAGTATGTGGTCGCAGGCCAGCGCTAACTCATACCCGCCACCAGCGGCCGGACCATTGATCGCGCAGATGTAGGTCTGGCTTGAATTCTCAGAGGCGTCTTCCATGGAGTTCCGGGTCTCGTTGGTGAATTTGCAGAAGTTCACCTTGAAGCCGTGGCCAGACTGGCCCAGCATCTTGATGTTGGCTCCGGCGCAGAACACACGGTCTTTGGCTGATGTAACGATTACCGCACCTACTTCTGGATGCTCGAACCGCAGCCGCTGCACAGCGTCGTGGAGCTCAATGTCTACTCCTAGATCGTAAGAGTTCAACTTGAGTTCATATCCTGAGGTCAGAGGTTGGTCTTCTTGGACGTCCAGTTTTAGCCAGGCTACTCGCCCGTCGATGTCCAGCCACCAATGTTTGTATTGGGAGGGGCTGGTGGCGAAATCCACAAGAACGCTTGTTGTGGTGTGCGTGTCAGCCAATTCGTTGGTTCCGTGCCGGAACGATTTGATCGTTCAATCTTAACAGACCAGGCAGGTAACAGACCTAGGGGATATACAAATGGGCGGTCAATACCCTGCGCGGATAATTCCGAGGTTGGCGATTAACCATGGAATATGGGTTCCCGATACCGGGAAGCGACTCTGTATCAGCCCGAGCCCAGGTGAACTATGGTCAGCAATGCGGAAGCCCTTGGATTCGACGCGGTGGTATGTCCTGACCACACTGCCTTTCCTAAGGATAGTTATTGCATGAACTGCTGACGGGTATAGATATCCTGTTCTGTGTATTCTTTCATGAAGTATCGAGAAGGAGCCCTAGGTGCCGTGTTCGGACGGGCTAATAAGTAAAAGCCCACTTAGAGCACACGTTTAAACCTCTGTTAGATTCAGCGAGACTTGTAGGCCGGTTCCCGGTTTTCCCGATAAGCCGTCATAGCTTCGTCGTGGTCGGGAGCGGCTATGGCGATAGATTGGCGGTGCAAGTATTCCTCGAAGAATTGACCGTGAGGTAGGTCTTGGTAGGCTGAAAGCATAAGTTTGGTCTGCCGGGCGCCCTCGGAGCTGAGTGCAAGAAATCGATGAGTCACCGCTTCGACTTCCCGTTCGAATTCCGACGATTTGACAATGTAGTCCACTAAGCCGATACGCAACGCCTCGACGCCGTTTACGTTCTCCCCTGAGATGGCCATGCGCTTGGCACGGCCCAGCCCGATGTAGCGGGGCAGGCGGTAAGTGCTCAACCCTGGGATGAACCCCTCTTTAGCTGCCGGCAGGCCGAGTACCGCGCCTTCGGTTGCGATGCGTATATCGCAGGCTAGCGGCAGCTGCAAACCGCCCCCGATAGCATATCCTTGGATAGCGCAGACTATCAGCTTGTCTGACCTCTCGAGCAGTCGCAGCGCCTGGTCCCACTGATAGAAGTAGTCCTGGGGTGTCTCCTCCGCGGACAGCTCTTTGAGATCGATACCGGTGCAGAAAGCCCGCCCGTTGCCTCGGATGAGCACGGCTCTGGCGTGGGCGTCGTCGTGGATGGCCTGGGCCGCTTGGTAGAGGTCCAACGTCCCTTGGTAATTGATGGCGTTCAGGACCTCTGGCCGGTCTAGGGTAAGGCGGATCAGATCTCCGTCGGTCTCGTACTTCATCGTCTCCAGTTCCATGTCTCGCCTCCCAGCGATTGCGATATTCTTATATCCGCCGGTTGTCTATGATTCGGACGGCCTTTCCTTCACTACGGGCTATCTCTCCCTGGCCGAGTATGGTTACATTGCAGCCTATGCCTAGCGCGCTTCGAAGGCTGGTCTCCAATATCCCTTTGATCGCAATGTGTTGACTCGCCCTTTCTGTCGACTCAACTCGGATCTCCAGGTTATCCATGAGGTCAGCGCCTCTTCCCACCACCAACTGGTAATGGGGCTCCACTTGATTCATGCCGAGAAGGACTGTCTCGACCTGAGACGGAAATACGTTCACGCCCCGTATTATCAACATATCGTCGTTGCGCCCCAGCACCTTCTCCATCCTGACGGTGGTGCGGCCACAGGGGCATTCGCCCGGAATGAGCCGGGCCAAGTCGTGGGTACGGTAGCGTATCAGAGGGAGGGCTTCTTTGGTGATGCAGGTAAAGACCAGTTCTCCCTGCTGGCCCAGCGGCAATGGCTCAAGGGTGTCTGAGTCTATGATCTCCGGGATGAAGTGGTCTTCGGCGATGTGCATCCCCGTTTTATGGGCGCACTCCATGGCTACTGCGGGTCCGATGATCTCGGACAATCCGTAGATGTCCAAAGCTGTGATTCCTAGTCGGGCTTCGATCTCTGTCCGCATATGCTCCGACCATGGTTCGGCGCCGAATATGCCTATCCTAAGCGGCCCGGATTGGACGTCATACCCAGCCTCGACAGCCCTTTCAGCCAGTACCAGGGCGTAAGACGGAGTGGCGCAGAGCACCGTCGAGCCGAAGTCCTGTAGCAGCATGACCTGTCGGGCCGTGTTTCCAGAGGAGGTCGGCACTACTGCCGCCCCCAGCTTTTCGACTCCGTAGTGAAGGCCTAAACCGCCAGTGAACAGTCCGTATCCGTAAGAATTCTGGACTATGTCTTCTTCTGTTACACCGGCAAGAGAGAGTGCCCGTGCCGCGAGGCCTGCCCACATCTCGATATCGTTCGCCGTGTATCCCACCACCGTGGGCTTGCCGGTCGTACCACTGGAGGCGTGGATGCGCACCACTTCAGACATGGGCTTGGCGAACAGGTCGAAAGGGTAGTTATCGCGGAGGTCTTGTTTGTTAGTAAACGGCAGGCGGGAAAGGTCTCCAAGTGATTGGACGCTCTCTGGGGCAGTCCCGGCTAGCTGGTCACTATAGAATGCTACCTGCTCTTTGACGTTGGCGAGGCAGGATTGCAGCCGCTCCACCTGAAGTTGCTCCATCCCTTCCCGTGAAATAGTCTCGACTGCTTCCCAGGGTGGTGAGTGCACTGCGCCTCCGGGATCCAAAACAGGTTGGTGCAGTATATCTTTGATTGACCAGTCACGCACGGGCGCATACAATTGGCCCACTTATTTTGAGGTGGCTTTTAATGCCCGTTTCTGTGAAAAATTCCGAGGTCCTTTTTGCAGCCCTGAAGTCAGCCGAGATAACCCTGTTGTCAGCCCTGCCGGAGACTTGGTTGGTTCACGTGATGAAGATGGCCGAAGACGACCCGGATATGACCTTGATCAGACTCAACAAAGAAGAAGAGGGCGTCGGAATCTCCACGGGCGCACACTTTGCTGGCCGGAAATCGGCCATGCTGATGCAAAATCATGGCCTGTTAACCTCCGTGAACGGCATCGTCTCCGTGGCTCAGCTGTACCGCATCCCTCTATTGATGGTCATAAGCTACCGAGGGGAGATGGGAGAACGGGACCCGTGGCAAACTGAAGGTGGACGCATCACCGAACCCCTGCTCCAGTCACTGGGCATAATCTACCGGAAGCTATCTGATCCGGCTATTGTGGCTTACGAGGTGAGGCAAGCCCAGACCCTGGCCGAAAGTTCCTTGCGCCCCGTAGCCTTGCTGCTAACTCGGGATTTGATGTGGGAGGAGTGATGCTACGAGAAGATGCGTTGAAGGCGGTCTATCCTCGTCTGAAAAGCCAAGTGACTGTGACAATCATGGGGGCAGTGGCGGTGGAGTTGTATAACCTGGGTCACCAGCCTAACTTCTTCTACTTGGAGCACGGTATGGGCCTCGCTTCGTCTATGGGCTTGGGTCTGGCTGTGTCATTACCGAAGGAGAAGGTCACCGTGCTAGATGGGGATGGTTCGGTTTTGATGAATCTGGGATCGCTCAGCACCCTCGCCCGTTACCGGCCACCGAACTTGACCCACTGGATATTTGACAACGAGAGCCTATTGTCAGTTGGCGGGTTCCCCACGGCCACTGGGACAGGTACAGACCTGGCTGGTATTGCCGAGAAGGCTGGTGCCGAGCACGTGACACTTGCCGATACCGTAGAGGCTGCGGAGCAGGCTTTTGCAGAGGCCTCGGAGCGCGACGGCCTGTCAATCATCGTGTCTAAAGTGGACGCAATCGGACCACTGTCATTCGCCATGGACATAAACCTTTTGGAGAACCGTTTCGAGTTTGCCCGGCATATAAAAGGACTAGCTAGCTGATAGAAGGTGGCTCATTGACGCTACAGCCCAAACTTGCCGACAATGAGATTCATGGATTTGGTATTGTTATATGCCTCGTTGCTTTGGATCTAAACGTTCTCTCAGCCAATCTCCGGCTAAGTTAAAAGCCAAAACCACAAGCATTATCGCTACCCCTGGTGCGGTTGTTACCCACCAGGCGGTCGAAACGTATTCTCTCCCGTCTGCCAACATGGAACCCCAAGCTGGAGTAGGGGGCGGTATGCCGGCGCCAAGGAAACTCAATGATGCCTCCACGATTATGACCCAGCCGACTTGGAGGGTAAGTAGGACTATCAAAGTCGGCATTACGTTTGGTAAAAGATGACGCATCATGATACGCCAATCAGAAGCGCCAGATACCTTAGCCCTTGCTATGAAATCGCGTTGCATCAATCCTAGGACTTCGCCCCTGATAACACGCGCGTAACGAGCCCACAAGACCAAAGATATAGCTATAATCACATTGATCATGCTAGGTCCCAAGACCATCACCAATAAGATGGCGAATAAAATCAGCGGGAATGCCAGCGTGATATCTGCGAACCTCATCAAGATGGTGTCTATCTTTCCGCCGTAGAATCCAGCGGTTAATCCAACCAAAGTTCCGAATCCACCACCGATAGTTAAAGCCGTAATCGCGATTATGACCGATACCCTAGCTCCAAATATAATCCGGGTCAGTATGTCGCGTCCTAATGGGTCAGTTCCGAGGAGATGATTTAATGATCCCCCTTCTAGCCAGAATGGCGGGATTAGACGATTAGGTAATTGAACAGAATATGCATCTTGGGTAGTGATTAAGTTTGCTAGGATCGCGCATAAAACGAACACTACTATTATGAATAAAGGGATGTATGGTGCGCCTTTTAAGCCTGCAAGTACTTTAGGCAAAACGGTCGCCTTTACCGGCTTTATCGCGGCGCTTTCTAAGCTGTTATCCATTGTTATTGAAGCCTAATTCGCGGGTCGAGATATGCGTAGGCTATGTCAACGACCAAGCTAGTTGTGATTACGATGCCAGCAGAGATCATCACTACTGCTTGAACTACAGGGAAATCCCTAAATACGATTCCTTGGTACAAAAGACGCCCCATTCCTGGCCAGGCAAATACAACCTCTACCAAAATTCCCAGGGTAATCAGAATGGCTATATAAATGCCACCTAGTGTAACTACGCTAATTAGGGAATTTCTTAACGCGTGTTTCCATACAATGATGAATTCCGATAATCCCTTAATACGGGCAAGCTTGATGTATTCACTATCAAGTGCTTCTAATAGGCTAGAGCGGAGCAATCTAGTGATCGCTGCTACTGTAAAGAAGCCTAAGCTGAATGCCGGCATGATGTAGTGTGTAAACCCCCCCATCCCGGAACTAGGGAGCCAACCCAGGCTCACAGTGAAGACTTGGATCAATAACATTCCTAGCCAGAAGACTGGTATGGCCTGCCCTAGTACGGCTATTCCAGTACATGTTGTATCGATTAACGTACCCTTATAGACGGCTGACAGAACTCCCAGTGGGATGGATATCAGGATTACTATTAAAGCAGCGACCCCGACAAGCTTCATGGAATTGGGTAATCGGTCTTTAATCAGCTCTGAGACTGGTGATTTACTCCGTAAAGAATCGCCGAAACTGCCTGTACTGTAATCTCGGATGAATAGACCATATTGGACGACCAAAGGTTTATCTACTCCCATGGAGTGCCTTAGGTCTTCCAATGCCTCTTTGCCAGCATCTGGTGGCAGCATTAAGAGCGCAGGGTCTCCTGTGAGCCGCACCATTAGGAATATGATAATAGAGAGGGCGAGGAGGGCTAGTACGGCCTCTCCGATGCGCCTAATTATGTATCGCTGCATAAGGCAGTTAACATCATTGTTTGGCTAGTTCAAGGATGTGGGACCTGAATTAGATGTTTTAACGGCCCTGGAGAATCTCTCCAGGGCCGTTAATTTAGATTACGGTTGGTAAAGGTTGGTAAACCCGTCGTCCCAGACCCTCTTACCGAGGTCCCAAGAGTCAACTTGGTCGTTTGTTGCGTATGAGATGCTCATATTACAACAGGTGAGGTGGGTGAATTGGTTATACATGTATGTGTAAAGAGCCACGCTTGCTGCCAAGGAGTCCGCCTCGGTTATGGTAGCTTCCCAAGCTTCCATCAGTCGATCGATCTCTGGGTCTTTTGTAGAAGTGAATGCGCCTTCCGAGTGGTTTAACACTCTCATAACGCCCTGGAATCCGGCAAGAGGCCTGTTTGGAGCAGCCAGATACCCGCTGCCGTTATTCAAAGTATGAGCAAGTCGCTCTTTGCGATATGAAGCGTATTCAGTCGGTATGATTTTGGTATTGATCCCTACTGCGTCTAGGTAACCGGCAACTGCTTCAATGAATCTTGGGCCTTCTGGTACATCCGCCCTGGGGTAGGACCTGATTGCCACCTCAGCCCCATCATAGCCGGCGTCACTGAGAAGCGCTTTTGCCCTTTCAGGATCATATGGTAGCGCCTTTAGAGAGTTGTCTGTTCCCGGAGCGATATCCGGCCACGGATAGACTGAGGCCGGAGTGCACTGCCCT
>NZUD01000003.1 GCA_002697005.1 Chloroflexota bacterium | reverse complement strand
TGTCTGCGATCGATCCGGGTAGCGTCAACATAGCCATTCCGACTGTGGCAGGTGAATTTCAAACTGACTTATCAACCATCCAATGGCTGGTAATTGCTTATGCCTTGGCTGTCTGCTCTCTACTCTTGCCGATGGGGCGTTTGTCTGATCTGATCGGGCGCAAAAAGGTTTATATCGCAGGAATGGTTGTGCTCGGTTGCGGAGCACTTGCAGCGGGATTATCACCGAATTTGGAGGTACTATTTTCTTCAAGGGTGGTTCAAGGCGTGGGCGCCGCAATGACTCAAGGCACAAGTATGGCCATTATTACGTCTGTATTCCCTATCAATGAAAGGGGCAAGGCTATCGGATTGGTAATGATTACAGTTGGGGTGGGTAATGTTGTTGGGCCGGCTGCCGGTGGTCTAGCAGTTGCTTTATTTGGTTGGCGGGCGGTGTTTTTGTTTACGGTCCCGTTGGTCATCTTTGGCATAGTGGCCGCTCTAGTGGTAATGCGGGGGTTCACTGAGGTCCGGGATACGGCTGAATCTCGATTCGATTGGCTTGGTGCTACTCTCTCTGGGGCGATATTGATAGTTATGTTACTAGCGTTGACGACCGGAAATAGGATGGGATGGATATCAGTCCCAATCGTCAGCTATCTCGTGGCAGGCTCATGCATGTTAGCCACTTTTATCTGGTGGGAGTTAAAAACTGATAACCCCATTCTGGATCTTAGGTTGTTCAGAAGGTCAACATTTTCGTTAGGTGTAGCTTCCCAATTCCTTACGTTCGTAGGATTACAGTCTGTTTTGTTTTTGATGCCCCTTTATTTGCAGAACATATTGGCCTATAGCCCGAGGGCTGCGGGACTTGTCATGGCGCCAGGTGCGATTTGTATGGCGGCTATGGGTTCAATAAGTGGATTGTTGTCCGACCGCTTCGGTTGGCGTCCATTCACTGTTGGAGGATTAGCGATTGCTGTTATTGGATTGCTAGCTTTATCATTTGTCTCGGATTCAACGTCGTTATGGGTGTTGGTACCCGCTCTGATACTGGTCAGCAGTGGGTTAGCAACTTTTTATTCTCCAAACACCAGTTCGGTATTAAGTGCGGCCACTAGGGAACAATATGGAGCGATATTAGGTTTCTTAAACCTGGTACGTAATGCCGGCAATGTGACTAGCGTTGCATCGGCCACTTTGATAGTGACTACGACGATGGGTGCGTTAGATTTCTCTCCTACGTTAGATGCCTTACGAGGTCAAACTGATGGAATCGGAGACGCTTTTACGTTAGGCCTACATTACGCCTTCTTAATTATGACGGGAGTTATATTTCTGTCGATATTCTTATCCGCGTTCCAGAAACCGAGGCCACTTACTAGATATATCGTATAGGTTAGGACTCTACACAGCGCCAATAGCTGGAACCTACGGGTAGCCTCATTCCACTCCTGGATATTAACGCAATTGAATGGCATTAGCCGTAAGGTAGTTAAATTATCCCACTACTCTTAGACTCCTAAATGCCTGTTTGTAGATCAGAGTATAGAAACCCGCAAGGTCACCTTTTCGGGCGACCTTGTTTGCTATAGCCATTTACCGATGCGGGCAAGACCAAACCAACAACTAGCAACGACCAGGCCCCGATGCCCCAAATCAGAAACCCGGGCGTAAATGTACCCCAATGATCTCTTATGACTCCGACTACTATGGGAGAAACAAACATACCTAGACCTGATACGGATACGAACAGGCCCCACACGACGGCCACTTTTTCGGCTGTCATACCCTTTAGTCCCATAGGCAGACTCAATAGTGTGGGGGGATAAGACCAACTCCCTATTCCTAATATGATCACGGAAGCCAAAATCCCTATATAACTACTTAACAAGAAAGAACCCAACCCGCCTAATCCTATTAGCAATCCTGGTACCACGAAAAAAATTCGTTTATCTGATACACGTAACGGAAGAATCCCCCCAACTAAAACTGCGGCGACCCCCACTAATGGCATCAACCCTGTGATGAATCCCGCCTCCGAAAGAGACATGTTTCTGAATTCGCCATAAAACGTCGGTAGCCACCCGGTTAATGCTGTGTAATGCATAAACACTAATGCGTCTGCAGCGGCTAGAAGCAAGATTATCCGATTACGTAGGACGTTTGAAATGTCGTTTAATGTGATTCTCTTTTCCGAAACCTGCTGGCCGTCAGAGCACTGTGCCTTTCCTAGAAATGCCCATGCCACAGCTCCTAACAATGCAACAGTTCCAAAAACGCTCAGAGCATTCTTCCAACCAATCTCTTCTGAGATAGGCGCCACAGTCGTGACTGAGACCGCGACACCTAAGGTTAAGGCGGCGATATCTAGACCGTTCATTACGGTTATTTCGCGTGGTTTCATCCATCGAATTAGGATTGGGGCAGTCGTCGGTATTATCAATCCGAACCCAATCCCATAAGCCAATCTAAGAACCAACAGGGTAGCGAAATTTTCAGCAAATGAAGAGAAGGCGGACATCCCTACCAATATCCATGCCAGGAGATACACCTTTTCGGCACCGAAGCGGCCGGCAATCACCCCTCCAGGTAATCCAAATACTGCATGTATTAACAGGGCGAGAGCTACTAAAAGACTAACCGTAGCACGGTTTACTCCTAAATCCTCCATTATCAATGGAAAGACCGGAGCGACTGAAAAATAATTTAGACCCACTGAAAAATGGGCTAGCATGATAAGCCCAGCTACGACGAACCTATACCGGTTGAAAACACCGTCTTGTGGCGCTGGTCGGTCGTCTGGGCCTTCATGAGAAATCATTCGACCATCCTTTGATAGGTCTTTCCAGGTTGGTCTTAGGCGCACACGCGACCAATGATTGGCAGAGATCGAAGGGTTACGACTACATGTGTGACGTTCCTACAAAGAACAATCAGTTCATAAACCCATGTATAACTCTCGCCGCGCTGTTACCAGACGTAAGAACGGCTAGCAATCGCCGCTCCTTCGCTCATTGCAGCTAGTTTCAGCCACACGATATCTTTGTCTACCCGATTGGAGCCAGCAGAGGTATCGAATCCACAATCTGTCCCGGCCATCACCCGAGTTGGGTCGCCACCTGTAGCATCTATTGCTAGTCTGAGACGGTCGGCGACCACTTCTGGATGCTCTACGTAGTTGGTTTTAGTATCAATCACACCTGCGACTAATAACATATGCTCCGGTAGAGGGTGTTCACGATAAACTTTATATTCGTGGGCGTGCCTTGGATTTGCCATCTCCATTACGAGCCCCCCGACGTTGGCCTTATAAATCAATGGAAGTATGTCTTCCAACGGCACGTCGTAGTGGTGCGGTCCTTCGCTGTTACCCCAACACACATGAAGGCGCACCTGTTCTTTCGGGATATTTCTTATAGCCTGATTGATTGCATCGACGTGTAAAGCAACTACTTCTTGAAACACCTCAATCGATTCGTCTTGATAAGCGACGTGTCTTTCCATGGCCAAATCAGGGCAATCTAGTTGCAAGACAACTCCGCGATTAGCGATTAATTCGTATTCCTTACGCATCTCCTCAGCGAGAGCCATGACATACTCACGGTGGTTTAAATAATGGGCGTTGCCCATTGTCAGAGCGATTATCCCAGGAGAAGCTGCGGTCATGAACACGTCTTTTGGTTCGGTTCCTGACTCAGCGATTCCGTTTAAGAGACTATCTAACTCTTTTTCAGCGAGTTCCGGTCGGTTGTACTCCAAAGGGCCGATGCATTGGGGTACATCTTGCATTATTTGAACCACTCTCGGTCTTGCTATATTCGGATATTCGTTCTGATCTTTATGACCGCGCCTTGTCCAAGAGCCCCCGAACCCAGACATCCTTTGCGTAACATACGTAGAAAAACTCGTACGAGATTGTTCTCCACTGTTTACAATATCAATGCCTGCAGCAGCCTGTTTCTTAAGGCCCTCTATTGTAGACTTGGACGCCAAGGCATTCAGCACAGTCTCATCAACGTGTTTTCCGCGGGCTAGTGAACTCAGAATATCCGTTAGCTCGTGAGGGCGTGGCAGACTACCAGTATGAGTTGTGAAGATTCGGTCCTCGTTGTGTTTCATCTTTAATGCCTCCACATTGAATCAGTCGCACTTATCCCGTACCGACGCCTCTGAGCCACCGCACTATCTATCGTACGAATGCCCTTGCAACATTGCCTTGATTAGAAATCAGATCCGAGGCAGAGGCTACATTCGCCACAGATATGAGAGTTTCCTAACCTAGCTTACAACTATACTCGGAACCTTTCCGGTTGATAAAAGCCAATGGTGATAATGATGGTGAGGATCTTGTGACCATAGCGAACTGGAACCATCCCGTAAAGAGGCCACGAAATATCCACGTTGTTGCCAACGAGGGTTAACGAAATGATTGAAATCGTGATAAGCAAAGTGAACCACCAAAATTCAACCCATGTGGGGTCCTCTCTGAAATCAAAATAATATTGGAAGAGGGATTTAATCTTACCGGAGAAACTAATCATTACGGAGTATCTTGACCAATCGTTGAACCCTGACAGTCCAGGAATGACCGCCTAACGTTCCATGTTCAGGTCGGTGTTCCCGAATAAGAACCCCAGAGCCCCGGCGCAGGCATTACTAATGCACTCTTAAATTACACCTGGAACTGTCACCAGTAAGATGAGGTGTGTCACTGAAACCAGCAGCCCCTTCAGTTTGAGAAGCCCCTTTTTCCTCGACATATAGGTTCCCAGAGCAAGTGTAAATCAACAGAACAACTCTTGGGAATTGATGTTTGGGACAGTTAGATAAATGCCCTGGGCAAACGTATAAATACTATCGCAACAAACGGTTAGTCATATAGATATAAAGGATTCCCTGGTCAATCAAGATTCTGGTGACTAGTACCTACCAACAACCAATCAGGCCTGAAGTGGGTCACCAGTAAATTAGGAACGAAGAAGCCCAGACTTTTGATATCTGGGCTTCTTCGTTTTGCTGGTTTGAATCAGAAACGGCTCGATCTACTTTGGTGATGACTCTACGTCGGCCGTTCCACGCCCACCACTTGGATTTTCTACCGGTAATCCACTCTTCTCCCATTCAGAGTAAGAACCATCAAACAATTTGACGTTAAACCCAAGTCGCTTAAGTGCCTGATATCCGACCGCGGCCCTAGCCCCAACTTTGCAATAGGTCACAACCGTATTAGAGCTATCGATTTCGGCTTCTTCGATTATCCGGCGTGCTTCGTCTTCATCGCAGAGCAATCTGCCATCTCGGCCTACTAAGGCCTGCCAAACAACGTTGATCGCCCCCGGAATATGTCCAGGGATTTCGTCAGCATCACTTCGGCCTTCAAACTCTTCGAGACTACGTGTATCAACTAACGTTAAACCATTGGTATCGGACACGTATTCGAGGCTAGCTCTAACGCCGGGATTTATGTGAGACGTGAATTGCCTTTCTGTTCTAGGCACTGGCCGATAGAAGACCTCTCGGCCTTGTGCCGCCCATTCATCGTAAACTATATCCATTATGTGGGTATCGTCTCGGCCTAAATACTCTAAAATCCATGCAACAAGCGCAGAGTTCCTTCCATCGTAACCGTCATACAAGATGGGTGTAATTAAATCACCCAGCCCAGCAGCACCGAACAAGTCCGAGAATCCATCTGGAGAAAGCAATTGACCTTGCAGGTCACGTAGCTTCGGGGGCGGCACATTCACTGCATGTTGCAGGTGTCCCATCAAATGCCGCATTGAGTAGCGGGTGTCTATGATTAGGAAGCTGGGATCACTTATACGCGCGGCAACCCAATCGGCCGAGACATATGTTGTCATCTATACCTCTATCCGGTTTGTGTCAGTAGTGCATATAGTCACCGGAAACTATGCCCCTCAGGGCAATCGGTAAATCCGGTAAAAATCCGTGCTTTTTATCGGATGAGCCGATTGGAAAACGATAGAGCTGTTGGCGAATGATTACAGAGTCTGTTTCAAATGTCATCGGCAGGAACATTCAATTTCTTAACGCCAAGTAGGCCGGAGTCGGTTAACCGATAACCTCTAGTTCTGTTGCCACTTCGTTGGCATGCCGGACCGTTTGGGTAACCGGGGACCCTTCTACGGCAAGTCGGAAGATGTCGCGGAGTGTTTCTTCGTCAGCATCA
Source organism: Chloroflexota bacterium (assembly GCA_002697005.1). The sequence continues at coordinate 2,626 of NZUD01000003.1, read as the reverse complement.
GCCCGGACGAAAGCTTTTGCGCTGATTCTTCCGTATCCTGGATTCCCTTCGTCTTCTACACCCGCCCACTTCCGGATATTATCGAAATAACCATCTACCGCTATTTCCAAGTCGTGAACCCTGACACCACGTTTGGTGGCGTTTACGATGTACCCTACGGTTATACAACTACCCATAGCAGATAACAGTTGCTCATGAGCGCTCGCAGCTACATCGGTTGCCGTCAGGTCACCGGGTTCGTCCATCTCGGCAACGTGATTGCGCATGTAGGCTTTAGCTCTCATTCCCCCTTGCCATACTACTCTGGATTTCCACGGTCCTGTAACGGCGTTAAACACCTCTGGATCTCTGAACGACTCGAGAACTTCAGTGAGCTTCTCTCTGGGTAAGCCATTGAGGTTTTCTTCCTGAGCCATAGTCTCCTCCTAATGATTGTTTGCCATCAACTTTAAGTGAACTGGTCGAGTATTATCCGAATTCGGCACGTAGCATGACAGCCGCTTCAGACATCGCTTGAAGCTTTCTTTCTGCTATTTCAGGCGTATTGACATTACGCTCTGCGAAAGTACCAAACCCACAATCTGGGTTCAAATACACTTTCTCGGGGCTGAAATATTGCAGGATATCTCGGACCCTCGCAACGATGGTTTCTGCGGACTCGATTTCATCGGTTCTCGGATTGACGACCCCTAACCCAATTTCTTTTTCGTTAGTGTATTCCTTGAAAACCTCCATCTCGCCAGCGCGTGGAGTAGCGCACTCCAATACCAGTTGATCGATGTTCATCTGCATCAAGTGGGGTAACATAGGCCCATAATTACCTACCAACAATACGTCCTCTTTTCGGCTCCAGTTCCCTCTGCAGACGTGAACTCCAGTCCTGACTCCTGATATGCCCTCCATCGTTTCGTTCATTAATCTCACCGCAAATTCAAGTTCTTCTGTCGGGTCCCTTCTTTGCGGTAGAGCGGCACACATAAACGTCTCGGTTGATTCTTCTCCAAATACAGTCTGACTTAGAATCGGCTCGTCAAACTGAATGAAGTCACAGCCCATGTCTCGAAGGGCAATTACTTCTTCTCGGAGAATGGTCACCACGTCTTTGCTCAATTCTTCTGCTGATTCGTATACCTTGTCGGATAAACCTTCAAACCAGCTCGAACGTGTGAGCATGTACGGGCCCGGGATTGGTATCTTAATCTGCTTGTTTGTATGCTCTTTCATGAATGCCAATTCGTCGAGTGACAAACCATCTTTTTTCTCGAGTTTACCGACCACGATTGGACTCTTTATCGCGAAAGCAGGTACGTCCAGAGCCCTTAAGACTTCTTCCATCCTTGCGCGGTCATTTGCATAGTCTAATAGATCCGAAACCTTCATTAACTGCATACCCGCGAGCTTGTCTACTGCATAAGAATAGAAATTATCTCGCCGTTGTTCACCGTCCGTAACAATATCTACGCCGGCGTCTTCCTGAGACCGGATACATGAAATAACTTCTTGATCGGCTAAGCGGTTGAATTCGCTATCCGACATCTCGCCGTTTTGCTTGGCTCTCAATGCACGGATAAGCGATGTCGACCGTGGCCAGCTGCCAACGGTAGTCACCGGGAACAAAGGTGTATCAGCCACAAGTAACTCTCCCTATTAAACTAGTTATACCTAGACTTGCCTCGAAACATTACGCTGCCATTCTGCAGCCGCGATGTTTAATATAGTTGAATGCCGCGGTTGGGCAGAATCGGACGCCCTCCATCTTGCTACAATCCCTCGAAATTTGCAAAATGACGAGCCTTGTTCTAGTTAGTTTCATTGAGATGAGCATTACTGATGATTTTTCGTCACGACCTAAGCGAGCAGCTGGCCTGATAGAACCGCCTGATTAACGGCTTTGCCTGGTAAAGAATGCACGTTTATCTGAATAAGAACTGGCCAACCCCGGGCAAAAAAGACCTCTTCGGCCATTACTGCGAAGGGGCTTTTCGGCCTCAATCAGACGATTTCGTGACTAAAACCTGGTTTGTGAAAGTGCTAGGGAATCGCACTCCCTGCCCCGCTAGTCACGACTTATAACGGGTTTGAATTCCGTCTCCATACGTACTAATAGGTTTTTCTAACACTGGTGTCTTCTCTAATTCGTGCCTGTATTGTACCGACTCGTTCATTAAGACTTTAGGATCCATATCCTTTTAGGTCGGCGGTTTGGGCGATGAAAACTGCTGGAGGGACGGCCGTTAACAGTATTAGCTGTTCTAGCCTCGATTTTAGGCTACAATAACTTCGAAGAGCCGGTGTAGCTCAGTGGTAGAGCAGCTGTTTTGTAAACAGCAGGTCAACGGTTCAATCCCGTTCACCGGCTCCATTTTTTAGGCACGAAAACGACCCTCTATGTCATATAGAGGGTCGTTGGTTTTCTTCAAATGTCCACGGATTGGCCACGAACTTTTTCTGGCCCAAGTTTTTCAGGCGTACCCCTCGCCAAGGAAACACACCCGGGTGGGGTACTGGAAAGGTATGGGTATCGGCAGCCGGAGCGCCAAGGTCCTAACCCTGGGCCGTCGGCTTCTTCGGGAATACCGAACTTAGCCTGGAACTTTGGAATATAATTTCGGGCATATCGGGATTC
>NZUD01000002.1 GCA_002697005.1 Chloroflexota bacterium | reverse complement strand
GCCTGTAGCTCAGGTGGCTAGAGCGCGGTCCTGATAAGACCGAGGTCGTTGGTTCAAGTCCATCCAGGCCCACCAGTTAAAAAGCAAAGCCCTATACATAATCTATAGGGCTTTTTTGTTGCTGTTATCGCGGGATATTACTCTCGACCCACTTCAACTCTTCTTCGGCTGTATCGAAGTACTCGAACCGGTGGAACAATTTTGTTGGCCCCCGGGAACTTCGTAACCCCTGTCTCTTGGTCGCAGTGGCTCTTGAGTCTATGACCAGAGTGCCCGGGTCTATAACCACACCGTAAGAATCTTGGGCTCCTCTAACGCTTACGAAGCCGTCTAGAACGTCGTCTAACACTCTTTCTGGCTCACGCTCCAATGGATCGCCCCAACCGCCACCGCCCGCGGTGTAGACGCGGACCACGTCGCCCTTCTTCCAGACATTATCGTCTGAGAAGGCGCGGATCTCTCTTTCTTGTGCCGTTTCGGGGTTGATGATGACTTTGGAAGTGCCGCCGCCCATGCCGCCGGCCACACCCCAAGTAGGGAATATATTATTTTCCACCCGAAGGCCGAAGGTGCCTTCGTCCGCCAGGATTCGGACGTCGCGTATGATACCGCAGCCGCCTCGGTGCAGTCCGGGTCCGCCCGAGTCACAGGCGATGGCGTAGCGCTCCATGCGCAAGGGATACTCCATCTCCATGAACTCGCCAGGGTAGTTCTCGTTGTGGCGGCTATATATGGCGTCCAGACCGTCAGCGAAAGGGCGGGCTCCGTGGCCTACGGCTATCCCGTCGGTGCAGAGCAGCCAGTCGCTGCCCACTTCTTTCATGCGCCAGTAGGCGATCACGTAGACCGCCGAGCCGGCCATTACCTTACCGTCCGTAGCCTCAGCTAAGAGCGCCCGCACTGAACTTTTCAGCTTGGTGAAGGTGTGGGCCCGGCAGCCCAATGCCGCTGGGAAGTCCGGCTGGAGGATACTGCCCTGGCGGAGTTGAACGTCGTTTATGCCGGCTAGCAGGCCGTGGTTGGGTAGCAACGACGAGTCGTATTGAAGGAAATACTGGCCGAAGTAAGCGGCTAGAGCACCGTCGCTGGCCAAGAAATTTATGGATCCATCAGCTTGGTCGTCGCTCTCGGTTGCGTCCAGGCTGATTTCATCTCTGTCCCGGTTGAGTTTCACATGGTAGGAATACCAACGGTCGCTGACTCCGGCGTGGTCCATGAAATCCCGAACGCTAAAGCTGCCTTGGGGGATCAGTTCCAAGGATTTCTCCCTCACCATGGCTGCTGTGTCTTCTTGATCGGCTTCTAGCGCGGCCAATGTGGTCTCTTTGCCGAATCGGTCGAACATCTCCAGCAGGCGTTCCTGGGCGCGCTTGGCGGCGGCCATCAACGCCCGGGTGTCACCCTCTAGTAAATCTGGGTACCGTGAGTTGCGCAGTATGATTCGGTAGGCTTCATCGTTGAGTTCGCCTCGGTTGATGATCTTGATGGGCGGCACCAGAGTGCCGTCGTGGAATATCTCGGTATTAGCCGGTCCTATGCTGCCAGGCCGTGATCCGCCCAGGTCCCAGAAGTGTGCGAACGAATGGCAATAGGCCACGGCCTCTCCTTCGAAGAACACCGGAGCCAGGAACGTCATGTCTGGAGTATGGGTGACGCTGCCCTTAGATATATAAGGGTCGTTGTACCAGTACAGGTCGCCAGGGGCCATGGTGTCCGCCGGATAGGTTTCCCAGACGCACTGCACCATGTCGCTACCCATTGTGTCTCCGTAGAGTTCGTGCCCGTTCCGGTCCAGGAAATTCACCTGGTAATCCTTCTTCTCCCGTATGAAGGCCGACATTGCGGTGCGCTCGATGAGCAATTCGCACTCGAGTCGGGCTGCCCGAAGCGAGCCCCTAATCAATTGCCTCGTCACCGGATCTACGGTCTGGTTGTTGTTGGCTGTCATTAGATGGGCTCCATGATGCAATTGCCATACTTGTCTATCTGCCCGGTCCAGCCTGGGTTGATCAGGACGGTAGAGTCCATACCCTCTAGGATGGCAGGGCCGTTGATGCTTGACCCTGGGGCCAACCGGTCGCGGTCGTAAATATTGCATGGTACGAACCCTCCCGACTCGTCGAAGAAGACTTGGCGTCGGCTGGCGATGGCCTGTTCTGGGGCGACAAGGCCACCGGGGCGTTCAGGCATGTCCACCGAACCCACATCGCCTGAGGCTGAGACCCGTAGTGTCACGATCTCCACCGGTTGGTCCAAGGCGAACCCGTAGAGCTGTTCGTGATGGTTGTGGAACTCCTGGATGGCTCCACCGATGGTTTCGTCGGTGACCTGTGACCCGTCAAAGGACACTGTTACCTCCGACCCTTGGTGGGTGTAACGCAGGTCAGCCCAGCGGTTAAAGACGTGCTGGATTTCCGGGACGCCCTCTTCTCTGAGCCAAGCTGTGCCTTCGGACTCCATCTCGCCGTAGACACGCTCCATACCCTCTGGATCGTAGTCTGGTGGGGTCTGGAGTGACGTGCGGGCGTAGTCATTCTTGAGCTCTGCCACCAGCAGGCCGTAGGCCGAGGCGATTCCCGGATACAGTGGCGCCACAACCCGATTGATGCCCAGTAGGTTGGCCACGTCGATTGCGTGCATAGGCCCAGCACCGCCGTAGGCCACCAGGGCGAATTCTTGGGGGTCGTGGCCGCGCTCCACGCTGACATTGCGTATGGCCCCGACCATGGTGTTGTTGGCGATACTCAAGATACCGCTGGCCGCAGCGTGCAGGTCCATGTCAAGCGGCGTAGCGATCGTCTCTTTGATTACCTTGGCTGAATCATCGGCGTGCAGTGGCAGGCTACCTCCGGCGATCTGATTGTTGATCCGGCCCAGCACTAGGTTCGCGTCGGTGACCGTCGGTGCGGTACCACCCTTGCCGTAGCAAACAGGGCCTGGCACCGAACCGGCGCTGGCTGGGCCCACGGTCAGGCTACCGTAGGGGGAAACGTTGGCGATGCTGCCGCCGCCGCAGCCGATGGTGGCGATGTCCAGCATGGGTAATTGTATGGGCCAGGTGCCCAGCCGACCCGACAGGTTGAGAGTTGGACTACCGTCCCGCATCAGTGAGACGTCGGTGCTAGTGCCACCCATGTCGAAGGAGATAGAATTCCTTACTCCGGTGTTCTCGGCTATCTGCAGCGTGGCCATAACCCCGGCGGCTGGGCCAGATAAGGCGGTATGCACCGGTTGCCGGATAGCTATGTCGGCGCCTATCATGCCGCCGTTTGATTTCATGATCGAGAATGACGAGTCGACAGCATTGGCCCTCAGTGACGATTCCAAGTTTCCGATGTAGCTGCTCACTCGCGGCATGACGTACGCGTTTAGCACCGTGGTCATCGTTCGCTCGTACTCGCGGAACACAGCAAGGACTTCGGACGAAATGGAGACCTGGGCGTCAGGATATTCCTCTAGGATCAGCTCCTTGGCTCTGTTCTCATGGTCAGGGTTGGAGTAGGAGTGTAGGAAAGACACAGCTATGGAAGTGATCTCGTCGGCCCGGAACTTTTTTGCTGCGGCTCGCACAGCGTCTTCGTCCAAGGGAATGAGAACTTCTCCGTTAAAGCCAGCTCTTTCCGCCACTTCTACGATGTTCCTGGGACGCACCGGTCGGTCCGGCTTGACCCACGACTGGGGGTTTACCAACCGCGGCGTGCCGTGTCGTCCTATCTCCAGCACGAACTTGAAACCCTCGGGCACCACCAGTCCTACCGGCGAGCCCTTGTTCTCCAGGATGGCGTTGGTGGCGATGGTCGTCCCGTGGAAAACGTGCTTGACCTGTGACGCCAGAACTGAGTTGTCTGCCAGTACCTCTTTTAGTCCGGTCAAGAACCCAGTGCTAGGGTCGTCAGGAGTGGATGGAGTCTTGTGTACGAGCTGTTCGTTAGTAGTAAGGTTGCAGAGAACGATGTCGGTGAATGTTCCACCCACGTCCACTGCAACGGAATAGTCGTCCATAGTGTAAGAATCCTGACGGAAGATACGAGTGCGACGTTATTCTAGCAAACCCGTTAAATGCACCTGACCGAAGCGCGGTTGTACCGCGCTCCTGTCGTTGACACCCCTGGCGCTCGTGTCTACACTCACCCAGAATGACGCTACCCCCATTAAAGAGAACCAATCATGAAGAGATTTGAATATTTTGAAGCCCGTACCGTGCGGCAGGCCGTGTCTATGCTGCAGCGATATGGCGACAAAGCTCGCATCGTGGCCGGCAGCACCGATTTCTTGGTGCGATGGCGTCAAGGCGTTTGGAATCCTGAGTATGTGATAAACATCCAGCGGGTCGCCGGACTCGGCCGGATAACGTACAGCGCCAGGAACGGTCTCCGAATCGGGGCGTTGGTGACAGTCAGGACACTGGAACAACACCCAGCCGTCCGCAGGCGTTACCCGGCCCTGGCGGCTGCTGCGGCTTCCTTCGCGGGCGTACAAGTACGTAACCTGGCTACTGCAGGTGGAAATATCTGTAACGCCTCGCCATCCGGAGACATCATCCCTCCGCTGCTCGTTTTTGGCGCCGAGTGCCGAATCGCAGGCCCTGACGGCGACCGTTGGGTTGCCCTGGACCAGTTCTTCAAGGGCCCCGGCAAAACCGTTTTGGAAACTGGTGATCTGCTGGCGGAGATCAGGGTTCCGCCGCCGCCACGTAACACCGGATCCCATTACATCAAGCACAGCCCCCGGGGCGCGATGGATATCGCCACTGTCGGTGTAGCTTCACTGGTTACCCTGGAGGGACGCCGGGGTCCCGCTTCCGAGGCCCGAATCGCGCTCGGCGCGGTGGCCCCGACACCTGTGCGGGCTTATTCGGCCGAGGAGATTTTACGAGGGAAAGACATCAGCCATGAATTGATGCGTGCGGCTGCCGACATTGCCCGAGACGGGGTTAAACCTATCGACGACATACGTGGCTCGGCGGCCCATCGCAAAGATATGGTTGGCGTGCTCACCCGCCGGACCTTGGAACAGGCCTTAAGTGCTGCAGCCGGAGGTCCGTTGAACTTTGAAGAACAACGGAGGCTAACGATCCAAGCTGCTTTTTAAGCTGCTCGGTACTGAGAGTAACCATGAAGAAACAACTGCAAATTACTGTTAACGGCGAGCTCAGGCAGGCTCTGGTCGAGCCGTTCTATTCGTTGTTAGACACGTTGCGGGATGAGATGCATATGACCGGTACCAAAAAGGGTTGCGATGAAGGCGACTGCGGCGCTTGCACAGTCCTTCTGAATGGGAAACCGGTCTGTTCATGCCTAGTGTTGGCCCATTCTGCTCATGACGGCGAAGTCACCACGATTGAAGGATTGGCCGTTGGCCAGGATCTGCATCCCGTGCAGAAAGCCTTTGCCGAATACGGTGGTCTCCAGTGTGGGTACTGTACCCCTGGGATAATCCTCTCTGCCGTCGGTTTCTTGGAGAGCGGTGAAGAGCCAACGGAAGAGAATATCAAACACGCCTTGGGTGGCAACCTCTGCCGCTGCACCGGGTACTCCAAGGTTATCGAGTCTGTCATGGTGGCCGTGAAAGCCACCGAAAAAGCGACGGGGTAAATATCATGGCTGACTTTCAAACCATAGGCCAAAATCATATCCGGGTAGACGCCCTGGATAAAGTCACTGGCAAGGCGATCTACGCTGGTGACGTTTACCTGCCTGGCATGCTCATGTGCAAGCTGGTGGTCAGCACGCACAGCCATGCCCGCATCGTCAGCATCGACACGTCAGCAGCAGAAGAACTTCCCGGCGTCCGTGCCGTCATTACCGGCAAAGACTACCCCGATGCCCGTTTTGGTTCTGGCGCCCTTAAGGACCGCCGTGTCATGGCAGTGGACGAGGTCTTCTATATCGGTGAGCCCATAGCTGCAGTTGCTGCCGATGACGAGATAACGGCCCTGGAAGCCGTGGAACTGATCAAGGTCCAGTACCAAGGCATCGACAAGGTTGTGGACCCCCTCGAAGCCATCTCAACCCGCTCTTCCGACGTCCATCCAGACCTGGAGGACTTTGAGGGGTATGGCTTCGCTCTGGGTGGTAACAACTGCACCATGCTGGACGCCGACCGAGGTGACGTTGACCAGGGCTTCAAAGACTCTGACATCATTGTTGAAGAGACATACCACACCCAGCCCATCAGCCAGGGCTTCTTAGAGCCAATGGCCTGCGTGGCTGATGTGGAAGCAAATGGCCGCCTGGATATCTACGCTTCCACCCAAGGACCGTATCAAGTTCGGTCGCAGCTCGCCTCGGTGCTGGATATGGCCATCGGTAACATCAAGGTTACAGCCATGGAGATGGGCGGCGGCTTTGGGGCCAAGCTACGTCTGGCCTTTGAAGCTTTCCCGGCACTGCTGGCCATGAAGACTGGAAGGCCGGTTAAATTAGTCAACACACGAGAAGAGGCCTTCACACTTAATGGCCCTCGGCTTGAGACCAATATCTACCTTAAGACGGGTGTCACCAAAGAGGGCAAGATAATGGCCCGGGAAGCCCGAAGCATCTTCGACGTTGGCGCCTATTTGGGCGCCGGTCCAAATGCCGGAGTAGGCCACGGGTTGGGAGCCTACAAGATACCCAACTTCAAGTTGCGTTCCTACGGCGTTTACACCAACAAGATATACGTCGGGTCTTACCGGGCCTCTGGCGTTGCTGATATGACTTTCGCAACCGAGTCCCATACCGACGTGATCGCCCATAAATTGGGAATGGACCCGTTCGAGTTCAGGTTGAAGAACGCTTTGAGTGAAGGCGACACTGCAGTTAACGGCTCCACTATTCCCGAAAACGGTCTGATGGAGACCATGGCAGCCCTTAAAGAAAGGATGGGTTTGCCCAAGAAGTTGACTTCGACCCCCAAGGAAGCCCGGGGCATCGGTATATCCGTGGGCGAGTGGCGCAGTGGCAGCGGTCCGTCCACGGCATCGATCAGCGTCAATGAAGACGGAACGGTGAGCCTGCTCACTGGTTCTGTAGATATCTCGGGCAGCGACACTTCCCTGGCCCAGATAGCCGCCGAAGCGTTGGGCCTGCGCCTGGACCAGGTCGTGGTTGCGAAACGGAACACCGACATGGCTCCCTTCACCGGCCCTAGCGGCGGTAGCCGAATCGTCTACAGCCAGGGCCGGGCGGTGCAGAACGCAGCCGAGGACGCTAAGTCCAAGCTGCTGGACCTGGTCGCAGACCGGTTGGGTGTCCCTGTAGAAGCGCTGGAGTGCTCCGGTGGTTCGGTCTATGTGCAAGACAACCCTCCCCAGTCAATGGACCTGGGCCAGTTGGGCCGGATGAGCTTAAGCTCGCGGGGCGGTCCTATAATCGGAACGTCGTCCCTCTCTAGTCTCCCCTACGCGCCGGTGTTCAATGCTCAGGGCGCAGAGGTCATAGTGGACAAGGAGACGGGTCAAGTACGGGTCACCCGGTTCGTTCAGGCCCAAGACATCGGCAGGGCCATCAACCCCATGGGAGTGGAAGGACAGCTAGAGGGCGGTGCAGTGCAGGGTATCGGCCGTGCCCTAAGCGAAGAGATACTCATCCACAAAGAGACCGGGGAGGTTAGGAACCCGTCATTGGCGACGTACCTGATGCCATTGTCTGTGGACATGCCTGAGATTGAGAATATCTTGATAGAGATCCCTAGCGCTGACGGACCCTTTGGAGCTCGTGCTGTTGCGGAGTCACCTGGGTTCGGCCCGCCTGCCGCTATCGCCAATGCCATCTACGACGCCGTAGGAGTGAGGGTTAAGACACTCCCCTTGTCGGCGGAAAGAGTCCTGGCAGCCATCCAAGGTAACGACGACGACGAGTACACAGTAGATGCTGACGAACTGCGTGCCGCAGAGGAGCCATAGGGCTTATAAATTGGTGCCTTAGCGGCCGATTTGATTATGCGAGTGCTAAATCTGAGGGGTTAGTCTGGAGCCGCTCCACTACATATCCAATGATCGGAGGACCTTTACAATGGCCAATATAATTTCCGCAAAAGACCTGAACGAACTACTCCAAGGCAAGTCAAAGTTTGCTCTGATCGACGTCCGGGAAGCCGGCGAGTACAACAGCTCCCATATCCCAGACTCGAGCCTGATTTCCCGGAAGGAATTAGAGTTCCGCATGGATGTGTCAGCCCCGGTGAAGGGAGAGAAGATAATCGTTTGTGATGACGATGGTCGCCGGGCGACATTGGCTGCTGCCACCTTGGAAAGCATGGGCTTCACAAATGTCTTAGTGCTGGACCGCGGCGTTAACCAGTGGACCACGGAAGGGTTCCCTACCGAATGGGGCAGCAATGTCATCAGCAAGGACTTCGGGGAGCGCATGGAGGTTGAGTACCACGTTCCAGAGATCGAGGCCACCGAATTGCACGAACGTATAGAGCGCGGTGACAAACTGGTGATTCTCGACACCCGCACCCCGGAGGAATACCAGCGTTTCTGTATCCCAGGTGGCCGCAGTGTTCCGGGAGGAGAACTTGCCCTGCGCGTCACTGATATCACCAAGGACCTAGACCCTGATACCACCGTGATCGTTAACTGCGCCGGTCGGACCCGCAGTGTCATTGGTACTCGTGTGCTACAACGCATGGGTATGACCAATATCTTCGGCCTGAAGAACGGTACATCTGGCTGGCTCTTGGCTGGGTATGACCTAGAGACCGGAGGGGACCGATTGGACCTGCCTCAGCCTTCTCCCGAGGGGCTGGCTGTTGCAGAAACCTACGCGGCTCGTTTAGCCGAGGAAGACGGTGTCCGTTATCTAGATGTAGACACCGTACAGAAGATGCTGGACGAGAGAGATAAGAAGACCTGTTATTTTGTGGACGTTCGCACCACCGAAGAATACGCAATAGGTCACATACCTGGCTTCCGCTGGTTCCCTGGAGGCCAGGTGGTACAGCGGTCAGACGATGTATTGGTGGTCAAGAATTGTCCGGTGGTCTTTTCCTGCGATGGGCACGCCCGCGCTACATTCATCGCCTCCTGGTACCGCCAGTTCGGCTTCGAGGAAGTCTATGCGGTTGATGGCGGATCTACAGCTTGGTCCGACAGTGGTCGTGCATTGGAGACGGGATTCGGAGAGCAGGCTCCAAGTGGCCTGGAAGAAGCCCGCTTGCAGGTCAATCTGGTCTCGCCACAGGAGTTGGAGGCGGATAAACCGACAACAGTCATAAATGTCGAGAACAGCCAGGACTTTACCAGAGGCCACGTTCCCGGCGCTCGTTGGGTTCCCCGTGGCTCTCTGGAACTTCAGATCGCTGAGTTCGCTCCCGATAAATCAGCTTCCATAGTGGTCACGTGTAACAACGGACAGAACTCGGTGCTGGCAGCAGTCACCCTCGAAGAGATCGGCTACCAGAACGTTACCGCTTTAGAAGGCGGAATGGCTGCTTGGCGGCAGGCTGGGTTAGGAGTAGAGGAGGGTTTGTCCGGGGTGATGCGGGCCCCTACTGATGTGGTGCTGTCCGGCCCTGAGCGGAACTTCGCTGACATGATGAATTATCTCCGCTGGGAGACAGCGCTTGGTGAGAAATACGCGACTGACTAAAGAGCGTTGTTAGCACTTGACTGCGCGCCGATTCAGGTTCTGTCTGCCGCCGAGTTACGGTCCTACTAGAGGGCTTTTGAATGATATGGGCGAAGGCTGGAAGACCCAGACCTCGGTCTTGGATGGCAGAGTCTTGGGC
>NZUD01000001.1 GCA_002697005.1 Chloroflexota bacterium | reverse complement strand
TCACCCAAAGCGGCATCAAACGTAGCCTGAGAGACTCGGCGGGTCCGGAAGAATTCCCTGCCATAGTTGATAACCGCTGATTCTACAGATGACAAAGCGGGAAGCTCTTTTTTATCTCGCAACGCGTCTACTAGAGCGTCGCTTAGGCCGGCCCGGCGACCGGCGGCTGCATGGGCGTGCCAAATAAACTGGCAATCGAGTTCACGAGCAGTTGTTATCATAGCCAACTCTGCGACATTATCTGACAGCGTTGAACCTTCGGCTCTTAGGTAAGCCCTTAGGACTTCGCCTCGTTGGGCTATCTCAGGGACATGCAGTTGTACAGCTACTGGGCCAACTTCAGGGACAACCCCATCTCGAGCGGACACGATGGAGTCGAAAGCGGCGACTTGATCTTGAGGCACCTGTTCGCGCGAGGCAATCGGGAAACGTGGCATGATTAGAACTCCTTGAAATCTAGGATTCTTCGGATACTACATCCGCACTTAGGTCTAGGCAACACGGTAGGGTGAATATCGCCCTGGACTCTGGTGGTATCAATTCAGGCGGATGCAAACATCCGACAATTCTTCTGATCAACAAGATTCAAAAGATGGATCTTCATTCAATAGAGGCCAATGAAGGTCAGCTGGGTTGTCTGAAACAGGCCCAGCCGTTATTTTGTGGGAATCAGATATGTAAGGAGTAAGACCATGTATAACAAACCGATGCTCAGTCTTGAACAGGCTCAATCTGCTATAGCGGCAATGATAGTTGACTACAACCGAGATCCAGAGCGTAAAAAAGTCGATATGGCAGTCGTGGATGATGCAGGCAATCTCTTAGCTTACGCTCGTATGGACCGATGCTTGAGGCCTACGTTCGCCATACGAAAAGCCTATACATCTGCAGTTCGAGGAGTAGATACGCTCGCATTCTCTGAGCAATTGGCAAGTCAAAATCGATCAATTGAATCCTTCGGGGACCCTCAATTGATCGCAATACCTGGTGGTGTCGTGGTTTTACAATCGGGATCTGTTGTCGGAGCAATCGGCGTTGGAGGCTTGCCGAGTGGCATAGATGATGAATCAATTGCTAAAGCTGGACTGGAAGCATTGAATCTCTAGGTAATCAGATCCAGAACGGTATGAATACTAGCCACCAATCGGAAGATCTTACGTTCGCCTATAAAAGCCACCGTGTCAGAAACGGTGGCCATTTATAGAAACTTGGCGGATTACGTCACGACTCAGGGATCGGACTAGTATTTGGACTGAGAAGGATCTGTAACTCAACGCACCAGTACAGTAATCGTCTGGAGGGTAATACGAACTGATATGGACGAAGTAGTATATGAGAGGCGCGGAAATACCGCCTACATCACCATTAACCGGCCCCAGGCGATGAATGCGTTGGGCCCGGATCACCACGATCGGATGGTCCAAATTTGGGAAGAATTCCGAGACGACTCCGAAGCTTTGGTCGCCATCGTCACTGGCACCGGAAACCGTGCTTTCTGTGCTGGCGCAGATCTGAAGACTTATACCCCGTTGCTGGCAGAACGTGATATGTATGACCTAAGGCAAGATTCCAATCGATTTGGATTCGCCGGAATCACCCGAGGACTCGAAATATGGAAACCCATAATCGCCGCTGTTAATGGGTATGCTTTGGCCGGTGGCCTAGAACTCGCTCTAGCCTGTGACATCCGGATCGCCTCTGAATCTGCACAGTTCGGCTGCTCTGAAGTAAGGCGAGGATTCCACCATTGTGATGGAGGTACCGTACGCCTGCCATTGATCGTCGGCCTGGGTAATGCGTTGAAACTGCAGCTCACTGGCGAACCGATAGATGCGCATGAGGCTTTGAGAATCGGATTAGTAAATCAAGTTGTATCGCCTGAGGAACTGATGCCTACGGCAGAAGCGATGGCCAACCTGATAGCGCAGAACGGCCCCTTAGGAGTCCGTTCTGCTAAAGAAGCTATGCTTCGGGGATTAGGTAAAGCGCTGGAAGATGCGTTGAGGTTTGAGAATATCCTGTTTTCGACTCTGACGCGCACCGAGGATTTCAAGGAAGGCCCTAAGGCTTTTACTGAAAAACGCCTCCCAGAATGGCGCGGATTTTAAGCAACCGAAACGTGGGCATCCGTAGCTGGGCGAATGATCCGATTATGCGAACCGTATTGCACATTTATGCGTCGAAACTAAACCGAGAGATTAATACCTTATTGAGCTAATTTCCGATAGACGATCAGTTTACTATTAGGCTTGATTTAAATCTCTCAACCGCAATACAGAGTGAAAGGAGTGGCTATGCCCCGAATCACTGGTGCCCCAGTCACGAGCCTCTCATCCGATATGCAAGATATTTACAATAAAATTACCGGTCCTCGATCCTACCTTTCGTCCACGTTTAAAGCGTTATTCACAAATCCGGGAGTCGGGTTGGGAATAGCCCGATTGCAAGAGACGGTCGACGCTCTTGACCTAGAACCTTGGGTAACTTATACGGTGGGTTTAACAGTAGCTCATGAACGTGAAGACAAAGGCTTGTGGGATGCCATATTGCCATTGGCGCAGGACGCGGGTGTCAGCGACCCGGTGCTAGATGGCCTCGGTAAGGGGACCGGCCCTCGGGGGTTACTACCTAAGGACGGAATATGGATTCAATTCACATTGGACGTACTCAGAGGATCTATGAAAGATTCTATCTGGCAAGCAACCACGCATTTGGTTGGAGATGAAGGAGCTGTCGGATTGGCGTTCACAGCGTGTTATTTCGATATGATTACCAGGCTGAACAAAACATTTGGGTTAGACGTAAGGTGAACGGTATCGAGTTTTATCGGCAAGTTGCAGTGAATCTCATAGTGACGCCTGAATAAAGCTTGAAGGATCACCAATCGCGCGGCGGTCAGCTTAAGTTAAAGCGGATAGGACTACCACTATAACCACAGTAAGTGCCCCACCTACCATCCCTATTATTAGGTTCGGCCGTCGCAATACGTACCCTTCAAATGACACCCGTTTTACCAATTATATGAAAGATGAAAACCTCATGAACGGTTGGCTGTCAGCGCTCATTATTTGAAATTGGGCATCACTTTCTCACTTAGAAGTCGCAGTGAATTGATGACCCGTTCATACGGAATCCGACCTCCATAATTACATTCCATGACTAATCCAGTGATGCCGAATTCTTCTTGAAGACCATCGAGGCGGTCAACTATCTCATCTGGAGTTCCAAACAAGACTCGATTAGCCAGGATTTCTGAATATGGCGTGTTTGCCATTGTATGCATCCGAGCTGCGGCTTCTACACTAGCAGCTGTCTGGCTAAGCTCTTGTGCGGCATATGAGAGCGCGTGTCTGGCGCTTTCTTCAGGTTCGGAATGTGCCTTGTCTGTGGTTTCCGCAACATAGACTGGCACTCTAATGGAGATTCCTCCGGGTTCGCGGATTCCAGATTCTTTGCGAGATTGCTTGTATGAAGTTAGCCGTTCTGTCAGTTGTTCCTTGGGGGTATTCATGCTTACAAAGATCGAGTGTCCCATTGAGCCGATTAGCGGGAATGTCTCTTCGCCTGCCACAGCTACGGTAATCGGAGGATGAGGTTTCTGAAATGGTTTTGGAACGACCGTAACGTTTTCATAAGAATGAAATTGTCCAGCATAGGAGAACTGATCTTGTTCCCATGCCTTTGTGATTATTGCCAAGGCTTCTAAGAACCTCGGTCGACTTTCCTCGTACAGGACGTTGTAACCTTGGTAATATCGGGTTAATCCACTACGCCCTATTCCAAATTCAAATCTGCCCTTGGATATGTGGTCTACCGTAGCTGCTTCCTCGGCTACCCGTAAGGGGTTAGTTAATGGTAAAACTTGTACTGCTAATCCGATCCGGATACGTTCGGTCCTGGCGCATATGGCGCTGGCTACGATCATTGGAGATGCCAGTACAGCTCGCTCAGGACTGAAGTGATGTTCCGCCAGCCACACGGTGTCGAACCCCAGATTCTCAGCCTCTATCACTTGGCCAAACGACTCGTCGAATGCTTCAGCTTGCGTGGTTCCTCCACGGACATGAAAATCGGTGAACATTCCGAAGTTCATTTCGTTCTCCTGCAGAAAAATTTGTAAAAATTACAGCCGCCGATTTAATGGTATCCATTATCTTACCGATGAACTAAGGTATCGGATATGATATCTCGGACGATTCATAGATATTTTGCTTGACGGGTACATAATAGGCTCTGGACAGGCCTAAACCTGTAACTCGGCAGCTATAGTACTCGCATCGAATAGACTGGTGGTAACAACACTGAACCAACGTTATCTCCCTGGATCAAAGAAAAATGAGACTGTTTAGAGGCAGAATGTTTTACGGTTGGTTCGTGCTCGTCGGATGCGCTCTCGTGACATTCGGTGTCTCAGGAGGTAATCATTCATTCGGCGTATTTTTAAAGCCTATGACCGAGGAGTTTGAGTGGAGCAGGGGAACTCTATCTCTGGCCTTCGGCCTAACCTACATGATCTCCGGACTACTCCGTCCATTAGCAGGTTATCTGGCTGATCGCTATAGTCCCAAGGTCGCTGCCTTATCAGGTGTGACGGTTATGGGACTGATGTTGTTCCTGATACCGTTCATTGGGAACTTATCCCAACTCTATGTGCTCTTCGCAATTATGAGCATCGGAGTAACCCTGGGGTCTGGCCCGATCCTGACTAAGATCGTTAGCTCTTGGTTCCAAACAAGAAGAGGGTTGACGCTCAGCATAGTCAGTGGAGCTGGTTCTTTTGGAGCGATGGCCCTTGTTCCTGCGACATCTCTGTTCCTAGTACTTTTCAATTGGAAGGAAGCTTATTGGTTTTTATCTTTACTCTTACTTTTTTTGATACTACCAATCGGGATATTGTTGATCAGAAATCGGCCACAAGAAATGGGTTTACAGGCTTTCGGCGCGGATGGAGAAGAGGCGCAAAGCGCGACCAGGTCTAATAAAAGAGTCGGCACCATGCTAGGACGGGACGCCACGTTTCTAGAAGCGTTGCGGAGCCCCCTATTTGCCAAGCTGACCTTTGGTTATTTCGTTTGAGGCTACTCGATGAGCTTCGTGAATGCTCACTTTGTGACCTACGTGCAAGATCTTGGTTACGGTGAAATGATAGCCGCTGGGGCATTTAGCATAATCGGGGCATCTGCGATCGTAGGAGCGCTCCTATTCGGCCATCTTTCGGACAGTCATGGCCGACGGATATTTCTAAGTATCTCTTATCAAATGCGCTGCCTGGGATTTGTGTTTGTGTTGCTGTCGATGGGAATCCCTTTCCTTAATATCCCTTCTTTGGGAATCATTTCATTGCTGATAGGAATACTTTTCGTAGGATTCTCGTGGAATTCTGTGGTTTCTATAACGGCAGCGTATGCTTCTGATGCATTCGGCCTCGTCCGATTAGGCACCATTTACGGTGCGATGTTCGCGGTTATGCCCATAGGATCAGGTTTTGGCGCTTATATGGGCGGATTGCTCTACGACTCACGGGGTACATATGACGTCGGTATATGGTCCAATATCGTGCTACTTCTCTTAACTATTTGGGCTATATATTCGATTGACGAAAGGAAGCAGGCTCAACCTAAACCTATAGTCGTATAATAGTAGTTGGAACGGCTATCGCTCCCACGATCGCATCACCCCTCGGCCTTGGGTCTCGACAAACACGCCACTATACCGGAGTGTGTGGCTTCCGGAAACTAGATATATTCGACTCCCTGATTTAGGAAGGTTGCGTGATGGCAAGAACAACTATCGAAAATACGGTCGTTGCCTATCTTGATAATGATGACAGCCCAGATATAACCAACCCGATCCACTCCACCGAAGTCGCGAGGTCATACGGGTTCGCTGGACCTCTGGTTGGTGGTGTAACTGTATGGGGATGGGCGACGGACACGATTTTGGCGGCGTTGGGCGAACGTTGGCTTGAAGAAGGGTGGGCAGAATATTCGTTCCGGCAACCCACGTTCCCCGGTGATACTCTGAGGGTCAAAGCCACGATAAAGGAGGGATCGTCGGCCGCGTCTTGGACTGTGGAGATGATCAACCAATCCGGAGAGGTATGTGTGTCCGGCACGGTCGGCCTGGGAAGATCGGAATGGGTAGATGGAATTGTAAAACCGCGCTCCATGGGGCCGACCATCGAGTCGGGTGATAAAGGTCCGCTGATCCTTGAGAGTGCGGAGATCGGAAAGGATTGGTCGGCTATGGAGCTTGATTTCTCGAAAGTAACATCGGAAGAATTCATCGCTCAAAAACAACGGACCGACAACCCATTATTCACGGATAAGAACGCGGTCGCTCATCCATCTTGGACTGCAGGGTGGGCCGAGATGCTCCTCCGGCATAATTTCGTAATACCTACCTCTATGCATACCAAAAGCAGAGTGCAACATCACCGGAAAATACCAGTAGGCACCTCTGTAATCGGCGGTGCCCACCTGATCGACGCCTACGAGAGAAAGGCCCATCATTTCGCGAATTACGATGTCCTACTCGTGGACGGCGAAGGAGTTGAGCTAGCTCAACTTCGGCATTGGACTATCTTCAAGATAGCGACAGTGGAAGAGCGAGCACAGATAGCCGATTAGATCGTTGGGTGCCTTAGGATGTAATGAAGCGCTTTGAGGTCATCGTTTCTGATATTTGTCTCGTCCGATAATGGGACTTCTCGTTGATAGCTCTAGCCATACCAGAATGTCACATCCTCATGGGAATCCGATAAACCTCTCTCATACTAGGAGATTAAACATGATCTGGTGTCGCTTTGAATTGGAAGGAGAAACCAACTTCGGTATCGTCGAGGGCGACCGTGTCATCCAGGTTTCGGGGAGTCCGCTTGGGGAGTACGCCGTCACTAATAACGTCCATCCATTGGAACAGGTGAAGTTATTGGCTCCCATAAAACCAGCCATGCTATATGCCGCTGGCCCTAATTACCGGGGGCACGTAGAAGGCATGGCTGCCCGGCGCGGTTCACCGCCCAGCTATCCCGACCGCCCTTCTCCCAACTATCGGTCGGTCCACGCTGTCATAGGTACTGAAGAGAATATCGTGGTGCCGAAGGACAGCGCCGGCGCTGTTCAACCTGAAGGGCAGTTGGCGGTTGTCATAGGCAAGAAGGCCAAGAAGGTATCTGTTGATGAGGCCTTGGATTGCGTGTTTGGATATACCATTGGCAACGACATCAGTGAGCGACCCTGGCAGCAGGCTGACCGTACCATGTTTCGCGGTAAAAACTGCGATACATGGAAACCCATGGGACCGTGGATCGTTACTGATCTGTCCTCAACAGGATTCCGTATTATCGTGCGGCACAACGGTGTAGTCTGGGAGGACTTCTCTTCCTCTGACCAGATATGGGACACCGCTACTTGGATCCACGAACTTAGCAAGTACGCTACTTTATACCCCGGGGATGTGCTGTGGATGGGCACTCAGGGAGCCGACGGCGACATGGTACCTGGGGACATCATAGAGGTGGAGATCAGTGACATAGGCATCCTCAGAAACTATGTGGTTGCGGAAGAGTACGGGTAATCTGTTATCTCACGTATCGATACTCACATGTACTGATCAATTCTACCGTCCGCGCGATGTTATATTTGGAGTTAATCTCAGAGAGAATCGAAACAAGAAATGTAACAATCGGTAGAGTTATAGAGACCGGTAAGGGGTGAAGCGACATGGCAGGTGAGATCACGATTGCAAAGTTCAAAGATGTGGCAAACGGCTTGCAACCCGGGCAGTTTTCGATCGGCGAACGGCAAAACGTAAGCGGACTCGATGGACTAGATCCTATCTATAGGGACCTTCTTGATCGACCGATCACTATCACCCTTGGCCTGATCGGGCCAGATGGGCGTGTAGGCCTGACACCGATGTGGTTTGATTATGAAGGCGATCATGTCTTGATCAACACAGCGGCTCACCGGCGTAAATGCGGTTGGATCCGGAATAACCCTCGACTCACCATCCTCGTCGTCAACCCGGACAACCCCTATCATTGGGTGCAAATCAAATGCACAGTGGAACGCGAGGAATTGGAAGAGGGCCCCAATGGCGATAGGGTTACGCAGCAGTTGGATAAGATCTGGGAGAAGTACACGGGCAACGAACCCCCTTATGGACTACGGGACCCGAGCATCGAGGAGAAGAGAGTGCTATTCGTCTGCCGAATCGACCGGTTAGCGACATTTGGAAAGCCTTGATCCTATTGAATAGGTGAAGGTCGTGGATCGAATCCTGTCAAACCTAAGACGGGTCCACCGTGTGCCGGTTACTAACGATTGTTTTGGATGTGCTCGTCACTACTATCAATAAGCACGGCAGCACCAGCAACGAAGCTACCAGTGCTAGGAATATCATCACTGCTGTGAGCTGCCCGTAGGCAGCAAACATAGGCATAGGAGCGAAGCCAAGTATCGCAAACCCGACTATGCTTGACGTAGCAGATGCCATCAAAGCGACTCCAGTACCACGTGCAGTCATCTTTATGGCATCTGCTGCGTCTTTAGTGCGTCTTAACTCTTCTCTGAATCTTTCGGTCATATGTATCGAGTAGTCAATCCCGATACCGACGGAAATCGCTCCAATCATAGCCGTTACAAAGTTCAATGCGAACCCCGAAATGTACATTATCCCGTATAGCCATGCCACTACTAGGACAATGGGTATCACTGTGATGACGGCATATTTGACAGATCGCATCGTTGCTGTCAAGAGGATGACCGCTGCAATCAAGGCTATCGGTAAAGATGTGTAAAGCGTACGGGTGGAAGCCGATAGCTGCGCTTTCCTAGTGAAAGGTGAGCCCGTCAGACCGACTTTCGAGATAGACCTATGATCTTGAAGGACGGCCATTTTGGGTTGTATGGATTGTTCCGTCGCAGCCACTACAGCCTGATCACGCGTTCCTGGAATCTGGAACCAGATAGAGGTTATATGTGCCCCCTCGGCTGACAGATAGATTGCTTGTCTGACCTGCTCCGGGGTCAAGGTCTGCTTGCCGCCTGCCCCTAAGACACCTCGTTCGGAAGAGAAAGCGAACATGGCTCCGATCTGTTCCCGTGAGTCTGGGATTCCATCCCGGTCAACATCGGTGACTGATATTCCTGTTTCGGCCCTGATTAATGAGATTGTGTGTGGGCTGGCGGCGATAAGGCGTGAAACGTTAACGATGTTCAATCCAGCGGTTACATTTCCGCTAGGAGTTTCAGCTATGTAATCGATATCTCTTAATGATTCTATGAAGTCCGATATAGCCATGACCGCATGAGGGTCCATCAGGTCCCCTCTGACATACACGGCCCCGGGTTCTCCGCCGGTATCACCGACGTGTTCATCTAGTTTATCCAGGCCTATGACCATCTCGGATTCAGAATCGAAAAAATCTTTCACGTCGAAGATCGGGCCTAATTTGAATGCAAAGAAAACTGAAACAGCAGTCAGAAGCGCAGCAGTTATCAATACGGTCTTCGAATGAGCAACCGCAGCCGATACTAGAGTTTCTATCAGGAACATCGACGGGATGTTGCTATCCATGTGCGCATCATCATCAAGACCGTCATCAATTTGTTTACTAGCTATAAAGACCATATAAACGATCGGGATGCCAAGGAACAGCAGGGCTGCAGCCCCCAGAATTATTACTCCGTATAGCTTGCTGACCGCAACGACCAAAACGATTGCAACCCCAGAGGATATGGCGACGCCTAGTGCACCAATCAGCCGTAAAATGCAATAAGCATTAGTGTTGCAACGTATACCCGACGTGATAGTGAGTTCGTCTATCCTCATCAATACCACCGGGGCGATGATGCCTAATATGACGAATGAAGCTAAAACCGCTATGGCTGCCGCACTTCCGAAATGAATGACAGCTTCTATCGAAGACGACAGATTTGATAGGAACGCGATACTGTCAGTTGCCATGGCGAGTATCAGCGCCCCAAGGACACTGGAAAGGCCGATCTTTAATGCCATCCTTGGTGGGTACCGATTACTGATCTCTTCTTTGTAGCGGCGTAAGGCATGGACAACAAAGTCGACTCCAAGGGATATCATGCCGATAGGTACGATCAGATCTATCACCAGGCCGCTCTTGAGGCCTATCAAGCCAGATATTCCTTTCAGCCATATCATCAAAACGCCTAACCCGATTCCGCATATGGCTGTGGCCCAATAGGACTTCAAGGTCACCCCGACCACTAAGAGAGCGCCTATGACGGTGAACATTATGAATATACCGGCTGTCTTGCCCTCGTCTTGAGCCTCGAGGTTAGCGTCGATAGCTATTCCCCAGATATCGTAAGACTCTGATTCCTTACTCATGACATCTCGAATATGCCGATTGAGATGTTCTTTGGCGATCACATCGGGACCGCCGCCTACTGCAATCTCAAGCCCGCCGCCGCCAAGCTTTTCATTGTCGGTCATGACGCTGAAAGTCATCGCGGGGGAAACCCACCAAAATATCTCGTCCCCCATGATGGTCCTCGGTGTATAGGTCGCATGGCGGGAGAGAAAGTCCAGTACTGCTGTTGTTTCCGGATCAGAGATTAGTTGATGTACAGCTAATTTCACCTCTTCTAGGGACGCGGACTCTATAGTTGTGCCTATGTCAGTTAATCTATCTTCGATCGGATCTAGGACCGAGTGAGTTCCTATCATCAATATGCCTACGTCGGCATCTAAATAGTTAACTAGATAAGGTTGCTGCTCTAGACTCCCCGCGGCTAGCTCGCCTCTTGAATCCTTATCTAACAAGTCCTGCTTATGCTGTTTGAATTCCAGCAATACATCTGGCGTTAAGACGTCTCCGTACCTTGATTCCAACAAGAACGGGGTGAAATGGATGGAATTCGGGAATTTATCATTTATATCGTCTTGAAGTTCGAAAACTTCACCGGGCGGATTAGGGGACGCTTGTAAAGTTGGAGCCATCTGGAACAGAGGGTATAGGAGTAACAAAGTGAATATCATGGCGACTCCGACGACCAGTAAAGTCTGTTCAGCCAGGAAATTCACTGCCAGGGTTTTCCAAGAGTTTGCCTTGTTCAATCACTCGCCATGATGCGCACGGTTGAGTGGCATTACGTGCCCTTGTTAATGCCATTGAACATCATTGTCACATATGCCGGACGACCTGCGGTGATTTAGCATCGGAAACTCCGACCATTTAATCTTGATTAATAGTTACTACCTTGCGGGGTTGATGACATTTGGGGCATATTCCCCTTGGGACTTTATTTAATAGGGTGTGTCTCAGCCAAAAAATACAGAAGGTCATCATTTCGTTTCATAAGAGATATGAGCTATGAAGTTCGGTATTGAATTAGGATTCCAACTCCCTCGCCCATGGAGCCAAGAAAGTGAAGTTGAACTTTATGAAAGTCGCTTGGAGATTGCCCAATTGGCGGATCAATTAGGGTTTGATTCACTTTGGGTAGAGGAACACCATTTTTTGGAAGAATATTGCCATCTTTCCAGTCCAGAGGTTTTCCTGGCCGCTTGCACGCAGCGTACGAAGCAGATTCGCCTGGGATTCGGTGTGATGTTGCTTCCCCCTATGATCAACAATCCGGTCCGTTCAGCGGAAAAGGTAGCAGCACTGGACCTATTGGCAAAGGGGAGAGTTGAATTTGGCGTCGGCTCTTCAAGCGACCGCCTCGGTACCACGGCATGGGGAGTCGATTGGGACCAGCGTCAAGAAATGACAGAAGAGGTCCTAGGGCAAGTGGCTAGGATGATGGTTGAAGAACCCTATCGTGGTTATGGTGGGGAACATTTTTCGTTTCCACCGAGGAACATCCTTCCAAAACCACAACAGAAACCTCATCCACCCTTATGGCTGGCTTGTTCTCATCGTGAAAGCATATTGAAGGCGGCACGCTTAGGGATAGGAGCATTGTCGTTTGGATTTACCGACCCGAATACTACAAAGCAATGGGTAGATGCTTACCACGACACCTTTTGGAGAGAAGCAATCCCGATAGGTTACGCGATCAATCCGAATCTGAGTGTGCTTAGCCGACTTATATGTTGCCCTACAGATCCTGAAGCAAAGCGGATACAGGATAAAGTTCACTTCTGGTGGTACGGCTTCGTTCATTATTTCGGTCATGGGAGCCACAAACCAGGAGTGACTAATCTGTGGGATAACTATACGAGATCTGATTACAAATTCGAGTGGGATACTGGCACCATCGGGACGCCCGAAAAGATCTCTGCCACGTTACGTGATTATGAGCAAGCGGGGTTGGATCAAATAGTCTTCTCGGTAGAGTCGGGAACTATTTCGCATGAGGAAATCTGTGCAACTCTAGAATTATTTGCCAAAGATGTAATGCCTGAATTCAAACAACGAGACGAACAAAGGGCATCTTTAAAATATTCCCGAGATCAGACACTTTCCAGAGAAGTGATGGCGAGGAAAGAACAACCAAATGTGGTCGAGGAAATTCCTACGATCATCATGAGAGATATACGACCTTGGTATAGCTATATGGGGTTTCCTTTAGATTCTGAGGGATTTCCAGTATTGGATGAGATGCAATAGCAGAAACTACTGGCGTTAAGAACTTGTCGTCAAGGTTTCCGTAAAGGGAGTCCGTTTATCTTGAATCAGACCTACGAAGAGTCGGATTCAAGATTCCGAGTAACAGAGCAACAAGCAAAGTTATAACTGCTGCACCCGTGACTGCGATTGGCCAGCTGAATGTATCTCCTACCAGTGCCAATGGAAGTGCGCTAAGGAAATGGATAGCCGGAGCAACCTGCAATATGCTTATTATCCGGCCTCTCAGTTCAGGTGGGGCATTAAGCTGTACCAGAGTATT
>NZUD01000078.1 GCA_002697005.1 Chloroflexota bacterium | reverse complement strand
CGAATTTTGACGACCGGATAATAACACGGCAGTTATGCCTGATGGGTTTCATCCTTGAACACTCGCATTTGCCAGGTATAATTGCGGCTGCGATTTGCTCAGATGGCCCGACTTGGTTTAGGTGAATGATGGCTGATAAAGGGCGTTCTATACACGTTGACGGGGTAAAACACGGCGCGCCCATCCCCTTCGGGGCTCGGGTAGGCAACATGATCTTCTCCAGCGGCATTATGGGCGCGGACCCCGTCACTGGGAAGGTGCCCGAAGACCTGGAGAGTCAGTGCGTCTTCGCTTTCGCCAATATGAAGACTATGCTGGAGAATGCCGGCGCGACTACCAAGAACGTCGGCAGCGTCAAGGTATATATGAAAGACAGGTCTCAGCGGGAGGCGGTAAACGCTCCTTGGCTCGAGATGTTCCCCGATGAAGACGACCGTCCAGCCCGTCATGCAATAGAATACGATGCCTTTCCTCTCGGTATTTTGGTACAACTGGAGGTCGTGGCTGTGTTGGATTAACCAACCGCGGCCCGGAACCCTTTTTAAGATTGATTCAGGAGACCTAGTTGCAACCGGAAAGTAGATTTGTGGAGACTAATGGGGTAAACCACCATTACCTGGAGTGGGGTGCCGCCGATAAACCCAGCGTCTTGATGTTTCATGCCGTTGGCATGTGCGCGGGAATCTGGAATCACGCTGCAAGAGACTTGGCTCTAGACCACCATGTTTACTCATTCGACCTGCGTGGGCATGGGGACACGGAGCACCCTGATGGTGAGTACACCTTTATGCAGATCGGCCACGATACCGCTTCAGTGATTCAGGCTTTAGGACTCGAGGGGTCGATATGTATCGGCCATTCCGCGGGCGGTATGTCCCTGTTGATAGCTGACTCCCTATTCCCAGGGATAGTCGGGAAGGGCATCTTAGTGGACACCAGAGTAGGGGACAGTCCCATGGCCTTGCTCTCGCCGGAGGACCAGAAACTTCGCATTGAACGGACGCTGCAGAAACGCACTATCTGGGAAAGCCGGGACATAATGTACGAAGCCTATCGGGGCCGCCGCGTGTTCAAACCTTGGACTGACGAAGTATTCACCGATTACATCGACGGTTCGACTAGGCCCCTAGGAGATGGCAGGGTTGAGTTGAAGTGCGATCCAGTCGTGGAAGAGAACTTCTACGCGAACCGTAGGCATCTCGACACTTCTAAGGTATTGCGGGGCTTGGGCGGCGAGTACATCCTGCTGGTAGGGGCGTATAAAGGCGCCCAAACACCTCATGATCCCGCCGTGCAGCATCTGGGGAAAGAGACCAAGGCATTCACGGTCAAAGAGCTCGGCGCAGGATCCCATTTTGTGCCGATGGAACACCCTGACTTGGTGCTCAGAGCGATCCGAGACTTTATCGACTAACTCCGATTAGACTTACTTTGATTTAAGAGGTAAATACATTGGCTGATGCGGAAGGTGGGTTCAGCCCGCAAACTATAATCGATCACCTGAAAGCCAATAACGTGACCCACGTGGTCTGGCTACCTGATAGCGAGACGAATTTTCTCTATGTACTCTTACAGGAAGAGCCCACTTTGGATCTGATTCCAGTTAGCCGGGAGGGTCAGGCGTTCTCTACAGCGTCCGGACTGTCGGTGGGTGGAGCCAAACCGGTCATCCTGATTCAGAATACGGGCCTCATGGAGTCGGGTGACTCCTTGCGCGGCTGGGTGATGGGCATGAATATTCCGGTAGTGATGATGGTCGGGTACCGGGGATGGACGCGTCACGGCGTGGATACCGACACCGCCGCCACATATACCGAGCATTTCCTACACGCCTTTGGCGTCAAGTACTATCTGGTTGAAAGCGACGCCGATGCCGACCGAATTCAGGTCGCATTTGACCGCGCCGAAGCGACCAAACAGCCGGTGGCCGTGTTGATCGGAGACGAGTATCACGGTTTCGTCCAGCGGTAAACATGGGCTACCGAAACTAAAACTTCATACGTAAGAATATAGAGGACTGATGTTCCAAACAGCAGATATGTTCAAGGCCTTCGCACCATTCCGGGGAAACGCCGTAGTGATCCCAGGTCGTGGCGGGCGGCACTGGATTAACCTAAGCGACCAGCCAGACCGTGACGTTCCCCTGGGTGACCCTGCCATGGGTGGCCACGCTTCTTTCGCATTTGGCCTCGCGATGTCCCGTCCTGACGAGAAGATCATTCTGTTCGACTCGGAGGGCGACATCCTTATGAACATGGGCGCGCTAACCACCATAGCCGAGAAAGACCCCAAGAATTTCTATCACTTCGTGCTTGACAACGGCGTCTATGCCACGACCGGCGGTCAGCCGGTGCCAAACGCCGAGAACGTCCAGTATGACGTCATAGCAAAGGGGTGTGGTTATCCGTCCACCTATTCCTTCGAAAACCTAGAGGATTTCACCAACAACATCGAAGAGATTCTTAGTAAACCTGGCCCCGTATTCGTGACAATGAAGGTCGCACCAGAGGTGGAGAACACCCCTATCAACCAGCGGGTACGGTGGCAGAAGAAGACCCGGGACCAGACCATCTCCGATCTGCAAAAGGACCTGGGTCCCCGGAGAGTTTAGTTTGCTGGAATCGGGGGACGCAGTTAAACAGCCACTGACGGGAATCCGGGTACTGGACCTGTCCGGAGACCTTGGTGTGTATTGCGGCAAGTTACTGGCAGATGTGGGTGCAGACGTAATCAAAGTGGAGCCCCCCGGTGGGGACTCGATGCGCAGTGTTGGCCCATTTATAGAAGGAAATAGTTCTTCGGAGAACTCCATCTACTGGCGGCATTACAACACCAACAAGCGCAGCATTACCCTCGATATATCATCGGATGAGGGAAGCACTCTGCTTCGTCGTTTGGCCAGCGCCGCCGATGTGGTTGTGGAATCGTTTCAGCCCGGCTATCTGGACTCTCTTGGTTTGGGGTACCAACACCTGGGAGATGGAAACCCTGGTCTCGTATACGCGTCGCTGACCCCTTTTGGGCAGACTGGACCCTACCGGGACTACCGAGGCAGTGATCTGGTTGGCTTCGCCATGGGCGGCTATATGTATGTCACGGGCTGGCCCGAAACTCCGCCCAACAAATTGTGGGGCATGCAGGCATACCAGACCACGTCTAATCGCGCCTATATCGGCATCCTCATCGCGATTTTCCACCGATTAGCCAGCGGACAAGGTCAGTATGTGGACGTTTCTATGCAGGAAGCCGTGGCCACTACTACCGAGCACGTGAATACCGCTTATAACTATGCCGGCGAGAATGCTGTACGTTGCGGGTTCCGGCACGGCGGCCAGTTCGTGGCCACCTGGAAATGTAAGGACGGCTACGTCAGCATCACCACGAACACCCAGAAAGCATGGGACGACCTACGTGCCTGGATGGACAAAGATGGCATGGCGGGTGATCTGATGGACGAGCAGTACAATGACCGATTCATCCTCCGTGGCGATCACGGATCCCACATCGAAGAACTGGTCGAGGCTTGGACGCTGACCCACACTCGNCAGGAGATCACCGANTGGGGTCAGGCCAACCATCATCCTTGGGGGCCAGTGTCGACGGCGTCGGAACTCCTGCACAACGAACAGTTNTGGGACCGGGGTTTCTACCAGAAGACCGCCGATCCACAGACCGGATTAGAGGTGGTCTATCCAGGAGCTCCCTACAAGATGTCAGAACCGGCTTGGTGTCTGGCGTCATCGGCGCCCGAAGTCGGCCAGCACAACAATCAAGTTTACTGCGACGAACTCGGTTTGTCGGAAGGCGAGCTTAAGGAACTGATCCGAGTAGGAATCGTCTGACATGACTGAACTAGCTCTTGAAGGCATCAGGGTCTTGGATTTCACCTGGATACACGCCGGCCCCTCAGCTACACGTATACTGGCGGACCAGGGTGCGCAGGTGATTAAAGTGGAGTCCAACCAGGCTTTGTCAGTGGTCGGNGGCCCTGCTTCCAACACCGCGCGAGGGTTGGGCCAGCGCCACAACTGGAATGCGGGAAAATCTTCGATCTCCCTGAATATGAAGACTGACGCTGGAAAAGAGCTGGCACGGCGGTTGGTGGCGGTGTCAGACGTGGTGGCCGAGAATTTCAGTGGCCGCGTTATGCCCAGTTGGGGTATGGATTTCGAAAGCATCGTTAAAATCCGGCCAGATATCATAATGTTGAGTATGTCGGGATTCGGGCGCACCGGCCCTTGGAAGGACCGGGTCAGCTATGGCCAGACCCTTCAGGCNTGGTCNGGGTTCACCGACCTAACAGGCTTTCCNGAGACTGATCCNAGTGGCCCGGCAAGCGCCTACAGCGACGCAGTGGGTGGAATGACGGGGGCCCAGGCNGTCTTGCTGGCTTTGATCCAACGGGCGCAGACCGGGCGAGGGCAATGGATAGATGTTTCNCAGATGGAAGCTATGTCGTCTCTACTAGGGCCTTTGGCTCTAGAACTGAGTGCCAATGATGCAGATGTCCAGCGTACCGGCAACCGTGAACACCACGGGAGCGGGGCTCCTCACGGGGCTTACCGATGTCAAGGTGAGGATCGATGGCTGGTCATNACCATATTCACCGACACTGAGTGGGCGGCTTTTTCCGGTGCGATCGAGTCGCCTGAGTGGGCGAAGGATGATAGGTTCGCCACCGCCAAATCGCGGCTGAGATACGCTGACGAACTGGACCGGCTGGTTGAGTCCTGGACAGTGGAACAGGATGCAGATGCGGCCATGCATCTTCTCCAGTCTGCGGGTATAGCAGCGGGGGTGGTGCAGACCGGCAAAGACATGGCCGAGAACGACCCGCATCTGCGGGACCGGGGCATCTTCCAACAGGTCCCTGATGCCGGTGGGGTTCTGCGGACCATCGAAAGAGCCCCTTATAAGCTGACCTTAACACCCGGCGAAGTGATTAGAGGAGCGCCGGAGTTTGGTGCGGACCAGGATTTTGTCTTTAGAGAGATTCTTGGTGTCGATGACGAAGAACTGGCCGAGATGGCCATCGCCGGCGCCTTCGATTAGGCATATATGCGATTGTCAATCTTAGACCCTAAGGCCATAATACGACCCTATTTCCAGACTTCAGATCACGCTGGAGGGGAATGCTCTTTAGCACCCTAAGGAGGGACCATGGAGACCAGTCTTGTAGGTAAATATGCCATCGTTGGCATCGGAGAGACTGAATACAGCCGCGGCTCCGGTCGTAGCACCAGGGCCATGGGGGCCATGGCCATCCGGAGGGCGATGGACGACGCTGGACTGGATTCTACCCAGGTGGACGGCATGCTTAGCTACCACAGCGGAGATTCAACGCCTTCAACGTCCATCATGTATGACCTAGGACTTAGACCCAACTTCTATATGGATTGCTCCGGTGGCGGCTCCAGCTCCGAGGCGCTGATCGGCCTAGCTATGGGCGCCATAGAGGCAGGCATGTGCGATACAGTGGCCATCTTCAGGTCTATGAATGGTTACTCGAATTTCCGCATCGGTGGCACCGGCGCGAGAGCAGCTTCCGGCATATCCGGTTTGGATCTGATGAAGCGGCCCTATGGTCTGATCAGCGCCGTCCAGCAGTTCGCCTTCAACTTCACCAAACATATGGCGACTTACGGAGTGAAGAGTGAGGACTTAGCTCACATCAAGGTAGCCCACAGCAATCACGCCAGCAACAATCCCAAGGCCATGATGAAACAGAGGGTGACTGTTCAGGACGTGATGGACTCCCGCTGGATCATTCGCCCTGTGGCTCATTTGCTGGACTGCTGCTTGGAGACCGACAACGCAACCTGCGTGATAGTCACCTCTGCAGAGCGAGCCAAGAACTTGCAGCAGACCCCAGCCCATATCATAGGAGTCCAGGGCCGAGGGACCAAGCCCGGCGGTGACTTTCACTTCCAGCACGGGAGTATGACCCAGGTCGCCGGCCACTACGTCGGCCCCCGTATCTTAGAGATGGCCGGAGTCAAACACGACGACATAGACGTTACCGGCTGCTATGACGCGTTCACCTATACCGTCATGCTCCAGCTGGAAGACTACGGTTGGTGCAAGAAAGGCGAGGGCAAAGATTACGTGAAGAGTGGGGCAATCAACCTGGGCGGCAAGACCCCCAATAACACNAGCGGNGGCCACCTTTGTGAGGCCTACACCCANGGGATGAACATGGTCATCGAGAACGTGAGGCANCTCCGGGGCACAGTGGATGATTACTGCCCCAATGCCGCNAACGGCGANCATACCTACGACTATTCNGAAGGTGNTTGCCGGCAGGTTAAGGGCGCCGAGATCAGTATGAATATGGGATGGGGTACNCCCGCCGTGGGTAGCGCCCTCATCATGAGGAAGTAACGATATGGCTACGTACGAATACCGAGGACAACGACTGGAAATCCCTGATAACGATAGTGAGTACCGAGGTTATTTCGAGGCCGCCGGCGAGCACAAACTGGTGGTTAAGAAGTGTGGTGGTTGCGGCCTGCTGCGCGGTGAGCCAGGTCCCGCCTGCCCGTGGTGCCCGTCCTTGGACTGGGAATGGGTAGAGGTGAGCGGTAAGGGGACCATCTTCAGTTACCAGATCGTCGCCCATACAGTGGTTCCGGCTCTCAAAGACCTGGCGCCTTTTGCTATCGTGCTCGTGGAGTTGGATGAACAGTCAGGTCAGCCAACGTCTGAAGACGGGTTGCGCATTGTCGCCAATCTTCTTGACGCCGACTTGAAGCCTGAAAAGGAAGAGAACGTGGCCATCGGCGCACGTGTCGAAGTTATCTTCGACGACGAGCCTGACGGTATCAGCATCCCTCATTTCAAGTTGTCGGGTGAACCGCCAAAAGGGGATACTTGGCAACATACGGTCTAGTACGGCCAACCAATCNTCANGNGGTTGTCTAAGGGTGCGNATAAGTCTATCTCAATAGGGAATTNGCCTGAACCTCAACCNGTGNTTCACAGGTCAGATTCCATTGAGACTCCNTACTTCATTCAGATTTCCTCGTGANCTGTGTNGGTNAGCCGACCTCAAGNGGCCNGCNTCTANAAAGAGAGCACAAATTGTCGATCCTGATTAGCTTTGACATTGATGGAACCCTTGAAGTGGGCGATCCGCCCGGAGATATCACCATGGAAATGGTTCGGCAGGCGCAGGGGCATGGTTACCTGATAGGAAGTTGCTCCGACCGAACGGTGAGTGAGCAACAGCGCATTTGGGANAGGCATGGCATCTCCGTTGGATTCACCGTGTTGAAACACCGCCTTGGGGAAGTCAAAANCCTGTTCCCCGCTGACAGGTACTACCATATCGGCGACACCGAGATCGACCGCCGTGCGTCTTTGCAAGCAGGTTTCGAGTTTCTCGCTGTGGGAGACGCGTTGATCGGCCTACTGAACGAACTGACTGCCCAATAGAGAGTTACTATCGTAAACCGCCTTTACAGTGATTTGGCTTATCTATGGCCGATAATCAGCCCGCCAGAGGAATACAGCAACGAAGCCAGATATTTCCGGGATGTTATTCTGGAAGAACTCGGGCCCGGCCGCCACAGCCTACTNGAGTTAGGAGTAGGCGGNGGCCACAACTTATCTCACTTGACCGTCGACTTCGATTGCANCGCTGTAGACCTGTCGCCCGACATGCTGGCCCTTTCCGAGGGTTTGAACCCCGATGTCCCGCATCGGGTGGGCGACATGCGATACATCCGTTTGGAGAAGATATTCGATGCCGTGCTGATCCACGATGCAGCTTCATATATCCTCATTGAAGAAGACCTAAAAGATACTTTCACCACAGCGGCGATGCATCTCCGCCCCGGAGGTGTATTTATGGTGGCCCCAGACTGGGTGCAAGAAACTTTTCCAGACGGATGGGTCTACGACTGGGACAGGCGGCAGGGAAACATAGAGGTAAATATCCAAGAGGTGATGCTTGACCCTGACACAACCGACACTCAAGTGGAATCGACCTACACTTACACCATCAAGAAAGACGGCGAAACGAAGATCGAAGTTGACACCCATATAACTGGGCTATTCCCGCTTAGCACCTGGTCAGGCCTGATGGGACAAGCCGGGTTCGATGTTGAAGTAAGGGCTCTGCCACCTAATGAAGGTGGCTACGGATCTTGGTTGTTTATCGGTGTGGCGAGAGAGTCAGAGTAGTGACCCATCCGTTTGCTTTGAAATCAGTTGCCGTGCGTACCAGGGTGTCCGTCTAGTCCTGTGAACTTGGTGAATCAAGGCTAGGTTGTACCATTACGTCCGTTTAGTCGTAACCAGTAGCCGGAAAACTGGTTGACAATTTGGT
This sequence comes from Chloroflexota bacterium, assembly GCA_002697005.1. The sequence continues at coordinate 12,836 of NZUD01000078.1, read as the reverse complement.
CAATAAAAGCCCCTCAGACCATAGTCTGAGGGGCTTTTATTTTCCTGCTGCCGCTTGCTGTTAATCCGCTGAAGTACTCCGCCGAACAGTTGATGGAAGCAGTGGGGGAATATTAGTCAGGTGAAGGGAGGTCCAAGTGATTCAGCCTAATCTCTCCTCTCACGAATTCTAGGTCCCACCGGCGCCATTAGAATATACGGCTCATCTTTTGGGTCATAAGTTGTCCGGACTAGTCGTCGCCTGAGACAGATCCAGCCAGGAACTTAGGTACGTCCTCTAGTCCTTGTTCTTGCAGCTGGTCCACGGCGAATCCTTCTGCTTCAGTGGTGTCCATCTCTTTGGCGAGGTGTTCTGCCTGCAGGTCCTTTAAGACTCCGCGGCCTTCGATAGCCACTCTCTGCAGCAGCTTGCGCCACTGGATTATCTCGGCGTCGGTCCCTGACAGTTTTTCCTGGGTATCGTAGCGCTGGGATACCATGATCTTGGCATCNTGGTTGGAGAACTGGATGTTCATCACCCAATTGTGCCAGAGAAGGAACTGGACCCGTTCGTAGATGCGGCCCAGCAGGCTGCCGGGACGGGTCGTGTGGTAATACACGATCCGNGTGCTACCATCTCCGATGGGGACGCACATCCGAGTGTACATGTGGGTACGCATGTCGGTGCGGAACATGCCTGGCAGGTGATGACCNGCTCCCCACAACGGGTTCGTCGTGGTAAGCGGCCTGCTCCAGCGACGTTTATTGGCTGGTACGAAGACCCAGTTCAAGAGGAGACGCCACTTGCTCTTGGGCCAACGGCCCAGACCCTCATGGGTGTCCTGATAGGGGAGTTTACCCCTCATGATGTTGAAATAATCTCTGAACCCCCAAGAGCGACGAGGGTTGCCTTGAGCTTGTAGATCACCCCAGATGACGTTGAACCCGTTGCCGACGAATACCGGTCGGATGCGAGGGGAGCGNCCATAAGGGTCNAGAGGGCCNCGAGCGAACATCAGGATAGAATCCCNGTGCACGTAATAGACATGGGAGTCCATGGAGTTCTCGAGGGCCACTCGCCAGTCAACCGCCCAATCGGCTATGCGGTATAGAATCTGNCTCTCTTGTTCGAAGAATTCTTCGGGCACATCCTCTTCTATGGGTGCGGGTTCGGAATCGCCAATCCAGNCGAAGACCATACCCTTCAGGGTCCGGGTGGGGTATTTGCGTGCCTGAACCTTGCCAGGTATGCGGGAGTTAGGACCTTCACTCAGGACCGAAATACACTCACCTTCGCCGTCAAAGACCCAACCGTGGTAGGGGCAGGCTACCGTCCCTTTGAAATGGCAGTCACCCTGGGACAGGCTGGCGCCCCGGTGGGGACAGATATCAGAGAGGGCGACGACTTTGCCCTTGTCGTCGCGGAAGAAACACAATTCCTCGTCCAACATCCGGAGTCGGACCGGTTTTTTTCCGATCTTCTCGTCCAGGAGAGCTGGGTACCAGAACTCNCGGAGCCCTGAGGCCGGGGCTAATTCCCGTCGGTCAAGATCGGTCCGTTTCGTTTCTGAAACCATGGTTGGTTTCCTCCTGATTATGAACGCCGTTTACGCCTTCATCAAAGCCAGACACTTGCTGGAGTTGAAGATGTANGTCTGCAGGAATTCGACTATCTCCGGCTTGCGGTCCAGCTCTTGCATAGCNCCNGCGAGGCACATCCAGTTCAACATTTCCTGTTGTCCCGCGTNTTCGATTTGAGCGNTGGAAATACCGCGCCAGGCCTCATAGTTCCCCGATTTCAGTTCCTGAAATCGGGCCATGTCCGACTCGATGTCGCAGTAAAGCCACCAGTTTTTGGGAGTTAAGAAGGCGTGGGACCAGCTGGAGGAAGCGACTAGAGCGACCTTCCAGGGGCTCGCGAGCAGGGCTCGGGCAGTAGCTGCGCCCAGTTCCATGCACCGCTTGGGTGACGGGCCGGGCGGGTCAAGGGCCATGTCCACGCCGCCAACCTGTCGGGTGTGAGGTCCGCCTTGGTTGCGTATGATGTTACTGCCGTAGCAGTTCACCGAGAATGGAATCACTGGATAATCAAAGCCCTTCCTGTCGTAGTCAAGATAGAGCAAGGTGTTTACAAAGGCATGGCCTAGCCCTTTCTGGTGGAGCGGTTTGTAAGAGTAGGCGATATCGAATCCGCTGTTTAAGAGGGCGCCTGCCAGGTACCGAGCGGACTCGTGCCCTTTATACCGGAATATCTTGTTGGCGGGTTCGTCCCAAACGTTGGGGCGTTGGCTCCCGTCTGTCCCGGCCATGGGCTGGCATTCGAACTCTTCGTATGCCAGCACGCAAAAAGCAGGGATGATGTCTTCCTTAAAGTTCTCGTACTGGTCGTCGCCCCAGACTAGGACCACATCTGGATTGAAGGCGTCAATCTCGGACCTAAGCGTCCGGAAGCCGTCAACCAGTTTTTCGCGCTGGTACAACGCTGAGGTATACCCTTCGTCTTCACCCCACTCGGTGCGCATGGCATCTGGCCAGGACTCCGGGTTCTTCTTTTCTGCAGGGATGCGGTCGTTGCTCCGCAGGGCCCTGGTGAGGGAGTAATTCTTCAGCTCGTCAGGTGCGATGAGCGACGGAGAGTGGGTCAGGCCGACTCCTAGTATCTCTGCCATTTTGCTGCTCCGGTTGTTTGTTGGATCGCTTAGATGAGAATTGGATCGAGTAGAGGCCGACCATCATTCTAACCTTCTCCATTGCGATGGGAAAAGGGTCTTTTTACTGGGGTTAAGCAGTCTACGGGAAGAGTGCCATGCACTTGTTGGAGTTGAAGACATAGGTCTCCACGTAGTCGAGAATCTTGGGTTTACGGCCCAACTCCTCCATGGCCCCAGCAAGGCACATCCAGTTCAAAAGCTCCTGCTGTCCGGCGTCCTCGATCTGATCGGTGGAGATGCGTTTCCAGGCGTCATAATCCCCATCGCGAAGTTCCTCGAAACGGGCCCGGTCTGACTCAACGTCGGGCCATAGCCAGTGATTCTTAGGTGTCAAGAATGCGTGAGACCAGCTGGACGAGCCGACCAGCGCAACGCGGTATGGGCTGTCTCTGAACACCCTAGCTGTTGCCGCGCCGATCTCCATACACCGTTTGGGTGACGGACCTGGCGGGTCTAAAGGAAGGTCAACACCGTTAACCTTTTGGGTGATAGCGCCGCCGCGGTTGCGGATGACGCTGCTACCGTAGCAGTTCACCGAGAAGGGCAATACAGGATAATCAAAGCCGGTTCGCTCGTAGTCCAAAAACAGCAGAGTGTTCAAGAAAGCGTGGCCCAGGCCGTTCTCGTGGAGGGGTTTATATGAGTATGCGATGTCAAAGCCTTGATTTATCAGTCCGCTTGCTAGGGCGCGGCCAGCCTCTGGAGCGCCTTTGTAGATGAATGATTTTTCCTTGGGTTCTCCCCACACGTTACGGCGGTAGCTGCCATCGCGATTAGTATAAGGCTGGGCTTCAAACTCGTCGTAGGCCAAGACGCAGAAGGGAGGGATGATGTCTTCCTTGAAGTTCTCGTACTGGTCGTCACCCCAGATTAGGACGATATCTGGATTGAAGTCGTCTATGGCCGACCTGACTTCGCGGAACCCTTTGACCAGTCGTGCACGGTGCTCTGCGGCGGATTTTAGGCCTTCATCTTCTCCATACTCTACGCGCATGGGTTCGGGCCAGTTGGTGGGAGATTTCATCTCTTTTGGAACTTTGTCGTTGTTCTTAAGAGTGCGGGTCAGAGGGAAGGCACGGTCTTCATCAGGAGTGATCAGTGGAGGGTAATGGGTAGTGCCTGCGCCGAATATATCGCCCATGTTCAGCCTCCCGATGACCAGTTACTGGTCATCTTTTGATTTTTAATATCTTGAATTCGTTTGGTTGTAACAGAGGCTTTTGGCAGTGTCAAGAATGGCAAAGGCATGGTGCGTAGCAATCGGCGCGTACGCCCATTCTGGGGATGGATCGGAAACAACCGGAACTGGTTGGCCCATCTGGTGACCAAGATGATAATGTTCAGGTTATTCGATTAACCGGTGATAAATATGGGCGCGGTTGAAGATTACGCAAGCTTGATAGATAAAGTGAACTCCCAGAAAGAACGCCTGCAAGGCCCGGTAAGCGAAGACATCTGGGGAGGAATGATTGCGAAACGGTTCCGATCTGACCCGAAGCGACAGATGGAAGACAATTTCGAAATCCTGGCAGGGTTCGTCAAGCCCGATGACGTTTTCGTCGATGCTGGTGGAGGGGCGGGAAGACTTGGCTTGCCTATGGCGCTCCGCTGTCGTGAGGTTATCAACGTTGAACCATCTGCTGGAATGGGTATAGAGTTCATAGAGTCGGCAGATGAAGCCGGAATCAAGAACGCTTCAAACGTTCGGGCGAACTGGTTGGAACCTCACGGAGTCGTAGGAGATGTAGTCCATGCCGCAAACGTCACTTACTTCGTCCGTGATATCGGTGTGTTTATCGAACGACTGGTATCTGCTGCCCGGCGGCGGGTGATCCTTTCGATGTACAGCGCTCCCAACCCGATGCACAACGCCAAGTTGTTCCAGATGGTTTACGGGGAAGACCAGTCCACAGTGCCAGGCCACACCCAGTTGTTGCCGGTACTTTGGGAGATGAACATCCTTCCTGACGTGAGGTTCATGCCTCAAGGTATTCACTTTGACGGTATTGAGCAGCTCCCGGTGTTCCCAAAGACAAAAGAAGATGCCGTTAAGATGGCGTTAGCGGGGATCTGGCTAGCCCCGCACCACAGGGACCGCGGCGGAATGGTGGTCCGTGAGCAATTCGACAATCTTTTTGAGGAGTCGGTCGATGGATTTATGCCCCTGTGGCTGCCCGAGGCCCGGCAGGTGCTGATCACCTGGGAGACCAGTGAAACTTGGTAATCCCTTCTTGTTACTGGGCCTGCGAGCAAGGATAATAGCGCAGTCGACATAAGATAAGAAAAAGGGTTAAGCCCAAAAAACATCATGCGAAGCGAGGTATGAATATGGACTGGGGAATGGCAAACCGAATGGCGAGACTGATTCAACCCGACGGCCATTGCATGTTCTTGCCCATCGACCACGGGTATTTCCAAGGTCCGACTCGGATGCTGGAACAGCCCGGTGAGACGATCAAACCTCTGCTACCCTATGCCGATGCTCTTTTCGCGACCCGAGGGGTTGTGCGGGCCGTGGTCGATCCGGCCATGGACCAGCCGGTTATCCTTCGAGTATCGGGCGGCACCAGTATGGTGGGCGCTGATCTAGCGAATGAAGGACTTACAACATCTATGGACGACGCAGTGCGCCTGAATGTATCGGCAGTGGGCATATCGGTCTTCATTGGCACAGAGTACGAAAAAGAGTCGTTGCTCAATCTGGGGAAACTGGTGGATGAAGGCGAGAAGTATGGCATACCTGTGATGGCTGTTACCGCTGTGGGTAAAGAGTTGGAGAAGCGCGATGCCCGTTACTTGGCGCTCTGCTCTCGCATCTGCGCCGAGTTGGGAGCCAAGGTGGTAAAGACCTACTGGTGCGAGGAGTTCGACAAAGTTGTGAACGGCTGTCCGGTACCCGTGGTCATGGCGGGTGGCCCACAGGCCGATACCGAGCGGGAGGTTATGGCGTTCGTCAAAGATGGAATGGACAACGGTGCCATCGGCATCAACCTGGGCCGAAACATCTGGCAGAGTGACTATCCCGTTCCCATGATCAGGGCTCTGCGCCATATCGTCCACGAGAACGGCACTATAGATGAAGCCCAAGAGATATTCGACAGCGTCAAGGCAGGCAATGGCCGTGTTGCGTCGGTGCCGGCGTAAGCCTGACTTCTAGGCCTTCTGTATCAGCCATTGGATTCAGCTTCCGTTTGGGGTGAGCCCGTGGAATCCCGTGTGTGCTCTCGATTCGTGGTCTTTCGAAAGAAAAGAACGAACGGTTGGCTCATACATAATCAATCATCTATTAGGAAGTATTAACAAACATGCGTGTCGCCATGTACTACAACAACCACGACGTGCGCGTGGAAGAGATTCCGGTGCCCGAAATCGGCCCCGGCGAACTGCTGGTGAAAGTGGAGTCTAGCGGAATATGTGGCAGCGACGTCATGGAGTGGTACCGGATACAGAGGGCGCCCATGGTCTTAGGCCACGAAGTGGCTGGGACCATTGTCCAGGCCGGGGCCGGTGTGGACCGGTTCAAAGAGGGCGACAACATGATCGTCACACATCACGTCCCTTGCAATGCCTGCCACTACTGCCTCAGCGGCCACCATACCGTTTGCGACACCCTCCGGGAGACGACCTTCGAACCCGGCGGGTTCTCTGAGTACTTGCGCGTACCTGCTATCAATGTCGACCGGGGCGTGTTCACCATGCCTGAAGGCCTTTCTTTTGATGAGGCGTCCTTTGCAGAGCCGTTGGCCTGTGTATACCGAGGCCAACGCCGGGCCAACATAGAGCCAGGTCAGAGTATTATCGTCCTTGGCAGCGGGCTGGCTGGACTGCTGCACATAAACCTGGCACGGGCGTTGGGAGCAGGCAGAATCATTGCCACCGACATGGTTCAGGACCGCTTGGAGGCCGCTAAGAATCTTGGTGCTGACCATACGTTCCTGGCCACTGACGATATACCAGCACGCTTGCGTGAAGTTAATGACGGCCGGTTGGCGGACTTGGTCATAGTCTGTACTGGAGCCCCTCCAGCATTGCAGCAGGGTTTAGATTCGGTGGACCGTGGCGGCACAGTATTATTCTTTGCTCCAACTGAGCCGGGCGTGAATATATCGGTGCCAGTGAACGACTTGTTTTTCCGGAATGACGCCACCCTGACGACCACCTATGCAGGTGCTCCTGGCGACTTGGCTACAGCCTTGGAGATGATCGCCTCTGGACGGGTGCAGGTGGAACAGATGATCAGCCACCGCCTAGGTTTGGAAGAGGCTGGTCTGGGCTTCGAGCTAACCGCCGAAGCCAAGTCATCTTTGAAAGTAATTATTCAGCCCCAAAAGTAATTGTGCAGTACGACTGTATTTTGCCCACTTCTAGATCTGGAAGAAGGTCATCGGCTTTTTCCAAAACACGCAATGCTAAGGTTCCCCAAACAGACGGCTACGTACTTGTGCCAAGCCCGCTTTCTTGGCGCAAGGTCCAAGACGGTAAGTTGGGTTTGGTTGAGTTCCACGATGGACACTCATCTATTTAGTTCGCGCTTTGGGAATATGCCTGGCAGTTGGAGGATGGGCAGAACTGGGAGTGCGTTTGGGCAGATGGGTGGATGGTGTTGAATCCTCGGTGCCGGGGTCCAGTCCTTCAAGACTGCCGGTACGAATCCTGCCTTGAGCGTGTAATTAAGGGCAAGCGAAACAGAGAGCTACTTAGCGGTCTTTCCCATTTGCCGCGACGCTTGAGGCATGTGCGGGATACGATTTCTTGACGACTACGTAAGGGATCGTACTATCATAGCGACCTGATTTGCCCAGTATCATTGATTTACATTTTCTGACGACCTGACGGACGCTCACTGAGTCTCAACGTCGCGCCCTGGACTGGAGGCCTCCATGGAATTTGGGATGTTCCTTGAATTTCCGGTGACAGAAGGAAGAACAGAGAAGGACGCTTTTGACGACTCCTTGGTGCTGATCAACGAGGCCGAGAAGCTGGGTGTGGACTCGCTCTGGCTGGCCGAGTACCACTTCAATCCCGGGCGGGTACTGGCTTCGCCCATTACGATTTTTGGTAACGTAGCTGCCCGGACGGAGAAAATAAGGCTCGGTACCGCTGTGATCTTGCTCCCATTGGCGAACCCGCTGAGGGTGGCTGAGGAGATCGCAACCCTCGACCTGATCAGTGGAGGCCGGGTGGAATTCGGGATCGGTCGAGGCACATTCCCTAATGTTCATGAGGGGTTCAATTCGCCGTTCGAAGAGAGTCGAGGCCGCTTTGACGAAAGCCTCGAGATAATCATAAAAGCTTGGACCAATGAAACGTTCTCTTTCGAAGGTGACTATTACAAGTTCGAGGACGTGACTGTTACGCCCAAGCCCTATCAGAAACCACATCCGCCCATCCGGATCGGGGTGACTTCCGTGGATAGTTTTGCGGCAACCGGCCGCATGGGCCACAGCATGATCATCAACCCCTCTAGGGTGTTCACACTGGAGGGACTTAAACCCCAGATCGAGGCTTATCATCAGGCCTGGAAGGACGCTGGGCATAAGGGTAAAGGGACGGTTGGGTTGCGAATACCTATTTATCTTTCTGAAGACCCCCACAAAGCCTACGATGAACCTATGGAAAGTGCTCTGTTCTCTATGGGACGTCTCTCGGACCGAACCGCCAAATACGATGGGCGTCTCGGGACAACAGGTGACTGGGGTGCAGAGGCAGACGTTATCAAGAACATGTCCTATGATGATTGGTTCCGGGACAAGGTAGCCTACGGTACCCCTGACGCCGTAACTGATAAATTAGAGATGCTGACTGAAGAATTGGGCTTGGACCAGATCATGTTCGAGGTTAACTTCGGTAATCTGATACCACTTCAGAATCAGGTAAACAGCATACGTTTGATGATGGAGAAAGTGGTCCCTAATCTGGGATAACGAGCTTGTGTTGAGGTAACTATGATTTGGGATGAACTGGAAGCCGGATCCAAGGTTGAGGCAGTGGACACGTTTGAAGTCCAGATGGGTATGGGCGCTCCAACTGGCAGCGGCAAGTTTAACGTTGAGAACGGAGATACCGGAGAGGTCACCGTCAAACGGAAGGCCGGAAAGCTCCAGTGGTTGGTGATCAAATGGGACCGCCTGGGTCGGACCTTCAACCTAAATGCAGACCAGTTTGACCTCATAAAACCCGTCTGAACTCAAACGGACGGTAAAATCTGTATATGGTTGATTACTCAACCAAACCGTCGGGCACCAACGCCCAGAGATTCCCACATCGAACAGCTAGTGCCTTGTCACTCTACCAGAGTGGACATGATCCGTACTGAGCCTGGAGCCGTATCACGGATCGATGTCGTCGACGTTTGCATGCCATTTATGGATGAATTTGCGGAGACCTAGTATAATGTCTGCTAACATCATTCGCATCTAATGCGAATCGGCCCTCTACAACCAAGAGCTAAATCTTAAAGAGGTGTTCTAGGAAATGGTTCAAGCAGAGATTAAGACCACGTTCGAAGTCGGCCCTGTCACGTTCATCGCCAGGCATGAGCTATGGGACGGTAACATCCAAGACCACGCGGATCAAGGAGTCTCGATCGTTGTTCAGGGAGAGATAGACGGCGAAAAAACCACTCTCCTCCGGTTCAACTGCTTCGACGTCGAGCGAAGCTACGTCTATGGTCCTCAGAACCCGGATCTGAAGGATGATGGCCCCATGATGTTAGCAGGCCAGACCCAGGGGTCGACTGGCATGGGCAAGCTCTACCGTATGGATCCGACCACCGACGGCAACCCCATCGGTTGGACCATCAAGACCATGAAAAATAAGCTTCCCGACATGCTGGACAGGTCCGGGTACCCGGAGATTGCTAAGCAGATCGATCTCGAAGAACTGGCAGACGTCTTGCCAGAGTTGGAAGCTTCGGCCAGAGAGCTCTTTATCACCAAGCGGAACACCGTCAAGCACAACCGCGGCACGGAGATCTTTGAAGCTGGAAATATCCGCTTTGGTCTCGAGATGCGCCGCTTGCCCGTCGGAGATGGCGGTCTGGCTATCCACGTATTAACCGACATCGGCGGTTCCAACCAGTCCTTTGTCGAAGAGACCGAGATTATGGCCTTCGACCTCTTCTGGGACGGCCCCCACTACCACTATGGCCCCCGCAATAAGAATCACCGGATCTATTGGGACCGGACTCTAGTCACCGATTATTTCGGATGGGTCAAGGAGAACATCGAAGGAAAGAAACTGGGACCGATGATTGAGCGCGCCGGATACCCTGGCATCGCTGCTGATCTGGACCAGGACATGATTGATGCTGTCTTGCCTGCGATGTCCGCGAAGGCCCGTGAGATGTTAGAGCTAGGTGAGAATCTGACTGGGCACCCCGGATTGCCGGAACAGGTCACTCCTAATCTCGCGGCCAACTAAACCACATACACAGACTGCTAAGTTCTGGGTCATAAACAAGAGAGCCCGGCCATTTAATGGCCGGGCTCTCTTGTTTATGACCTTGCCGATTAGGGATCTCCCGGAATCCTGAGATGTGTTCAGGAGTATTTAACGAACAGCACGATCACTAATACCGGTATGCCAATGACCACCAGCAGGCAGCCCAGCTTGGTGATACAACTCATAATCGTGAATGGCAGCTTTAATAATTTGATCACCAATCTGAGGGGTAGCGTTGCTAGTCCAAGCAACTGAAGCATCACTTACGCAGTTGCCCAGTTTACGCCGTTCAGTACGATCTTCTGGAACTCTGGAGATTTGAAACTCTTTCCGTCGTGACCTAACAGTAGCGTGAATACCTTGCCGTCACCATAGCTACGTGTCCATGCCAATGGGAAGGTCCCAGCAGGCATGTGGGTGGGCGCGCGGTCCGGCCCCCATGGCCAAGTGCCCTCCTCAGAAGCGCCTGTGAGGAAGATGTCGTTGCCGTCCTTATATTCGATACCCATGTACAACTCGTCGTCGGTGTTGAAGTCGGAAACACCAGCAGCGCCCGAGTGACCGGGCTGACTGACCTTAACGGCGAAGTTGCTGTAGGGCGGGTGGAAACTGGTGCCGCTGACCCAGCCGCCTCCAGTGATGTTGGCGAACTCGGACCAGTAATCGGCCCCGCAGCCAGAGATGTGCAGGCAAACGAACCCCTTGCCCGATTTTACGTAATTGATGATGCCGTTCTGTTCGGACTCGGAGAGTTTCATCTCCGCGAAATCAGCAGCGTTCTCTCGTCGGGTGTTGAACACCAGAGCGTCATAGGCGGCCATGCCACTGGCGTCTGCGAGCACTGATGCGTCCTCGGTGGCGGTGACGTCGTGCCCCGCTGACTCAAGAAAACTCTCAAGAACGGGCGTTGATTCTTCATAGGGATGCCTTCCGCCGGATATTACTAGCAGCTTCATTTCTGTTGCCTCCAAATGAATTGTTGCGTTATTGCGATGTCCGAGGCGGTATTATACGTCAAGATAAGCTTGGGTGAGTGACTAGGGCGGAACAAGATGGAGGACCGATGGTAGAACAAAACGGAGTGGTGGTCACCGAACTGAATGGCCGAGGGCCACTGAACTTGCTGGGCCGAGAGGTATTTCTTGCCCTGAAGGATGAGTTGGACCGATTGGATCAAGACCGAAATGTGAGGGCAATGATCCTCACAGGGGCGGGAAACCAGGCCTTCTCCGCTGGCGTGGATCTGCACCAGATGAAAGACTTGAACCAGGCGGATGCGGAATCCTTCATCATTGCACTGCACGGCCCGGCTAGGAAACTGCTTACCATGGCCATCCCGGCCATCGCAGCCATCAGAGGGCCGTGCCTAGGTGGCGCATTGGAATTGGTTCTGGCCTGCGATATACGCATCGCCTCCGAGGAGGCGATTTTTGGCCTGCCTGAGGTACAAGTGGGGATACCGTCGGTGATTGAGGCATCGCTATTGCCGCCGACCATCGGACTGGGGCGCGCGCGCCGGCTGTTGCTCACCGGAGCAACAATCAATGCCCCGGAAGCGCTGGCGATTGGGTTGGTGGACCAGGTCGTTCCGGCTGATCAACTGATGGACGTTGCTCACGAAACCGCCAACAGCTTCGTGAGCATGAGCCGAGCAGTCCTAGCCTCCCAGAAGGGCATAGTTGCCAAATGGCTGGAGATGGGCGAGGAAGAGTCTGCCGCATTCACCATCAAAGAATTCTCCCGCATCTTCACTACCTCAACCCCACATGAAGGAATGTCTGCCTTCTTAGAGAAACGGGCACCGGATTTCGGGTTAGGCTAGATCTCTTACCACCCTATTTCCGGTTCTTGTTCTTGCAGAACATTTCCAAAGAGATCTAGAACTTGACGGACTTGCAGCGCCACGATGGCTGCTGGGAGTTCAGGATCGGTGATCAGGCCTGCCTTGGTTAGCCCGTCGATGGCGTTATCGTAGACAGGGCCCCCTCGATGGACGTATGAGGTGCAGCGGAACTTCCAACCGGTCTGTTTCTCGGCGTGACGGAAGAGGAGGATGACTTTTGGGTTCTCCTCGATGTGCTCCAGGGGCAGCCGTCCGCTACGGTCACGGTAGATGAAAGAGTTGTTATCCATGGCCAAGACGGTGCCGATGTAGCCACAATTGGGGGTGCCGTCGGAGGATGCCGTGGCTATGATGCACGGGTTGCCGCTCTCCCGGGCGTCGTGTATTAGCTCAACCATCTCTTCGGTAAGTTTTATCAAAGAATCGCTCCTCAGTGGCCGTATTACTAACTGGCGGGAAACTGTTCTTTCCAGAAGCGTGCGATCTCGTCTCGTCGTGCAAACCAGACCCCTCCCTTCTCCGAGGCGTACTTCAAGAATTGGTCTAAGGCATGGGCCCTTGAAGGCTTGCCGATGATCCGGCAGTGCAGCCCCACGGACATCATTTTAGGATTGGTGGCCCCTTCTTCGTACAGGATATCGAAGCAGTTTTTTGCGGTGTCCAAGAATACGTTGGGCGTGACTAGCCCCCCACTCCAGAATTTGAAGTCGTTGACCTCCAAGGAGTAAGGCACTACCAGCCATGGTTTCCCGTGGACCTCGGTGTAGTATGGCAGGTCGTCGTTGTAGGCGTTGCAGTCGTAATCGAACCCGCCTTCTTCCACCACCAACTCACGGGTATTCAGGCTGGGGCCGTAGCGGG
>NZUD01000077.1 GCA_002697005.1 Chloroflexota bacterium | reverse complement strand
GACCGCCGCGGCAATCGAAAATGAGATGCCACGCCAAGCTATATACTCGAGATTGAGCGGAAATATTGGAGAACCCATCGCTAAGATTCTATAGCGCAACGAACCTGCCGTAAACTTTCCGAATGGAGCCTGTTCTGGCTGTTCCCCAGAGACAGCTGATGGCCTCTGAATGAATCAGAGGCCATCAGCTTTTTCAGCGTTGGGTTCTTGGACGTCTTCAGGACTGTATTTTTTAACCTAGAGGTTAGTTCGAGCGATAACATGGAATCCGCTGGTTATTTGTCGAAAGACTGCCTCAGACCAGCGCTTCCGATTTTAATTATCAACCCTCAGATAATCCCGAGAAAACAGTGTCGCCGTTCTAAAAGTTACACGGAGTCCAAGGACGATATTGAACGGCGAACATGCGGTCCGCTCGGAGCAGCGCTCCGGGAGTTCTCTCTTCCACCAATCCTGCCATTGCCAGCGTGCTGAAACTAACGGCCCCCATGTAAGCCGAGGCCAGATTAGAGACATTTATTAACAAGTCCGGGGAAGAATCAGAAACTCGGCATTCACCGCCCTGGGAGGAACCTTCCAACTCGAACCTCCCGGCGTTCCAAGGACAAATCTCGTCCTTAACCTCAAAGACTAAATGGGCTCCGTGCATATAGTGTCTGAGATTCAGGGCAGCGGATACATCTATCAATCTAACCCATACGCCGTCGCGCGTCGATCGTTGCAGCCTTCGGGGGTCGGCCAACATCCACGGCAATGGATCGTCCACCGGGCGTCTGAGAGCTTCGGTCGTGCTCATGCGGTCCACATCGAAGCAGAACCGCCACAATGCGGTATTCGCCTCACTTGTCACGGCCAACAACTCAATCACGCACAGATTCGTACCTACAATCCGGTAGGTCGCATACCCGTCGACCCTCCCTTCTTCTTCGTAGGCGATGTAGAAAAGACCGCCTTGCCCGCCTTGCGTGTGTTCGTGGGCTTGAGAATCTCGTTTCCATTGATAGGCCGGTCTTTGAAAAACACCTGGGCGGTTTACGGTGGCGCGCCGGAAAACCTCAGGCAAGTCTTTGACGATATCGGCTGGATCTACGAACAAAACCCGTCCCCGTTTCTCGAAAGGCAAACTGTACCCGTTGTGGTGGCGTTCTATGGTCCACCGTTCGTAAATTGACCCGATGCCATAGCCAAACCTGCCGTAGATAACGCTTTCGGTGGCAAACAAGGCTGCCAGAGACTCACCTCGTTTGTGAAGGTCATGGATTTGGTGGTGCATCATCCTGGTCATGACGCCTTGCCGGGTATGTGTCGGCTGAACAGCGATATTGGCTACCCCTGCTATGATTGTTGAACCGCCAGGGATAGACATTTCAACCTCGTGAGAGTGAGCGCCACCGACTATCTCGGTACCTTCAAATACCCCTATGGAACGGCCCAAATCAAAATGAGGCCGCAGTATCTCTGGGTCGTCGTTCAAGCGGTTGCCGTGTGCCCGGGCCTCGGCGCGGGTCCATTTAACAAACTCGTCGGCGGTAACGGGCCTCATTTCAAGCATTCGGTTAACGCTCCCAGTCCGGTAATTGTACAAGCTTTATAGAACCGGCCGTCGTTCTTGTCTCTAGCTGAGGCTATACCCCTCATGAAGATGGCGAGATTTTATCATTTAGGCCGATGCCGACACGCCTAAGCTCTGGTTGGTTTAATGACGAAAGTTGTTCTTGGCCGCTAGCTACCGACAAGATCACGTTTAAGTGAACTAGGTTCGGGCTTTCGGATCTTGGGATATGTGGGTCATGAATCTGGTGTAGAGACCGAGGCTTAGGTTGTTAGCATTGTCTATTCCTCATAGAATCTCGAGGCGTTTGGTATGGTTTCAATTATGATGCTACAAATCATCTGCTTCGATTCGTCGGGGTAAGATCTTCCAGGAGCACTAGATTCTCGGAAAATACGTGTATGGTCTTGCGGTAAGATTCGGAGGTTCCGGTCACTTTTTTCGGAAGTAATTTATCTGACCAGTATAGAAAACCAAGTTTTGTTGGGAGAGGATAGCATGTCGGACAATAACTCCATACTGGAGGGAAACCTTCACCGGGTACGTCAATCGTTTCGCACAGGAACCCCGGCGAGCCCGTTTCTGAGCCCTGAGTTAACTGAAGCCGATGCATATGCAATCCAGTATAGACTCGTTGAAGGCCTCAAAGACTCTGGTGAGATTATCCGGGGACACAAGGTAGCGTTAACCACCAATGCCGCAAGAGCCCACCTAGGGGTGGATGAACCGTGCTTTGGCCACATCTTGGATACCAGGATCTACGCTAATGCATCAGCGGTTCCATTAGCGGAACTGGCTGATCCGCATTGTGAGGCAGAAATCGCCTTCTTCCTCAAGGATGAACTTAGAGGACCTGGTGTGACACCTGTACAGGTCATGGCCGCGACGCAAGCCGTACTGCCCGCCATAGAACTAGTCGATCTTAAGGTCCAAGGCGAAGGGATTCGTTCAACCGATGTGATTGCTCACCAAGCTTTACATGGGGGAGTAATAATTGGGTCGAGGATGATAGATTTAGCGGCTAATGACCTTCAATATGAAGGGGCTACGGTCGAATATAATGGCCTACTCGCCGGGTCAGGAACCGGATTCGAAGTAATGGGTAACCCTATTAATCCGATAGTTTGGCTGGCTAATAAAATGGCCGAGTTCGATGATTACCTAAAAGCAGGGGAAATAATTATTTCTGGGTCGATGGTTACCCCGATTCGAGTATCATCTGGCGACAATATAGATATCACATTCACTCGATTGGGCAGAGTGAACGCATCCTTTATCTAGCTGTGAATACTAACCAAGGAGAGCTAATTGCCGAATCGTAGAACCAGGTGGTACCCGGAATAGAGGCCGGGCAGTTCCGTTCTCAGTTCGGTGTCGAAGAAGAAGCCTACAGTTCAGGGATAAGAATTAACATCGGACTCACTAACCATCCTTGGGCTGTCGCGATGTTCTTCACCGGTTAGCTAGCGCATCCCATCCCAAGATGACGTTGAATTGTTAGCCCTACCGATCAAGAACAAGTTATTTTTGTGCATAGGCGTGGATGATAGCTATTCACAGGCACGATTATGAAAAACTTGGCACCTAGTTAAACCGGAAGATTTAAGTTTGTTTGGTGTCTCTGGTGACGGATCCGACCCATAGCACAATCATCTGTTGGCTTCTGATGTAATTTACACGGAAACGCACATTAGCAACTAAACTACTCCGAAAACGTTAGTCATTGAATCAAGATAATATTTATCTGCGCATAAAACGAAATGAAGTATTGATGGAGACGCAGAGCACATATATCCTATCCACGGCTCGCTCGCTAGAAGCAATCTAGAACTGTTATGTTGGCGGGCCTAAACTTAGTAATAAAACAGATTAGCTGAGGCCATGTTATGAGATTAGTAGGCAAAGTCGCTTTGATTTCTGGAGCTGCCAATGGAATGGGCGCGGATGAAGCCAGGCTGTTCGCAGCAGAAGGTGCACATGTCGTAATTGGGGATATCCTCGAAGAGCAGGGCAAGAAACTCGAGGCTGAAATCGAAGAATCCGGTGGTCAAGCTCTTTTTGTTCGGTTAGACGTGACAGTCGAATCTGACTGGGTGTCGGCGGTAGAAACTACCGTCTTTAAGTTCGGAAAGCTCGATATACTTGTTAATAACGCTGGAATAAGCAGTAGAAGCGTTGACGACCCGAACAGTCTAGAGAATTGGAACCGTATCATGAACATCAACTCGACAGGGGTATTCCTGGGTACGAAACATGCCATACCACACATGCAAAGCAACGGTGGAGGCTCCATAGTTAACATGTCGTCAATAATGGGATTGGTAGGTGGTGAGAGCGGTCATCCGGCATACAATGCTTCCAAAGGCTCGGTTAGATTATTGACCAAAGCGACAGCTGTACGGTATGGAAAAGATGGCATAAGGGCCAATTCGGTGCATCCAGGATATATGCCTCCCATGCTTTCCAACATTCCCGATGACGAAGTGCGCGGAAGCCGGCAGAACCTTATAGATGCAACGCCCTTAGGGAGAGAAGGAGAAAGGATGGAAGTTGCAAAAGCAGTTTTGTTTCTAGCTTCTGATGATGCTTCTTTCATCACTGGCGCCGAACTCGCAGTGGACGGAGGATTCACCGCAAAATAATCGACCCTCCCGTTGTGATGTACGATTCGCTGGATTTGAAGAGCGTGGGACATACATAGGGTCTAGAAAGACTAAAAAGTTATACCCTTAACCTTTACCAATAGAGAGGTTCACCGATTACTCAATCTGCGTATTGAGGACTGTATTTTCNATGAGTAGTCTAAGTAGTGNATTCTAGACCGCTTTAGGCGGACCCTCGATACCGATTTCTTTGCTAATCTTTCCGTCCCGAATTTCGAAGATATGGGTAAGCCGCATTTCGACCTTGGTCCCTACAGGAAAAGGCATGAAACCATCTTTAGTTATCTCTAGGGATATGACGCTGTCATCGACAACTCGATCCGCGGTTGCGAAACGGTCCAAAGTTCGAAATTCTACGCCTTTGAACCCGGAAAACATTTCCCGGTAATTGTCCGCTACTTCTTGTTTTCCATGTAGGACAATATTTCGAGAAGGNGCCTCCCATATTATGTCGTCGGTATATAGAGCTACAGCCTCGTCGACTCGCCCGTCAGCCTCACTGCCAAAATGNGCTTCCACCATCGCTAAGTTTGCCTCGATATTTTTTTGAACCATACCGCCTCCTTCACCAATCAGCNAGCTGTATGTCTGCAGTTATTAGAANTCCCCAGCAGCCTCGCTCGTACATGAAGAGATTAATGACATTACAACCGCAGATATATTACACCTATGACCAGGCCGAGTAGCTCATTTGCTTGGTAATGGTCTCGATCGATTAAACGTACAGGAACAATTTTCTTCGAGCCAACATCAGCCTCTGACGTACCAACCTGTGACGTTTTCGGCGGCCGGATTATACTATGTCTGGAGTTGGGGAGATGTTCCCTTCCACCACGATTTTGCCGATGAGTCTCATAATAGAAAATAAGAACCATTGCTTCCACCACAGAATCAGTAGCCCCCTCCATGCGGACTATTAAGACCACCAGGTCGGCTTCTGGGCTGGCCACATACTGGAGCCGGCTTGCCGCCGTTTTGAGCCAGAGTGACTTCCGCTGGTATTGGCTGAGCAGTTCCACGCAAGGACTCGCTATTGGCACACAGTTCTTGGTGATTGGGTGGCTGGTCCTTGAAGTCACCGAGTCCTCGGCACAATTGGGTCTGGTTATATTCCTTTACGGTGCGCCCAATGTGGCGTTTCTTTTGATAGCTGGCGTCATAGCAGACCGTTTCGATCGTCGTTATTTATTGATTGCGACCCAAGGGTCGGTGGCTGGCGTTATTACGGTGCTTACCGGATTGACGGTCGCCGATATGGTCGCTATCTGGCACGTCTACACCGCCGCATTCTTTATGGGCTTGGTTCAATCTCTCAGCATGCCAGCCAGATTTGCGATAATCGGCGATATTGTGAAGCCAAGTTTGATATTAGACGCCGTGGCTATGCAGAACATGGCTGTCCATCTTGGGCGAATGATAGGGCCTCCAGTGGCTGGTGTAATAATCGAAGTGTGGGGAGTCGGCGCGAGCCTAGGCGTTGTCGCAGCGACCTATGTGGCCAGCGTAGGTTTCGTAAAAAGAATCGGGAAACTCGACCGGCCTACCCGCGCCGATACTGAATCCGTGGTGAGGAACTTCTCTAGTGGTCTAGGTTACATCAAGAATAATCCGATGATCCTCACCGTAATCATCATTACCTGCGCTTTCGGTGGGTTCGGCATGTCTCACATGCAAGTGGTTCCGGCTATAGCCAAGGACACCCTCGGGGCAGGTGCAGCAGATATCGGCCTACTGTTCTTTGCATCAGGCATCGGATCACTAGTCGGCAGTCTATGTCTCCCTGCAATCGAAAAGGCCCATGTTTATCGGGCGCTTCTGGTGAGCCTGCTAGTTTTCACCGTGATGCTTTCGTTTTTCGCTTGGTCAAATTGGTTCTGGGCGACCTGGGTGTTTTTCCTGCTCGTAGGAGTTACCGGAGTGGGAATGGTTTGGCCGTTGGCTACCACTATGATTCAGTTGGAAACTTCTGCAGAGGTTCGAGGACGAGTGTTGGGGGTATTACAGTTCACACCAGGGCTCCACTTCTTGGGCGCTTTCCCTTTAGCGTTAGTCGCGGGGCAGTTGGGGTGGGAGGTGGCAATCACGGGCGCGGCCGGTTTGAGCATGGCCACGACCGTTTGGTTCGCGCTGTTGCGCCGGGGCAGGCCTCAACTGAGCCGGCAAGAGGCCTCCGTCGTCTAGAGGTTAATTTGAGCCGACAGTGGGTGAACGCCGGCAGTGATTAATGGGCTCACTCTATTCCTGATTCCATTAGGGAGGCGTGTACCACTTGTTGCAAGCCCGACTCGTTCCAAGTAATGAGGCCCTGGTTGGACATTGCTGTTCGCAGAGTGAAGTCTCGGCAACACCTTTAATTGTGTCCGTGTCTCGATAGAGGTAGAAGTGTTGTGGTAGAGACAGTCTGGGTCCGTCAATCGATAACGCTCCAACAAAATTCTCTCTAAGGATCATCGATTTACAACTGGTAATGATCGCGCGTCCATTATCAGAAAGTCAGGTCAGGCTTTTTGGGGACCATCAACAGACTGGCGGGCCATCCCCCTAGTTAGTTGCTATGCTCAGTTGTGCAATAGAAGCCATATTGCCCAGGAGCGGCCATCTTGAGACCTTTACCGAAAACGGAAAACGCCTTGGTTGTTGTAGCGTGAATTTCTTTCGAGATAAGCCCGGTTGGAAGGGACAAAGTAGCAGTTGTTTCCGCTCCAGAAACCGGGTTTCGCATCGCGTCTAAAGAAACGCGGACTTGATTTCCGGCATTGTAGCTGCTGTTGGCTCCATCAAATTTCCACTCAAATGGCACGTACGTTGTTTCGACCCAAGTGTCTACGGTGGCAGCGATGATTGACCATGGCATTCCATCTAACTTGCCCTGAAAAATACCTTCCAATGCAATGCGTTGTTCTTCAGAAGCAGTTTCATCTATGAATAACTTGGCTGTGGCTCTACCTTCATGCACAGCACCAGGCCATCTAGCACTCCAGGCAAGTTTTAGGCCGTCGAGTGTAGTATCACCACAGAGGCCTGAGGTGATATGGATTCCCCAGGTCCCTTCGCAAGACCCATTCGAAGGTTTAGCGTTAAAATTACACGGGCATCCCCAATCACAGTTACAAGCATTAATCATCTCGGCCTGGTAGTTCCATCTGGTAGTCATAATAACCTCCTATGAAGTCTTAAAGTATGGATATTCAGCGCCATCAATCATTGCACACGGAACAATAAGACGGGAAGCGTCATATTGAATGATAGAAGCCCATTCAAACGAATGGGCTTCTATCATAGTTCTAACTTGCATGTTCCAGGCTTTAGAACCTTTCAGACCATGACTTGAAAGCACTATTCAGATATAACGGTCAGTTGTCGCATCATCGACATGTCATTTGCTAAACCCCAAATCAGGCCATAGCCTATTCAATTGTTGTCTACATGGAGAACTGCTTTCCCCGGAAAGGTACGGTCCAGAAGTTGACCTGCCACATCTGCGATTTGCGTCCACGGTGCTTCAACGCTGATCCTAGGGTTGAGTTTCCCAGTAGCGATTAGTCCGGCGAGACGTGTCAGTCCGACCGCGGCGGATTCGGTATGCAATTCATCGAATAGGATGAAACCATACAAAGAGGTGCGGCCTGTCGTGAAAAACTTGCGGACATCAAATGTTGATTCGTCGGCGGCTGATATACCGAGTGACACACAGACACCGTCCTTGGCTAACGACCCTAAAGCTGATGCTAGGGCCGTCCCACCCAGAGATTCCACTACCAGGTCATAGGGCCCGTACGCCGTAAAATCCGCGATGCCGTCACCGATGAGAACCTCATCTGCTCCAGCTTGCTGAACCTCAAGGACTTGATCGGCACGGCGCACCGAAGCGACAACATGGGCTCCGGACAGATGTGCCAGTTGGATCGCGAAATCGCCTACTCCGCCGGTAGCGCCGGTAACGAGTACACGACGACCAAGTAATTCTCCTCGTTTAGCTAGGGCGTATAGGGCAGTCAGGCCAGCGACAGGTAGCGTGGCCGCCTGGGCGAAGGTGACGGCGTCGGGCAAGGACGCGAGTGAGTGGCTGGGAACCGCCACGTATTGAGCCCAGGCACCATCGGGCAGAAAGCCCACGACACGCCCACCTACGGGAGGGCCAGAGCCATCTGCGGCAGCTTGTTCCACTACACCGGCAAGGTCCCATCCCGGATGCCAACCGTCCTCCGCTTGGATGGACCGGCGCGTTTCACCGCGGTTGAGGGAAATGGCCGACACACTTACTAATGCTTCTGAGGGTGAAGGCTTAGGCATTGCGATATCATGGATGATAAGTTTGCCAGGGGCCTTTTGGTCTACGACGACAGCCTTATTGGTTGCCATAGAAATCTCCTTTTTGTATCAACGTATATTGTCGGCCTGTACCAACCCTTCAGCTCCCGAACTCCGCCCCGGCTAATTTACTACCCACGACTCGATGTGGCATCGATATTAAGCGTGTGCTCCACTGGAGCCCGGACAGTAGTAGAACAAGCGAGTACAAGGCTTTGGATCAGTACCGCTAGAGATACTGGTAACTTCATTCCTGTTATTACGTAAATATTTGGACAGCGCCACCCATAACCACTCCACTGCCGTTCTTAACTTTCCGAATGTTGCCTACCACCAGCCTAGGCTTCTCGTCGAAACTTGTCGAAAGGGGGGTC
>NZUD01000076.1 GCA_002697005.1 Chloroflexota bacterium | reverse complement strand
CGGCCTCCTGACCGGCAGCTCCCGGGCTTCCGTTAAACGCGAGTTAACCAAGATGGCTGCAGACGGAACACTGGATATATTGGTAGGAACCCAAGCGCTAATCCAAGAAGGGATATCTCTGCCCAAGCTGGCTCTGGCGGTGGCCGACGAGCAGCATCGGTTCGGCGTCATGCAGCGCTCTGCACTCCAAAACCGNGGNCANGAGAACCCGCACACNCTAATCATGTCGGCCACACCCATTCCCAGNACTTTGTCATTGACCCTTTTCGGCGACTTGGACATCTCCACCATNGACGAAATGCCCGCTGGNCGTCAGGAAGTCGCCACCAGNTNGCTGGAGCCTGAANANAGNGACACAGCNTACGGGTTCATCCGCAAGCAAGTGGAAGAAGGCAGGCAGGCGTTCGTGGTCTGCCCGCTAGTGGATGAGTCTGAGNCGATAGAATCTAAAGCCGCNACAGAAGAATATCANCGCCTCTCAATGGANGTATTTCCAGATCTGTCACTGGGTCTGCTCCATGGCCGGATGGTCAGCAAAGAGAANGACAAAGTGATGCGTCAATTCCGGNACGGCGAGTTGGATATCTTNGTGTCCACNCCAGTGGTGGAGGTGGGAATAGATGTCGCCAACGCCACTGTGATGATGATTGACGGNGCNGACCGGTTCGGCTTGGCGCAGCTGCACCAGTTCCGTGGGNGGGTCGGCCGNGGCGAGCACAAGGGTTATTGCATACTGATGTCAGACTCGGCATCGGAGACNGCCAAGGAGCGGCTATCAGCCTTGGCGCGGATACACGACGGCTTCCAGTTGGCGGAAGTCGACTTGGAACTAAGGGGACCGGGCGATTTCTTTGGAACTCGTCAGAGTGGTTTACCCAGCCTACGGATGGCCCACATCACGGACCGCGAGTTGCTGGATATGGCCAGGGGTGAAGCCGCTCGTCTCATCGAANACGACCCTGAGTTGAAATCCCCGGACCACGCGGCTATCGCGGCCCAAGTAGCTAGGTTCGTAGACCAGGCCAGCGCCGTCACCTGATTACTTAGCGGCAGCTTTGACCATCTTGCGGTACCGGAAAAGCGCCGGTTCCACGTAGGCGCTGGGAGACGACAGGGCATCATCGATGATCTGCAGCACTGCGGCTACCGCCGGTTCCTGGAGCAGCCCAGACATCTTTTCCTGAGTGTCTGTCATCGGATCGTAGCCTGGCTGGCCTTGGTTCTGTTGATCCAGAATATTGGTGGCTTTGATCACGGCCTCTTCAATCTCCGTCTGAGTGACCACACCATGGAGCTTCCAGTTGGCTATGATTGCGCCGTCTATCCGCTCGGTGGCCCGGTCTTTCATCTCTTCGATCTGACTGAAGTTGNGAACGCCGCTGCAACCGATTCCCCGGTGCACCCACGGTTCCACATAGGCGACCATGCTGTGAGCATAGCTCAACAGTAGCTCCTCTTTGGCCGTCTGAGCAGCCACTTTATTGCCGTCCAAAACCGGAAAATTAAGTAGATCTTGCCTAGAGATACTNGGTGACGGNGAGTCCTCCATGGTCCGCTGCACCTGGCCCACATCTATCATGTGATAGTGCATGGAATGGAGATGGCTTGGATTCGGTGCGGGCACCCAGGCGGTGTTTCCGCCACTCATCGGATGGTTGATCTTGATCTCCATCATCTCGGCCATAGCGCGGTTCTTGACCTGCATACCCTTGCCGATCTTCCCCTGATTGTGAACTCCGGCTCGCAAGCTCACATCCACGTTGTGCATTTCGTAGCTGGTGTTGAAGACTGCTTTGGTCAGGTCGTCTCGAGCATCAACAGGGCCAGCATGGGTCTGAACCCTGATCTGGGAACCAGTACGGTCCAAGAATCCAGTGTTAGTGAAGAACACCCGGCTCCGGGCTGACTGCAGAGCTTCCGCCAACTGGAGGGTCATGCCCAATTCTTCGTTCATGATGCCAATGAGCATTGTGTTCTTAGTCAGACCTAATCTTTCTTCCACGGCTTCGAAGAAACGCACCTGCTCGGCCACTTCTTCAGCGGTCTGAAGCTTAGGAGTGACCTGGTAAACGTACCCCTTTCTGCTGTTAGGGCCTCTGACATCTGATCCCTTGTCGTGAGCGGTGGCGATCAGTGTAGTCAGCAACACGCCCAGCATGCGTTCGGAAATCTCTTTGCCGTCCACTGTGATCATATCAGTGTACATGTGNAGTGAGACGTTGCGCACCGACATCAGACTGGTGCCTTTCACCGTCTGGGCGGACCCATCGGCGCCAGTGAAATTGATGTCNTGGTTGATGACCTTCAGCGCGCCTCTGGAACTGGAAGCTTCGATATCACCTTTAATCAGCCCTAAGTAGTTTCGCAATGCTAAAACCATGTCCTCGGCATCGACTATGGCCACAGCGTCTTCAAAATCGACAATGTTCGTTACAGCCGACTCTACGATCAAGTCTTTGAACTGGCCATTTTCAGGGTTAACGGAGCCGTCTTCGTAAAGTTGAAACTGGATNTTGAGCCCATTGTCTTCCAAAAAAAACTCGANCAGCTGGCCACCCTCTTGATTAAATCCAATAAACCTCGCTGGTTCCCGCAAACCAACTTCGTTTCCGTCGGAGGAGTGGCCTACGAGGGCAAAACCGGCGCCAGTTTGGCGCACAGAGTAAGACTTGAGATCGTTGAAACTTCGNTCGCCTTCCCATTGGGCCACATTGCCGTCCAGATATTCGTTGGTCCTGTCAACTACCATCTGAAGACGCTCAGCTCGGTTGGAATCGCGATCGATTTCGGGATGTATGTCACTAAGGAAATAAGCGTCGTAAAGGCTGCCCCACCGGGCGTTTGCGCCTCCTACTGCCATGCTGGCGATGTTCACAGGCGTGACTAGTTCTGGGCCNTTCTGNGACATCTCGAAGTCCAGCTCGGGGGTTGTCATCTGGACGTCTACGTCGATTTCCGGCCCTAGGTAACCTTGTTCTACGAGGAATTGGCCAATTTCAGCAGAGTCCTTAGCAGCTGAACCTTCGGTCGGTTCCCAACCCGCCTTTCGCTTGGCCACGTAGTACTCGTCNATCTTCGCCTGTCGGGCTATCCGTTTCTCTAAAAGTTCCTGGTTCTTGGGGTCGAACTGAACCACTAATTCGCCTAGCAGGCTGAACACTTCATCGGCCGACTTGCCAGTACCCGGNACCACTTCTTTCTTCACGAACATATACAGTTCTTCNTCGATCTCGATTGTTGCGCCTGATGCGAGTGTTAGTGTGGTCATGCTTGGCTCCGAATNTGGTGTCTGTCGTTGGTTAGCCGTTGGTTCGCTCGAACTCTTTCATGAACGCCACTAGCGCTTCGACCCCCTCTTTGGGGAATGCGTTGTAGATGGACGCCCGNATTCCGCCCACTGACCGGTGGCCCTTGAGTTCAACCATTCCTTCTGCGGCGGACTCGGTTGTGAACTGGCTCTCCAACTCGGCTGAGGGCAGGCGGAAGGTCACGTTCATGGGTGACCTATGGCCGGGTTGGGCGTGGCCGGTGAAGAACTCTGACGAGTCAAGCTGGTCATAGAGCACTTTGGCCTTATCCTGATTCTGGTGTTCCATATGCTCTAGACCGCCCTGTTGTGCTAGCCATTTAACTACCAATCCCAGGATATATACCGAGAACACTGGCGGTGTGTTGTAGGCTGAATTACCCTTAGCATGGACCGCATAACTGAGCATAGCCGGGAGACTATCGGGACTTCGCAACACCAGGTCATCACGGATTATCACCATCGTCACTCCAGCCGCGCCCAAGTTCTTCTGCGCCCCGGCATAGATCAGACCGTACTTGGTGANGTCGATCGGTTTNCTGAATATGTTGGACGAGAGGTCTCCNACCAAAGGGACGGCACCTGTGTCNGGNTCCTNGGCCCACTCAGTCCCGTAGATGGTGTTGTTNCCGGTNAAATGTACGTANTCGGCCTCAGGGTCAAGGNCGAGGTCTTCTTGGNCGGGAACTCTATCGAAGTTNCTGGTCTCCGTAGTTCCGGCTACGCGGACGTTGCCAACCTTCTGGGCGTCTTGCAGNGCAAGTTTGGCGAAATTNCCAGTGACTACGTGATCCGCCTTACCGTTCTCAGTCAACAGGTTCATGGGAACCATAGAGAACTGTAGTGAAGCGCCGCCCTGTAGAAAAAGTATCCGGTAGTTGCCAGGTATGCCAGCTAGGCTGCGTATATCGGCTTCGGCGGCATCGATCATATCCACTACTGTCTTCGATCGGTGGCTCATCTCCAACAACGATAACCCGACATTCGGCCAGGAGACCAGATCCCCCTGGGCCTGCCGGAGCACCTCAGTAGGCAATATGGCCGGCCCGGCCGCAAAATTATAGATAGTCATGGATATTATCCTTAAGCCCGTCCCAACGTCTTCAGATTCTGTTTTCAAAACCAAGCAATTAATTATGCTAGCCGACCTTGGTTGCTTTGGCAAACGAGTTTAGGTTTGTACGGCCATTCCCTCGTTTTGCTCCCACTTAGCCTACCAACAGATCCGCATAAGCCATACTTTTGGTAAGAATCTACTAACCTAAAAAGTCCGACAGGGGCACCTTGAGGGAGGTTAAGAACAGACGAAGTACGCGATAGTGGCCGCAGTACCCTAAGTGGGCGCTGAGAACCTATAGCCCACGTTCCAGATAGTCTCGACGAACGCGTGGCCAGGTGACTCAACCTTGGAGCGCAACCGCCGTATGTGGACGTCGACCGTGCGGGTACCACCAAGGTAATCATAACCCCATATCTGGCTAAGCAGAGCTTCTCTGGTGTAGGCGCGGCCGGGGTTGGAGGCCAGCAAGACCAGTAGCTGAAACTCCTTATATGTCAAAGCCACCCGGCGTCCACCCACGGTAACCTCGTAGCGCTCTTGGTCGATGGATAAATCGCCTACCTTGAGCAACTTGCGTCCGGAAGGACCGCTAACCCGGAAGATGGCCTGCCCAACGCGGACGGTCAGTTCGGCTTCAGAGACAGGACTGACCAGCATCTCGTCAGGGTTCAAAGACGGGTCGTAGGCACTGATGACTTCCCTGGGCACTGCGGCCAGAACAGGGAGTTTTCGATCATGACATTCCTCAATCATCCGGCGGGCGTCCAGCTGTTCGAGCAACGCCATATCCAACAGGACGGCGTCAGGTGAGGTAACGCCACTCCCATCTAGTTGGTCTAATTCGATGCCTACCTGGCAGGACATACCAGCGCGGTCAACGGTGTCCGCCAACACACTCGGTGCGCCCCCATGATTGACCATTAGGAATAAGTGGTACAAGGGTCCGGCCCAAACCTTTCCGGGGTCTCTGCGTTCTCCAGAAGTATATCAAACAGCTGGAGACCGGCTGCTAAATGTTATGTGCACCAAATGGTCCCCGGCCTGCGATTGACGTGTAACAAGAGCACAACTATCATGGCGTCACGGAGCAGCCCGGAAAATTCACTGCCGTTAGGAAGTGGAATTATGAGCACCCAGATGATTGCCGGTTCACCCCAGGAGGTCCGCAGGCAAATACGCTCGAACACGTGGCGAGGGGTAACTTCGGGAGTGGCGCCCGGTCACGTCCAAGCCAACCTGGCCATTCTACCCAAAGAACTAGCCTTTGATTTCTTGCTGTTCTGCCAACGCAACCCCAAGCCCTGTCCATTGCTGGAAGTGATTGAGCCGGGCAGAACCGAACCTGTGATCACCTCACCTGGTGCCGACATCAGAACCGACGCCTCCGGCTACCGCATCTACGAGAACGGCCAATTCACAGCAGAAGTAGACACCATAGAAGATCATTGGCGCGATGACCTGGTCTCGTTTCTTCTGGGTTGCAGCTTCTCATTCGAGGCGGCCATGGTGGACGCAGGCATTCCCCTGCGGCACCAGCAAACCGGCAACAACGTGGCAATGTACATTACCAACATCGCCACCACCCCAGCGGGAATCTTCTCCGGGCCCATGGTGGTGAGCATGCGGCCGGTCAAGCGCGACCAAGTGGTGCGAGCCGTACAGGTGACCTCCCGGTTCCCTGCCACTCACGGAGCTCCGGTCCATATCGGCACTCCCCATGACATCGGGATCAACGATATCGACCAGCCTGATTTTGGAGACTCTGTGGAGATCAAGGACGATGAAGAGCCGGTGTTTTGGGCCTGCGGCGTGACACCGCAGGCGGTGGCCCTCAATTGCAAACCACCGTTGATGATTACCCACGCCCCCGGCCGGATGTTCATCACCGACCAACGCGACGCCGATTACGCGGTTCTGTAGTCCAAATTAATCGGAGTAATCAGCTTATTTCAGGAGCGGGTTTGGGCGAGACGATCGAAGATATTATCCTGGACCAGGACAAGCGAGGGATGTTGGCTTTGCGGCCACATCTTCCCGACGACTACTGTTCCCAGGCCGCCCAGTTCATAATGGATCACCCTGGTCACGTGATAATCGTCACTGGGTTTTATGTGGTGATGGCTGGGAAACCTGAAACGGACGGCCCTCCTGGAGCGTTAGCCATCGGAGAGGCACTTAAACATCTCGGGCGCACCATCACCTACGTCAGCGACTCGTACACCACCCCGGTGCTCCAGCGCTACGCCAACGGCTCTGACGTGATCGATTTTCCCATCGACAACGTGGTCGCCAGCAAGAAGTACGCCAAGACAATCTTGGATCAGGTGAAGCCATCGCTCTTGATATCCATCGAACGCTGTGGCCGGACTAGGGAAGACACTTATCTAAATATGCGGTATGTCGATATCTCGGCGCATACCGCCCGGCTGGACTACTTGTTTGACTCGGACATTCCATCGGTAGGCATAGGCGATGGAGGGAATGAGATAGGCATGGGCAACCTGGCCGAGGTTATACCTACTGTTGACTCTTTGCCTGATTACCCAGCCGTGAACCAGGTAGACCGGTTAGTGATCGCCAGCGTATCCAACTGGGGCGGATACGGATTGGTAGCAGCTCTATCCAAAATCACAAACAAGAACCTGCTGCCTTCAGTGGAGTCCGAGACCGCCATGCTCCACGGCATGATAGAGTCGGGAGTGGTAGACGGAACCACAGGAGACGCTGTCCCAACTGTGGACAACTTCTCGGCCGATGAGAACGGCGCCCTGCTAGCCCGGCTACAACGGGCAGTCGGTACAAGGCAAAGCTAACGCCCGCAACGCTGTCACCCCGAATCTTCCGAAGAAGAAAAGTCTTATTGCTTCAGACCAATTAGTTTTAACCATTGCAATGAAATTGTTGTGCAGCCACATCAGAATAACAATCCATTAAAAGCTATCGATAACCACCCACACTCAACCCTAGGAGAGGGGAAATGTTGATCGTAGATGCCCAGGTACACCTCTGGCAGGGGCACGTCCCAGCTAATCCTGGCCACCGTCAGATTCCGGATTTCTTGGCCGATGACCTATTGAAAGAGATGGAAGAGGCTGGCATCAACGCAGCCATCATCCACCCTCCAAGTTGGGATCCAGACTCTGACAACCTGGCCCTTGAAGCCGCGCATGCGCACCCGAACCGGCTATCCATCCTAGGGAAAATTCCACTGGACAAGCCAGAAGCAAAATCTCAGGTCGACGGCTGGCTTACTCAACCGGGCATGCTTGGTTTCCGGTTCAGCTTTACCCAACCCCACCAAGCCACCTGGCCCACTGATGGCACAATGGACTGGATCTGGCCGGAAGCAGAACGATTAGGCATTCCTGTCGCGCTGATGGCTTCCAACTACATGTCTATGGTCGCTCCCATCGCGGAGAAGCATCCCAATCTGAAATTGATCGTGGACCATCTAGGCCGGATCGGTGGTAGCACGGACGCCGAGTGCTTCGCGACACTGCCAGAGATGCTTGACCTAGCCAAATTCCCCAATGTTGCCATCAAAGCCACCGGCGCGCCCAGTTATTCCAGCGGACCCTATCCCTTCAGTAGCATCCACGACTACTTGCACCAAATCTTCGACTCGTTCGGCCCGGAACGCATGTTCTGGGGCACCGACATAACTCGTATGCCCTGCTCGTGGAAGCAGTGCGTGACCATGTTCACCGAGGAACTCCCATGGCTCTCCGAAACCGACAAAGAGCTGATAATGGGAAAGGCGGTGTGCAACTACTTAGCGTGGGATATCTCAGAGTAGTTATGTACACCTAGGGTAATGCCACTCTTATCTAATCGCATGATATCCGGTGGTGTGCGGCAATTATCATTCCTCAGATACCGACTCGGAGCGCCAGTACACTTGACTGACGAAAATACTTACGTCATCTCTTCTTCCAGGGCAGCGATGTCTTCAGGAATGAGATTGCCAGGGCCGATTATCTTTTCTTCCAAGGCTAGCAGACGGCGGAGCTCGAAGATCTCGTCGCGGAACTGGGCAGCTTTCTCAAACTGAAGGCCCTTAGCCGATTCCTTCATTTGAACTTCCAGGTCCTTGAGCACTCTGAACATGTCAGTTCGGGACATCTCCTTCCGCACCACGTTGTATCTCGTGCGGTTCTCGGCGATTCCTTTGATGCCCTCGGTGATGTCGTGGACCTCTTTCTGGATGCTGGTAGGCTCGATGCCATGCTGTTTATTGTGGTCGGCCTGAATGGTCCGCCGCCGGTTGGTCTCGTTTATGGCCTGCTGCATGGAGTCGGTCATGCGGTCTGCGTACATTATGACGTGGCCGCTAGAGTGGCGAGCCGCCCGTCCGATGGTCTGGACCATGGAAGTCTCGGATCGCAGGTAGCCCTCTTTGTCGGCGTCCAGGATAGCCACCAAACTCACTTCAGGCAGGTCAAGACCTTCCCGAAGCAGGTTGATACCCACGATAACGTCATAGACGCCCATCCGAAGGTCCCGCAGTATTTCGATTCGGTCTAAAGTCTGAATATCTGAGTGCAGGTAGGTGTTGCGGATGCCCATCTCCGACAGATAATCGGCCAACTCTTCAGCCATACGCTTGGTCAGTGTCGTAACCAATACACGTTCGGCTTTCTCTATTCGGTCTTTGATCTCCTGTAAAAGGTCGTCTATCTGACCCTCGGTGGGTTTGACTTCAACAGTAGGATCTAACAACCCTGTAGGTCGGATGACCTGCTGCACAACCGACTTGCTCTGTTCCAGTTCGTATCGGCCGGGAGTGGCGGATACATAGACCACTTGATTGATGTGCTCTTGGTACTCTTCGAAGTTCAATGGTCGATTGTCCAGGGCTGACGGTAACCGGAATCCAAAGTCCACCAGCGTGGACTTGCGGGATATGTCGCCACGGTACATGCCCCTGACCTGAGGAAGAGTCATGTGCGACTCGTCCACAAACATCAGATAGTCGTCTGGGAAGTAATCCAAGAGCGTCCATGGTGCACTGCCAGCGGGGCGCTGGGACAGGTGCCTGGCGTAGTTCTCCACGCCAGAACAGAAACCGGTCTCCTGAAGCATCTCCAAGTCGTATTGGGTGCGGCTCTCCAAACGAGCGGCTTCCAGTATCTTACCGGCGCCCTTCAGTTCTATGAGGCGCATAACAAGTTCTTCACGAATTCCGTTGACGGCTAGCTCCAGCTTCTCTTTAGATGTTACGAAATGATTGGCAGGGTAGATGGAAACTTGGGGTAAGTCCGCCAGCACCTCTCCAGTGAGTGGGTCAACCTGGACGATTCGTTCCACCTCGTCCCCGAAGAACTGTATCCGGACTGCTGCTTCTTCATAGGCCGGCACCAGTTCTAGAGTGTCGCCACGGATGCGAAATTTGGCGCGAGTCAGGTCTAGGTCGTTACGCTCGTACTGCATATCCACCAGTTGGCGCACTAACTGGCTGCGGTTACGAGTCTCACCGACTTTCACTTGGGCCACCAAGTTGAAATAATCGTTGGGGTCACCAAGACCGTAGATACAAGACACCGAAGCCACGATCAAGACATCGCGCCGTGTGAGTAGCGACGTGGTGGACGAGAGCCGAAGTTTGTCCAGTTCCTCGTTGACGCTGGAGTCCTTTTCTATGTAGGTGTCTGACTGTGGAACGTAGGCTTCCGGCTGGTAATAGTCGTAGTAGGAAACGAAGTATTCTACCGCGTTGTGAGGAAAGAATTCCTTGAATTCGGACGCTAACTGGGCGGCCAGGGTCTTGTTGTGGGCCATAACCAGCGTTGGACGCTGTACCTGCTGAACGATGTTGGCCATGGTGAAGGTCTTGCCTGAGCCCGTCACACCCAACATGGTCTGGCGGTCAGCGCCATTCTCTACACCTTCCGCAAGGCGTGCTACGGCGGCTGGT
>NZUD01000075.1 GCA_002697005.1 Chloroflexota bacterium | reverse complement strand
TACTAACAGGCACTTATACGGTTAAGGCCGGTCACGCTCAAATGCTTAAAGGCGGGGTCATCATGGACGTGGTGAACGCCGAGCAGGCAAAGATAGCTGCAGAGGCCGGTGCAGTGGCCGTAATGGCCTTGGAACGCGTACCCGCCGATATCCGCGCCGATGGCGGCGTAGCCCGCATGACCGACCCGCAGATAATCTGCGACATCATGGACGCTGTAAGCATACCGGTCATGGCCAAGGTCCGTATTGGCCATTTTGTTGAAGCTCAGATACTGGAATCCTTGGGTATCGACTACATCGATGAGTCCGAGGTTTTAACTCCTGCTGACGAGACCCACCACGTTTGGAAGCACGATTTTAAAGTGCCCTTCGTCTGCGGTTGCCGCAACCTAGGAGAGGCTCTACGTCGAATATCCGAGGGCGCTGCCATGATTCGCACAAAGGGCGAGGCAGGTACCGGGGACGTCGTAGAAGCAGTCCGCCACATGCGCACAGTTCAGGACGCCATTCGCAAGCTGGAGAACATGCCCGAAGACGAGTTGGTGGTTGAGGCCAGAGACATGCGAGTCAGCCTGGAACTCCTGACGAAGACCAAGGAAATGGGCCGCATGCCTGTGGTCAACTTCGCCGCAGGTGGCGTGGCCACTCCCGCCGACGCCGCGCTCATGATGCAACTGGGAGCTGATGGCGTCTTTGTTGGGTCCGGTATATTCAAGTCTGGAGACCCTGCCAGCCGGGCACACGCCATAGTCCAATCGGTAACCCACTACCAGGACGCTAAGATCCTCGCTGAGGTCTCCAAGAACCTGGGTGAGCCCATGGTCGGAATCAGCGCCAAGACGATTCCCGATGAGGAATTGCTGGCCACTCGGAGTGAGTAGACCCCTAAAACGGTTGAAGGAATAAGATTCGGCCCCGTCGTGGGCCGGACAAGAAATCTTAGAGGAACGATTAGCAGGCCGAGTTGGAAGTAGGCGTACTAGCGATACAAGGCGACTTTGCCGAACACATAGCCGTTCTCGGCAAGCTTGGCGTTACAGCACGCGAAATCAGGCTACCCGAACAGCTAGATTCACTGGACGGGCTAATCATACCAGGAGGCGAAAGCACAACCCTAAGCCGCCTGATGACCATCTACAACCTGAGAGAGCCAATCGCTCAAATGGCCGTGCAAGGCCATGCCGTCTGGGGCACTTGCGCAGGCATGATTATGCTATCTCGGGAGATTACCGAACAAGACCCCGTTCCTCTTGACGTCATGGACATTGGCGTGCAGCGTAATGCCTTCGGACGCCAGGTCGACAGCTTCGAGCAGGACCTAAATGTGAATGCTCTCGGCGGAGCCCCTTACCATGCTATCTTCATACGCGCGCCCGTCATCATCCGCGTTGGGCAGGGAGTAAAAGTCCTATCCGCTCTGGAAGACGAACGACCCGTGGCTGTGCAGCAGGGTAACTTGATGGCCACGTCCTTCCATCCCGAACTAACCAACGACTACCGTTTTCACAGCTATTTCTTAGACCTGGCAAACGGGAACGACTCCTCATGATTACCGCATTCCGGATAAGTGACGCCCTGCGGTGCATGCTAGTCGACGCTCCAGGTGACACTAATATGGCGGCACCGACCGAGTTGATTGTGCGCTGCCGTCCTTTGCGAAACTCCGCGTTCTGGGCACAATCACTTGGCCGAGGAACTAATCGAGTGACAGTTGGAGATTGGGATGGCATCAGCCTGTCCAGCCTGGCGTCAGCCCGAGTTCGCAGCGGAATTCGCTCCTGGGAAATCGACCGGCTCCACCTTAAGGACTCTGAGCAAGGATTCGAACTTCTAGAGCAGGCCGTTTATTCCGCCGGTTGCCGTGGTGCAGAAAGAGTGTTTTTGCGAGTGCCCTGCGACAGCGAATTGGTAGACACAGCCAGAATGGTCGGATTCTTTCCATATTTCAAAGAGGCCCACCTCGCAGGCGCTGGAGCGCCTTCCAATACCTGCCTTACTGGATTTTCAGTTGAT
Source organism: Chloroflexota bacterium (assembly GCA_002697005.1). Next base: position 14,156 of record NZUD01000075.1, on the reverse strand, counting down.
CACCGGACACCGACGGACCTTCAAGGGTTGTTCCAGCTATATAACGCGGCCACTCCACAGGAAGTACGCCGTGGGATTGGCATGACCATAGATGAGTGGATGGATTCCCAAGAACCCGTACAAACTGGAAGGAAGGAGTTAGTCCTGAAATTAGATGGAAAGATAGTTGGCTGGCGGATGTGCGAATCTTTCAGCAAGGCCACCGCCGGACAAACGCTAGGGCATCCCGACTACCCAGATTCAACCCGGTATCTGGTGGACATCTCCTGTAACACTCAGAACTGGATAGTACCGGACTACCAACAAAATGTGGCGGGACTATTGAAGAGGCAAGGCCTACAAGAAGTTGGGCGTTATACTATGTTAATCAAGACGGTCTCGGTGCCGGTTAGAAGTCGCGAATTTTCCTACGTGGAGGCGTGATATTGGCAACGGTGCAGGAAGAGATTCATGGAGAAGGGCGTGACCATGAGCAGGCGGAGCTAGACTTAGTCTTAAATGTGCTTCCCCCTGGCGTTGCAAATGTCTTACGGACCCGTGACGATCTGGATCAATTACTGGAAGTGGTGCTAGATCTGGGACGTTTGCCTGAGGCCCGTTTCGTATCGGGAGACTCCGACTTAGACCGATCGCCTGTAACCACAGGTGACTTGGAAAATGTCATCGAACGAGTCGGTGATTTCGGCGAGGACAACCGTGCCGGAATCGAGCGCACACTTCACCGGATATCAGCTATCCGCAACCGCCGAGGACAGGTTATCGGCATCACTTGTCGGGTTGGCCGTGCTGTCTTCGGGACCATCAAGATAATCGAGGACCTGGCCTTCTCCGGAAAAAACATCCTGCTCTTAGGCCGGCCTGGAGTTGGCAAGACAACCATGCTGCGGGAGATGGCCCGNGTGTTATCCCAAGAGGCCAAGAAACGAGTGATAATCGTCGATACCTCCAACGAGATCGCAGGGGATGGTGACGTCCCTCACTCGGCCATCGGACGCTCCAGGCGCATGCAAGTCCCGTCTCCGTCACGNCAGCACGGCGTGATGATTGAGGCTGTCGAGAACCATATGCCGGAAACCATAGTCATCGACGAGATGGGCACCGAACAGGAGGCCTCCGCCGCNCGCACNATCGCCGAACGNGGNGTGCAGTTGATTGCNACNGCTCACGGCAACACTCTGGACAACTTGATTATGAACCCCACGCTCTCAGATTTGGTNGGGGGTATNCAAACTGTGACACTGGGTGACCAAGAAGCACGCTATCGCGGAACCCAGAAGAGCGTACTGGAACGGAAAGGGCCGCCNACCTTCGANGTTGTAGTTGAGATTCAGGGATGGGACCGGCTGGCCGTCCATAACGATGTGGCTCAGGTTGTTGACCAATGGCTGCGGGGCTTCCCCATAGCACCTGAAATTCGCTCATTGAGTGAAGATGGAAAAGTTCTTCGAACCCACGAAGAAACCAGGGTCAGTGAGGCCCAACCCGGTTCCTGGCAACCCGACAACCGTCGAGGGAACCGTCAAGGAACCCGAGCGCCACAAGAGCAACATTCCCGAGGCCCGACGATGGCCCAGGTTACCATGGGCACGACTACTCCGCTCAGGGAGCCCGAGTCTGTCATTAAAGAGTCTGAAGTTAGAGTGTTCCTGTTCGGTGTAGGCCGGGACAAACTAGAAGTTGCCGCTACCGAATCGGGTATTCCGGTGCAAATCGTCAACGAACTGCGTAGGGCCGACTTAGTGCTTACCACCAAGACTCACTACCGTAGAGGGTCCCAGTTGGTACGCATAGCTGAATCCAGTGGCACTCCGGTCTGTGTTCTTCGTAAGAACACCATGCCGCAACTTGAGGAATTCCTANGTACGGTGATCAAAGAGTGGCACGGCGGCGGTAACGGCCAGGTCGATGGATTCATACCCGACTTAGGTAATGACGATAACGGTCCACCCTTCACCGGTGGTAACAGCTCTCCCGCCATGGAAAAGGCGATGGGCGAAGCTGAACAGGCCGCCAATCGGGTCTTGTCGGGCGAGCAGACCGTCCATTTGNCCCCTCAGCGATCTTATATCAGGCGGCTGCAACACCTGCTTGGTCAGCGGTATAACGTGGCGTCAGTCAGCCAAGGCCGGGAGCCAGAGCGAGCCGTTCTCTTTTACAGAGTCTAACGCAGCACCGGACACAGAAGTAATATGGCCTGCTTTATCGTATTCGAAGGTGGCGACGGTTCAGGCAAAAGCACACAGGCCCATGTGTTNTCGCGCCGTCTGCGCCGTAGCAATATCAAAGTACTCCGCACCCACGAACCAGGCGGCACATCNCTAGGCCAAGCTCTGCGGCGGCTGCTAAAATCNGGCGAGCCCATGCTCCCCATAAGTGAATTGATGCTCTTCGAAGCCGCCCGCGCCCAACTAGTAGATAAAGTGATTCGGCCTTTCTTGGACGACGGCGGGGTGGTCATAGCCGACCGGTTTACAAGCTCTACCATGACCTATCAAGGATATGGCCGAGGTCTAGACCACGAATTAATCGAACGTCTAAACCGTGAGGCTACTGGAGGCCTGAAGCCCGACTTGACTGTGCTTCTGGACTTGCCAGTAGAAACAGCCTTAGCCCGTAAGAATGGNAGCGCAGATAATTTCGATGACGCCCCCGTGGAGTTTCACCGCAAGATTCGCCAGGGATATGTCGCATTGGCCGCAGCCGACCCTGACGGATGGCTGGTGCTGGACGGCCAGCGCGCGCCGAAGGAACTAAGCCAGGAAATCTGGAACAAGGTACAGACCATTCTCTGAGGCTTATCCTACAGAACCGTGACCCTTTCAATAGCGACTCGGAAGCGTGCGGCCATCCTGACCAAAGCGGAAGATCTGGCAAGACCGGGTTTCGAAGATTTTTAGTCAGACTACAGTGCTCCTTAGAATGACATCCTTTAAAGTAANCCTAATTCCCGNAGCAAGAAAAAAGCCCTCCCAATCGGGAGAGCTTTTTGTGTCCGCTGCTCTTGAAAGGAAGCCTAGTCGTCAGCAGGAGCTGGCTCGAGGTTTTCAAGCTTGGCATCGATAACCTTGCGCATTTCCCTAACCCGTGCCAGGTCGGGGTAGATATTGCCTTCGCCTTTCTTGTCGAATATCCGCTCGCCATTGAAGAATACTTCCATGATGCCTTGGCCGCGGGGAGAAATAGCGATGGCAGCATCTGGGCCATAGTGCCGGAAAAATTCATTCGCCATCCACGTGGCGACAGCGTGGTGCTGTCAACTTACGCAGTAGGTAATCTCTATCTGGAACTTCCCTTCCATTTGGTTCCTCCGAATAGTCCTTGATTTGGCTAACACTAGTTTAGCGCATAACGTCGCCAAGTCAACCCAAATCAGATACAAACCCGCTATAGTCCACGAATTCCTCGGGCGTGACCAGGCTGATATGTCGCTACAAGCGGGCAATCACCTCTTGGCCAAAGCGTCGAATAATGTTGTCTGAATCGGAGCTTATAGCCAAGATAATTAAGTTATCCACCCCGGCATCCTGGATGACACGCACCTTATCTAAGCACTCGTCTGGCGTGCCTGCCACGGCGAAGCGGTCGGCGAGGAAATCGGTTAGGCCCAATTCATCGCTGAGAGCCGCATTACGGGTTTCGCCCAACTGCTCATGCTCCGCAGGAACATACTCGCCTTGGAGTGCCATAACAGCCTCCTCAAGCTCTTCAGGCACATTCTTACCCTCTAGAGTGAACCGAAATGCATGATGACCCGACGCAGCCAGAGCCATCTTGATTTCGTCGATGGCCTCTTCATGATCATCGGATATATTGCACTTGGCGAAAGCCCAAATCTCGGCTGAGCCTTCCGGCCGACCGCCAGATTCCTCTCCTTCCCTGATCCTGGCGACAGTATCGGCCAAGACGTCCTTCGTTAGTCCTGAGTGAACGATAACGGCATCGGCGATCTCTCCGGCCATAACCAGGGTTTCGGGCCCTTCAGCCGACATCACGATGGGTACTGGATTCTCCGACCATTGGACATGAATGGGACGTCCTCTGTAGTCGTAAGGCTGACCTAAAAGTATGGTGCGTACCGCCTGAATATATTCCCGCATATCGGCCATTTTTGCCGGACGCAAGCCCAGGTTCAGGACGGCGCTATCGCCGCTGCCAACGCCCAAGAAAGCGCGCCCACTTGATATCTCGTTCAGGGTGGCGATGGCCGAAGCAGTCACAGCGGGGTGACGCGTCAGGGCATTTGTAACCGTTGGGCCGATCCGGACTTTGCTGGTCGCATTAGCTACTACACTTAGGCTCAGGTACAGCTCACGCCAGAGCGATTGTGAGTCCGGTATCCCAATGTAATCGAACCCCTGATCCTCTGCCAGCTTGGCGCTGACCGCTGTTTCGTCCAAGTTATGTGGAACGATGCCGACTCCAAATTTCATACCCGTTCCTTGCTAGAGACATTGCTACCGGCCAATTCGGATCTGCCGGGATGGCCAGATTTCTTAAAATTGGTGAAAGTGTACCTGATGATGCAGAGTCTGAGCATGACTCCAAGGGCTCCCGGGCCGCGCAGACCGGAGTTAAAGTGGTCCGTTACCGGCACCGGTATATTGGCCATCTGCCAAAGTTCACCTCTCCGCCAAACCATGATTAACCAGGGAGCGGGTCTACTGGTAAACCTTGCGGGGTCCCACAGTTTTGATGTAACCCTCGAAGTTGCGCCTAGTTTCCGGCACAGAATCGCCGCCGAACTTCTCCATGAAAGCATCAGCAACAACCAGGGCAACCATCGCTTCTCCGACTACGCAGGCCGGAGGCGCCTGACAGACGTCGGAACGCTCAAAATGAGAGAGCACCTCTTCGCCCGTGTCTAAGTCCACCGATGGCAGAGGAGTGACCATGGTGGGAATGGGTTTTATGCCGAACCGCGCGACTAATGGCATCCCATTGGTCATGCCGCCTTCCGTCCCGCCTAGCTTATTAGTGTTCCGCTGCCAGGGCCGGTCAATGTCAGTCACCGGCTGTATGACGTCTTGCACCTGTGAGCCACGTTGACTGGATACTTCCCAGCCTGGGCCAATGGATACTGCTTTCACCGCGTTAATGGACATCAGCGCCTGGGCTACCAGAGCGTCTATCTTCCGGTCCCAACTTACGTGGGATCCCAAGCCAATAGGTACGTTCTCCACGATGATCTCGCAGGTGCCGCCGACGGTATCACCTGCCTCTTTAGTGGCGTCTATCTCGGCTGCCATCTTCAGCGCAGCACCAGGGTCGGCGCAGCGCACGGGGGATTCCTCCACAGATTCCCAGTCAATACTTTCTGGAATCTTGGCGTTGATAGAACCGATGGATATCACGTGGCTATGTACGCGGATGCCGAATTCTTCCAGCAGCTTAATCGCGATGGCTCCAGCGGCCACCCGCCCTGCAGTCTCGCGGGCGCTGGAGCGCTCTAGCACATTGCGCACGTCGTCAAAGCCGTATTTCATAGCCCCAGGCAGGTCTGCATGGCCTGGCCTGATGCGCGTGATACGCCGCGTGCGGGGGCTCTGGGGCGGGCTTGTCAGTGGATCGACTGCCATCGCCTCTCCCCAGTTCGCCCAGTCTTTGTTCTCTAAGGTCATGCCGATAGGGCTGCCGAGGGTCTGGCCGTGGCGTACTCCGGAGATGATTTTAGCCCGGTCTTGCTCAATAAGCATTCGCCCGCCCCTGCCGTAGCCTTTCTGCCGTCGGGCCAGATGCACGCCAATATAATCTTCGCTGATAGGCAGTCCTGCGGGGACGCCTTCCAATATTATGACTAAGCCCTGTCCGTGGGACTCACCTGCGGTGAAAAATCTTACCATGGAATTCCTGTGGAGGCGTTCTGCCTAGGCGCCCCGGGAAACCATTTCACGGGTCGCTGCTTCCAGCATCACGTCTACAGGAGGGTCCTGGCCTGTCCACATCTTGAAGGACAGGGCCCCTTGGTAGATCAGCATGTGAAGCCCACCTAGAGCAATAGCCCCTGCTTCGGCAGTTTCTTTGAGTATGGGAGTCAGAATCGGAGTATACACCACGTCATTTACGATGGCCGTAGCCGGAATCTGGGCTGCAGATAAAGGAGAGCCATGCTCGGCCGGCCCGTGGGACATACCCATGCTTGTACAGTTTACGATCAGGTCTGCGGACGCAGCGGATTCAGTCAAGGCATCTCCCGAAAGAGAAATGGCTTCCGAACCAACTCCGTTGTCCTGGGACAGTTGTGCCAGGTTTTCCGCCCGCTCCAATGTCCGATTTGCGATAACCAGCGAATCTACTCCACCCCTAATCAGAGCCAGCAGAATGCCTCGGGCAGCGCCTCCGGCACCCAGTATCAACGCACGAGTGCCTTTGGGGTCGTAGCCGGTCTCAACCAGTAAAGCCTGCAGGAACCCAGGACCATCGGTGTTGTGCCCGCTCAGTCGCCCATCGTGGTTGACGATGGTGTTCACAGCGCCCGCTGAGGTCGCCCATTCGTCAACTTCATCCAAGAATGGGATCACCGCTTGCTTATGAGGTAAGGTGATATTGATGCCCAACGTGTCTGGAGCGCGCAGACTGTTAACGAAATCCCTCACGCTTTCAGGCGTGACTTCCCATTTCTCATAGGTAGCGTCGATGCCTATGTGATCCAACGCCGCCTGCTGGAAGATTGGCGATATGGAATGGCCAATGGGATGGCCGATTATTCCTAGGCGTTTAGTCATGAGGAAGTTGATAGTCCTAACTGGCCAACTGTTCCAAAATCTCATTCAGGTGTTGCTGGCGTTCTTTCAGGTCCTGAAGACGGGCATGTTCGGTCTCCACGACCTCAGGCTTGGCTTTCTCCAAGAAATTGGAATTGGAAACTAGTTTTTCCACCCGGTCCATGTTCTTGAGGCAGTCGTCTAGTTCTGAGCGCAGCCGCGCTTCTTCAACGGACAGGTCAACGACGCCTTCCAACGGCAGGTGAATAATCAACGGGTTTACCACTAGAGTGACACCCCTGGGTAGGTCCGCGTCTTTGGAATCACCATTAACAATGTGTAGCGGCTCAACCTTTGAAAGGGCGCGAATGACCTCTGCCTCTTCTTCGATGGGGCCTTGCATACCGTTGGCCTCGATCTGAGCTTCGAGGCGTTGCCCAGCTGGGATATGCAGTTGGGATCGGGCGTTCCGAACGGCCCGGATGGCCAACATGACCAAGCCAATCTCTACCTCAGCTGAGGCGTCATGTCGGGGAGCATCGGCGCTGGGGTATTCTGCAACCATGATCGATTCGACGTTGGCGCCTTCCTGAGGAAGTTTGGAGCACAGATTCTGCCAGACCTCTTCGGTAATGAAGGGCATAAAGGGATGCAGCAGCCTCAGCGTGCGTTCAAGAACGTGGGCCAAGGTAGGAAGCGGCGACGGGCCATCGGCAGACCGGAGCCGGAGCTTGGCCATTTCGATGTACCAATCGCAGTAATCGTTCCAGAAGAAGTCATAGAGCTTTTGCTGAGCGTCACCTAGCTCGAAATCGCGCAGAGATTCGTTGACCTCGGTTGTTACCCGATCAAGTCGGCTAACGATCCAACGATCCTCACGATGTTCGATTTTGGGCAGGTCGTGCCAACCTTCAAGGCCGGATTCGCCTTCCAGACCGGAGATAACGAACCTGGAGGCATTCCAGACCTTGTTGGCAAAGTTGCGTGCTGCTTCCAAACGGTTCTCGCCAAAACGCAGGTCGTTGCCTGGCGCGGTACCGGTGGTGAGAGCAAAGCGCAGGGCGTCCGTGCCGTATTGGTCAATAAGCTCCAAAGGGTCCATGGTATTGCCCCGTGTCTTGCTCATCTTAGCGCCGGTGGCATCCCGTATCAAACCATGAAGGAACACGGTGCGGAATGGGACTTGGTTGGTGTTCTCGATGCCCATCATAATCATCCGGGCAACCCAAAAGAACAGGATGTCGTAACCCGTTTCCAACACGGCCGTTGGATAGAAATAGTTCAAATCGTCAGTTTCTTCAGGCCACCCCAAAGTCGAATGAGGCCAGAGCCCAGAACTGAACCAGGTGTCCAGAACGTCGGCGTCCTGTTCGATCTCTTTGCTACCGCAACTCTCGCACTCATCAGGATCATCAACAGTCACCGTCATGTACTGACAAGATGCGCAATACCAGACTGGTATGCGGTGCCCCCACCAGAGCTGGCGGCTAATGCACCAGTCACGGATATTCTCCAGCCAATTGAGATAGACACGTCGGAACCGCTCGGGAACGATCCTGATATCTCCGTCCGCCACGGCAGCATGGGCCTTGCCGGCAATGCTATCTGGTTGGTCCGGACCACCGAGGTTGACGAACCACTGGAGGCTGACCAGAGGCTCGACCACAGAGCTGCAACGTTGACAATGCCCAACTGAGTGACGGTGGTCCTCTATTTTCTCTAAGAAACCCAGTTGGTCAAGCTCTTCAACTACTTTCTGGCGCGCTTCGGTGCGTTCGACTCCCTCATACTTCCCGCCGGCGGCAGTAAGGTTACCGTCTAACCCAATAACATTGAAGACTTCCAGGCCGTGACGCTCGCCAATCTCGAAATCTATGGGGTCATGAGCAGGAGTGACCTTCAACGCCCCTGTTCCGAACTCCCGGTCAATCGCCTCGTCACCAACAACCGGGATAGGTCGTTCCATGATGGGTAGTACGGCATTCTTGCCAATGATGTTGGCGTACCTATCGTCCTCCGGGTGAACAGCTACTCCGGTATCGCCCAGCATGGTCTCAGGCCTGGTCGTAGCCACGGTTATGAAAGACCCAGGGGCGTCTTCTAAAGGATAGCGAAGGTGATATAGGTGACCGTCAACGTCCTGGTAATCAACTTCCAGGTCACTTAAGGCCGTAGCGCAGCGAGTGCACCAATTGATGATTCGCTCGTGGCGGTATATGCGGTCTTTCTTATATAGGTTAACGAAGGTGGTGCGCACTGCCTTGGAGGGGCCTGGATCCAAGGTGAAACGATGGCGTTCCCAATCGGCGGATATACCTAACCGGCGGGATTGTTCGTGGATGATGCCACCAAATTTGCGGACGTGCTCCCACACCGTCTCTACGAAGGTGTCCCGGCCCAGATCGTGGCGGCTGGTTCCTTCTTCAGAGGCCAGTCGGCGCTCCACCGCCCACTGGGTGGCGATACCCGCGTGATCAGTGCCCGGCAGCCAAAGAGTCGGTACTCCGCTCATCCGTCGCCAGCGAACCAGGGCATCTTCTATCGCCTTTTCTAGGGCATGGCCCAAATGCAGCTCCCCCGTGACGTTGGGCGGGGGCATGATGATCACGTAGGGCTCTTTACCCTTCTCAATCTTGGCGTTGAAGTAGCCTTTGGATTGCCACTCTTTGTAGATACGTTGTTCGACGTCGGCGGCGTTGTAGGCGCTAGGCATCTGGGCGGAAGTCATTGCCGGGATGTTTCTCCGTGAAATTTGATGGCCAAGGGGAGTTTGCCTCAAACGAACTCTAGCAAATATATCATTCGCCGTTGTTGACCGTCCATTGAAGCGAGCTGTAATGAATCGAAACTGACCCGTGCTCCTCCATTCCTAAAAAGCAAAAATCACCTTTTATAGCGATTTACTGGGGTTTGAGGGTGAACGTGGATATGCATAGAATTTTAGGACCTTATTGTTTTGGGGAATCGGTATGATGATATCCACGTTGCAACAGGTCCAGCTGTCTAATGGCTTTTGTGGTGTCACTGGCAACCCGAGCCGGATCCCAGAGGTTGATGCGGCGTTTGTGGAGCCAGTAGGTGAACTCTTTGAGGTCGGAGAGGGTCAGGTTACGGCGGCGGTCCATCTTGGTTTCTTTCTGAAATGTCTTAAGAAGTTCGGGACGAGACTTCTGGTAAAGATGAACGTAAGCTTCATCTATCAGTTCGTCATTATCAGAATAGCTGCGGGACATATGCAGTTTTCGGACCTCCTCTTCGGCGACCAACTGCAACGTCTCCTCCAAGACGACGCCATAACGGAAGTTCATATAAGCACGGAACTTGCTGGGACCTAAGTAATCGCGGAACTGCTCTTCATCGACGGCGCCGGGTATCTGACCGCTGAATAGGAAGCGTTCTTTCTCTTCCGCTGGAATAGCTCCATCAACGTCTGCACAGAGCCGTTCCGCCAGCAATAGCCAGTCAAATGCTTCGCCTTGGAGCANGTACCNGTATTCCCGGCCATCAAGAGTTTCCTCNGCTATNGTCCAGCGTCCAATGGCTTCGAGTATCGCTCTCTGCCANGGAGCTCCGGCGGCAAGAGCNGTTCGTAGATGCAAAAGAGCTTCCGGNATCGCNTGGACGATAGCTGTATCTNTAAACGNCTCTATGACCNGCGGCNAGTCGTCTGCCTGNTCCNCATTTACCTGCTGAGTCATGNNGNGGCCATGTCATTTCGTCGACGGTCAAAGACGGCGATNCGCTGNGGTTTGGGNGTCNGGACAAACTCCAAGAAGTCCTGTCTGGACATGGTGTTCAAGATGTCTTCCGGCCGGCACCAGGCCCGGCGGGCCACCGCCACGCCAAAGCGGCGCTTGTCCAGATGGGTGTGGTGGTGGGAGTCCGTATTAATCACCAGCGGCACTCCCAATTCTCTGGCTCGGTAGGCGTGGGTATCTCGCAGATCCATTCGCTCCGGAGAGGCGTTTATCTCCAGTGCTGTTCCCGTATCACGAGCGGTTTGAAGCACGGCCTCCAAATCAAACTCCACTGGCTCCCGCTGGCCCAGTAACCGGGTGGTGAGATGTCCGATGATGGTGACTGCCGGATGCTCCATAGCCTTGATCATCCGGGCGGTCATGGTTGCTTGGTCTTGACCCATTGCCGAGTGGACCGAAGCCACCACCACATCTAATCGGGCCAGAATCTCGTCGGGATAGTCCAACTCTCCAGAGGNCCGGATATCGCATTCCGAACCACAGAGGATGGTGATGTCGTACTTATCTTGCATGGTTCTCAGCAATCTGATCTGTGACTCCAGCCGTTCGCTGGTGAGGCCGTTTGCCACACCCAAGCCGGCCGAGTGGTCNGTNAGGGCCATATATCCNTAGCCCTGNGCNNTTGCAGCTTCGACCATCATTTCCATGGGNTCGTTACCGTCGCTCCATTCGCTGTGAAGATGCAGATCGCCGTTCAGGTCCGATTCCTCGACCAACCGGGGCAGACGAGATTCGAGACCAGCATCTACTTCATATAACCCAGTGCGGAGCTCAGGAGCCATCCAGGGTAAGCCGAGCCGTGCGTAGAAACTCTCTTCGTCGCGGAACTCTTCAATCTGTCCTGTTTCAATATTAGTTATGCCGTACTCGTTCAGCGAAAGGCCTTGGCGATTAGCGTAGTCGCGAAGTCGGACGTTGTGCTGTTGACTACCAGTAAAATACTGNAGCAAGGCCCCAAACGACCCGGGCTCGCCCATACGCAGGTCTATCTGCATCCCAGAGTCAACAATCACGCTCGTCTTCTTAGGGCCATGGACAAGCACGTCTTTGACCATAGGTAGTCTGACNAGAACGTCGCCGACCGATTCCGGGTCAGGCGCAGTGCCGATTAAGTCTATATCGCCAATCGTCTCTTCCCAGCGCCTTAGACTACCGGCCGGAAATAGAAGACCGATGTCCGGACATTGTTCCCGCAGTGCCGCTATAATCTCTTCAGCCACTGGCAACGCCTGGCCGATGGGCGTGCGGCTGCCCATGGCATGGANGGCTTGGATGTGTCTCAGGATACCATCAGCGGCTTTCTGTCCCATCCGTGGCAGCGACGCTAGGCGTCCGTCTGCAGCGGCCTCGGCAACCCCTTCCACCGTGCTGATGCACAGTTCTTGACCGATGGCCATCGCTGTCTTAGGGCCTATGCCTGGAATGTTCTTCAGGTCAAGCACACCTGGCGGCAACTCTCCCAGTAGTTTTTGGAAGGCAGCTACCTTGCCCGTGCCAATAAACTCGGCTATCTTTTCGCTAATCGCTTTGCCGATACCTGGAATTTTGGTGATGTCTTCGCCACTATCTATGGATTCAGCCAGGGGTACGGGCANGTGCTCGATGGTACGAGCGGCCCGCTGGTAGGCNCGAATCTTGAATACGGTGTCCCCCTTCATCTCCAGAAGGGAGCCCATGTTCTCCAAAAGTTCAGCTATCTGTTGGTTGGTGAGAGACATAGGTGATCAATCAGTGGAGTCGCCTTGAATGCCATAGACCACCTGACTCATGAAGAAAGGCCAGTTGGATCTGTTGCAATGGTGGGACCTGGGCTTTCGGTACAGTGACGATAACCAGGTTCTCCTTGAAGCCGCACCTTGGTATTGCGGACAGTGGCAGAGCTTATCTATTGACCGAGGCTACGAGCAATCTCANCCGACGCTACCGGAGTATCGGATTTGAGGTATTCGTCGAGTAGGACGTTAAGTACTGTTGCTGGTCGATCGCTGAGCATCGGTCCCGTCAGCACTGCTTATACCCTTNGATTTGAGGCTAGGGAGGCTATTTTCGGAAGTTAACATAGCTTTCTGGGCGGTGTCAAACGTTGACCCGTCGCACCTATCCAATTATACTCAGCCAGAGCTTAACCGGACATATTCCGGGGTTTAATTAGTTTGAACAGGTGGGTGGGGATAGACGTGGTTGCTCAGACTGGAACTCGGTCCATAATCGATGTTGTAATCCCGGTAGACGGCTACTATTCCCGCATCTCTCGGGATGTAACCCTGATAATCCTCTTCACCCTGATAACCGCTGCTGCTGCCCGCATCTCAGTACATCTGCCATTTACCCCTGTGCCCATCACTGGCCAAACATTGGCCGTGCTCTTGGCAGGAGCGACTNTGGGCAGCCGCCGCGGCGCCGCCGCAATGGTCCTCTATGCGGTCGGCGGCAGCCAATTTAACATCTTCGCCGGTGGCAGCGATGCCGTTTTCCATTGGCAGGCAGGGTCGAGCGGCTACATCCTCGGAATCACTTCCGGATCGTCAGGCTTCTTGTGGNATCTAGCCTCCGGAGGTTACATAGTTGGCTTCATACCAGCTGCTTTCGTGGTCGGTTTTCTCTGCGAGCGTGGTTGGGATACCAAGTCCTGGATAATGGTTGCAATGCTGGCCGGCAATGTGGTCTTGTACGTTCCAGGCCTGGTTCAGCTTTCTTTCTTCGTTCCAGATAACAAAGTGATGGAATACGGGCTTTACCCCTTCATCGCAGGAGACATGATTAAACTGTACATCGCAGCCATATCCGTGCCTGCCGCTTGGGGCCTCTTCAATCTAACACAAGAACGAGACGATGATACATGGATATAACCTGGCTGGGACATTCCTGCTTCCGCCTGCACGACGCTGATATGGTAGTGGTAACTGACCCTTATCCCACCTCAGTCGGACTGAGGNTTGATAACCGCCCGGCGTCAGTGGTGACTGTGAGCAACGCTCATCCTAATCACAACAACGCCGAGAGCATCGAAGGCGATCCAAAAGTGTTCAGCAATCCCGGTGAGTACGAGTACAACGGGGTAACTGTACGGGGCGTAATGACGCCTTTGGCAGACGGACAACCCCAAGAGGAACGAAACGTGGCGTTTTCCATCGAGATCGGCGCCATCAACGTCTGCCATCTGGGCGACATATCCATCCCGTTGACCACCCGTCTGATTGATGAATTGAAACCAGTAGACGTAGTTTTAGTGCCCACTGGCGGCCACTGTACTATCGACATGGACCAGGTTTATCAGACCTTACAAGATCTCGACGCCAAGATTGTGATTCCAATGCACTACAAGACCGAAGGGATAAACGTGGACGTCGATTCTATCGATAATTTCGTGCGCCGGATGGGATTAGACGAGATTCAGGCTCAGCCGAGATTGGTTGTTACAAGCACCAATTTAGGAACGGACATGCGTGTAGTCGTAATGACCAACCAGGGAAGGCCGCGTTGAAAACCACGCCTTCCTGCTCCCTCACTTAGCTCTAGCCTCTCTAGAGATTCAACCTTTCCTGCCCACTCGATCGCATCTGCCAACGCCCAGCTTCAATCCCAGCTTATCCGATCTCGTCCTAGGCGGTCCATACAATCCTTCGGCGTTCAACTCCGGGCCGGGGTAAGTTCATCCACAACCCTAGGGCAATCGGCGCCTTCCTACGAACATCAA
>NZUD01000074.1 GCA_002697005.1 Chloroflexota bacterium | reverse complement strand
CCCGTTAGAGGCCGCTGAGGTTCCGGTGTATCTGACTCGCCGAACCTCAACCATAATACAAAAACTACGCTAATAATGGAACGCTGAACAGCCGTCATTGTCAGAAGGTAAGCTGCGGCTGACGCCTGGACCAAGACCATTCCTTGCTTCGACAAGCATCAAAAATAGGCTGACTAAAGGGTATCTATTTATTTTATTATTCTCCCAGCCAACCTCGTATGTCTCTTCGATGGCCTACGTAGCTGGCTCAGAATTTTTCCATTACATCTTCCGAATCGGGGACAATACATAAATCCAAACCGTTGTCCCAAACATTCTCTGTAGCCGCGGCATGAGCATCTACATGCTGGACGACGGCCTCACCTTGGTAACCACCATGGCAATCAGTTTCTAGATTCATCTCTGGAGTTCTGGCGGAGCGTACACCACCATAGCTTCCTTAAGCCTCGTCTTAGCTTTGCTACAGCTCGCTTTCTTGATGAAAGCCAGCCAATCCATCACGAAAAACCGCTGTTCATTCCCAGACTATCGATTATTAAAAATCGCGATATAAGCTATTGACGACTCTTTGGCACTTGTTTATACTTTCGGGCCTGCCGAGGGTTGGCCGCACTTGGCGACTCCCGTGCCTGTGATAGATACAAATCGGGAAGCCCACCAGTCAAAACGCCTGGACCCGGAGATGAAGCGCCGGGTCTTCTCTCACACTGGGCAAGCCTTGGGCTATGCGCCTAGATGCTGCAGGTCGAAAGCGTAAAGCCTGTAGAACTTTAAGAAACCCCATCTACCAACCGAGAAATCTGATTGACTTCCGAAGCGATGTTCTTGTTTCAGAAGCGAGTTACAATTCTTCTTTCACCCTCAGCGACCCTACAGGAACCACTGTTTAACGGGTTTACAACCGAACGTCACAGCGCCCAGCAGTGAGGAGACCTCTTGAGCGAAGTAAGGACCGCTGATATAGCAGCCGAAGGCCAGCAGATGGAAAGAGTGCTGGAAGGAGAATCCACAGCACTGACTCTCTTGAATGGATCTCGGGCCGTCACCAAAGTGCTCGACCGCACGTACCTTGCCATGGGGTACTTATGTGGGACCATGTTCCTTTTGCTGGCTCTCTTCATCACATACCAGGTGATNGCCAGAAAATTCGACATAGTTATGGCCCCAGGCATGGACTTAATGAGCGGCTATACCATGGCGATGGCTTCTACCTGGGCATTCTCCTACGCGCTTCGGACCGGATCTCACGTCAGAATCGACGTTCTGTTGCCGTTCATGTCTGGCCGGGTCAGGTGGTGGGCCGACCAAGCGGCTCTCCTCTCAATCGCATTCTTCGTTGGAATCACGGCGTGGAAAACCTGGGATATGGTTATGAAATCCCACGAGATTGGCGCTGTGACAAATACCTATCCTTTGGTGCCCCTCTGGATACCCCAAGTGTTTGTAGGTATCGGATTCAGCATGTTGGCGTTCACNGCCATCCATATGATGGTCGACATGATAGCGGAAGCTTCTCTACCGGTGTTGCACCGGATGCAGGGCGGCACCGAGACCTACCGTGTAGCCTCAAGGGAAAGTCCGATACTAACCGAAGAGGCGGCTTCCGGAGTCTAGTAGAAAAACGAACCTTCTCCTGTCCGGTCTGATCAAGAACGGAGGAAACTCTAGGCGGCTAGGTCAATCTTACAGTCCTGCCGGCAAACAAACCGGCGCCGAAAGGTTAGGAGGACCAAAACACATGGCCATTACCTCAGCATTTGTGATGATGGGCGGCTTCTTCATGATGGGCCTTTACGTGGCCGGCGCTCTAGGGGTCTTGTCGCTAGTATTGATGTATTTCTTCTCCGATGCGCCCTTGTGGAACATCATGGGTAACAAAGCATGGGAAACGAACACGAACTTTATCCTGATTGCGGTTCCGCTCTTCCTTTTGATGGGAGAGTTGATGCTCCGCAGCGGAATGGGTGAAAGGATGTACACCGCTGTCTCGCGCTGGATATCTTTCCTACCGGGCGGGTTGATCCACACGAACATCGCTTCCTGCGCCATCTTCGCCGCCTGCTCAGGTTCCAGTGTTGCCACTTCCGCAACAATCAGCCGTGTTTCTCTACCAACCTTCCGGTCGCGAGGTTACAGTGAACGGCTTGTCATAGGCTCTTTGGCTGCTGGTGGAACNCTGGGTATATTGATTCCTCCTAGCATCGGACTAATCGTTTACGGCGTACTAGTCGAAGAGTCGATAGGAAGGCTGTACCTAGCTGGTTTCATACCAGGAATCATGTTGGCTCTAATGATGATTGTTATGATCATCGGCGCTTCAATCTTATTCCCGAGCATCGCGCCCAAAGAACCTGGCACCAGCTGGCGTCTAAAACTAATCGGCCTCTTCTCGATGATTCCGGTCATCATCATCATCATGGTGGTGCTCGGTTCTATCTACGCCGGCTGGGCAACACCGACCGAGGCTGCGGCATTCGGCGTAACCGGAGCCTTGATACTTGCGTTGATCAACAACTCTGGCCCTCCGATAGTTGGATGGTTCCTTACGAAACTGAATACCACTGGCTCTACCACTAGCACTATTGCTAGGTGGCAAGAGCGGTACCCCCAGGTCGATGGTCAAATGAGGGAATCAATGTCGATTAACTTCGATATGGTCAAAGATTCCGTCCTTTCGACAGTCAGAACGTCCTCTATGATTATGTTGATCGTGATCGCTGCGTTCACCCTGAGCTTCGCCTTCGCCCGGCTAGGAATCTCTCATGACATCTCTCAGTGGATCATCAACATGGANCTTAGCTCCACCGAGCTAGTGATCGTGCTTGTGATTTTCTACCTGCTGCTGGGCACTTTCATGGAAAGTTTTGCNATGTTAGTGACTACGGTGCCAATCTTGGCGCCGGCACTAGTGGCCACCGGAGTTGACCTGGTCTGGTTTGGGATCATCATGGTGATTCTGGTGGAAGCTGCTCTCATCAGCCCGCCTGAGGGTATCAACCTGTACGTGCTCCACGGGGTGCGCCGGGATGTTCAGACGGAGATGAATGAGGCATCAGAAGCCGCGGAAGAGATAGGTACAATCACAGACGTCTACATCGGTGTGCTGCCCTTCATGGCGGTAATGGCATCGATAATAGTCTTGCTAATCATCTTCCCAGACATTGCATTATGGCTGCCCGACCAAGTTAAAGGCTCCCGGTAAACCCTTCCGGAAAAACCTACAAAAGACAAGGAAGGTCGGACGCTTTACATCACGGAGCGGACAACCCCGCCATCCACCAAGATTGTCGCGCCCGTAGTATAAGTGTTTTTATCAGATGTTAGGAATGTCACCAGGTCACCCAGCTCTTCAGGGCGGCCCAAACGGCCCACGGGGATTGTTGCTGAGTGGGCTTGGAGTAAGTCCTCGACGTTAGCNCCGGTCTCGTTGGAGCGGGTTTCAAAGATGTGCATCATCCGGTCAGTGAGCAGATAACCTGGAGCCACGTTGTTTACCAAGATATTGTCCCGGCCAACCTCATCAGCCAGACTCTTTGCGAAGGCAACTGCACCCATGCGGGTAACCCCAGATGTGACCAGGTTATCAATAGGTTGGTAGACCGAACTGGCCAGCACGTTTACTATCCTTCCCCACTTGCCCTGCTTCATATGGGGTACGGCTTCGCGGCTCATCCGGATGAAGAACATCAGGGCCATGTCGATGGACTGATGCCAAACCTCGTCCGTAGTGTCAGCAGCTCTGCCTGCCGGAGGACCACCCGAATTGTTGACCAAGATATCCAGCCGGCCGAAATGGTCAACCGTCGCCTTGATTAAGGTCTGTATGTCCTCTAATCTCGATAGATTGGCGGCAACCGGCAAAACATCTACTCCAAACGTGGAGTTGATTTCTTTGGCGGTATGGTCTAGGTCCTCTGCATTACGGCTGCAGATCACAAGGTTTGCACCCTCCTTGGACAGGGAATCCGCGCAAGCACGGCCTAGTCCTTTGCTACCGCCTCCAATCACTGCCACTCTTCCTGNTAGTCCCAAGTCCATGGTCGCCTCCCGGCTGAAACTGCCAACATGCTACCAACCGAGCAAGGCTCTCGCAACCGAAGCAGCGGGCCTAATTTCCCTTGACACGTACAAACACCTGACTTATGCTGGCGCCAGCCTCGGGTCAGGCACGGCAGGGTTGTCAATTCTAGCTGTTCGCCCCCTCCAAACTCTCTTATTCCGACAATAAGGTGAGGCCTTGAGCAACGTAGACCGCATACTGGAAGGCGCTCTGGATATTCATGTACACTTCGGCCCTGACCCCAAGGTGGAGCGGAGGGCCGGCGCGGTGGAGGTTGCCTTGCAAGCCCGCGATATGGGAATGCAAGGGGTAGTGCTAAAAAGCCACGAATACCCGACCCACCCGGTGGCGGCCACCACCAGCGAGCTAGTCCCAGAACTAACTGTCCTCGGTGGGATAGCACTCGACATAGAAGTTGGCGGTCTCAATGTCCAGGCTGTGGAAGCAACGGCCAATATGGGTGGCCGAATCGTCTGGATGCCCACCTATTCCGCCAAAGCAGACAGGGAAGCAAGGGGACTGANCGGTGGAATCTCGTTGCTGGATAAATCAGGGTCTCTGGAACCCGAGGTCCATTCGATCCTCGAATTGATCAAGTCCCACGACATGGTGCTCGCCACTGGCCACATCTCCACGGCCGAGAGTATGGCCCTAGTCTCAGANGCCCGTAACATGGGCATACAGCGAGTGGTAGTCACCCACGGTACAACTATGTCGTACTGGACCGGGATGACCCTTGAAGACATGAAAACACTAGCAGGTATGGGGGCGTTCATCGAGCACTGCCTGCACGTGGTGATGCCCACGACCCATAGGATGGANCCCAAGGACTTAGCCCAAGCGATCTTGGCCATCGGACCCGAGAAATGTATCCTGAGCACTGACTTCGGACAAGACTTTCATCCTATGCCGGCTGAGGGTCTGCGCATGGGCATCGCAACCATGTTGCGATCCGGGATGGAAGAGGTAGAAGTAGGGATGCTAGTGAAGGACAATCCCTCCCGGCTCATGGGGACTTAAATCTAGTAGAATTAGTCTTCGCTTTGGGTGAACCTGAGCCACAGCACCAGTCCACTGGAATCGGTGTTCACCTTAGCCCAGTCGGCGATGCGGTGTCCCACGACCCACGCTATTCCTCTCTTGCAATCCAATAGCGGCACACGCTCGCGCCAGTACCGAGGTACCTGCAAATCAGTAAACAGGTCCTGTAGTTTCTTCTGTCCCTCCATACCCAGAGGCTGTATCCGGTCGCCGGGTTGCCATGTCCGAACTGTCGCATCATTTCCGATAGCCGACAAGTCCAAACGGGCTGTCCACTCATCTCCAATCCTGGCCCAGTCGGGCGGTTGGTCTGCATTTCCCGTGTGCATGGCAACCAACCACGGCCCTACCCAGTTTGTCATATCCACGCCAGTCTCCCCAGGCAACACGACGTTATACACGCCACCGAGATTAGGGTACGGACAATCTGCCTCCAGACTGCGTGTAACCACCAGTTGTTCGTATTCTTGCCGGAGGACCACCCCCGCCGGGAGATTCAGAGAACGTCCTCCTCGTTCGTCTGCCGCCATTTCTTCCATGGCGACCATATGGCTTTCCCTAAGCCGGGTGGGGTTTCCTGCGACGAGGATGTATCCTCGTCGCAAGGCCAAACGCTGCAACAGAGGATGAAGCCCACTCAGAGCGCTCCGGGAAACTCTTACTTCCCCATCGGACTCCACGGCCATACCATGCCAGACTTTATCCAGCTCTTGCTCCACAAAATCCAGTTCCTCGGCTGCGGTNCGAGCTAGTCTAACCAGCGCGTTTCGCACCTGAGGGTTATAGTCCTCGGCCAACTTTGGCATCAGGTCCTGGCGCACACGGTTGCGGGTAAACCGCCACATGTAATTGCCGCTGTCCTCCCGATAGGCGCACCCAATCTCGTGNCAGTACTCAACTGTCTGAGCCTTGGTCACATCCAACAACGGCCGGAACAACTTTAACTCCGCAGCTTCGGCTGGCCATGGCCAGTCTGAGACCTCCCCCATACCCCGCAGTCCATATAGGCCAGANCCGCGCAGAACGTGGAGCATGACNGTCTCTGCCAAGTCATCCGATGTGTGGCCCACCGTCACCGCTCTAGCGCCAGCCTCCATCGCAACCCGGGCCAGAAACGCATACCGCATCTCCCGGGCGCCCTGCTCAAATGACGAGATACCCCGCACTCTCTGGTACTCGTGAGGGTCTTCCTTGACCACGGTCACTGGAAGTCCTTGTTCTTTGGCCACCTCAGCTACGAACACGGCGTCGTCTTCAGCTTCCTGCCCTCTGAAATTATGGTTGAGATGGGCCACGTGCAATGAGATGCCGTGGGCTTCTTTGAGCCGGGATAAAGCGTGCAAAAGTGCGGAAGAGTCAGGGCCGCCCGAGGAGCCGACTACCAGCGTGGTGCCCGTATTGGAGTAACCAGCCCTGCTGAGGGCGGCGGCTAACTTGCGTTCCAGTTCGGCGGCGGTGGCCAATATAGGTCCTGTTACCGATTTTCGGGGGAGAGGTGACCGGTAGAGTTATACCCGGTAAGACGCCGGCCCCGATCGTCGCTGTCGAAAGTACAGACCGAAGCCAGGNTCAGCGACATCCGGTGGAAGAACTCCAGAGGCTGCCCCAGCAGTTCTCCAACGATAGACCTGATGGCGAAGTTATGAGAAATAACNACTACTGAATCTTCCGAGGAGTGCTTCCGTTCGATGTCCAAGATGACCCGCCAAGCCCGTTCACGAAGCTGAACCAAAGATTCACCATTCGGCATGGATATCTTTTCNGGGTTGGACCGCCACTGGGCAAACACCAGAGGCCATCCATCGCGCATCTCCTGCCCCGTTACGCCTTCGAGATCNCCAAGGCTAAGTTCCTTAAGTCCCGGCTCCTTGAACACAGACATGGGGGTAACCTTAACGATCTCCTCAGCCACCTGCACAGTTCGGAGCAGCGGGCTGGAATATATGGCGCAATGGCCCCATTCCGCCGTGGCTTGGGCCGTCTCTTTGGCTTGGGACGCACCGCGCTCGTTCAGACTAATGTCCTTGTGTCCTTGGAACCTGCCCAGCTTATTCCACTCGGTCTCGCCGTGGCGAACCAGAAAGAACTTCACCGGCCGGCCTCGTTCCTGTTGGTCGTNGTCAAGGAATGCAAGCGTCTAAGCTCCACTTCTTCAATCCTAACCCGTTCCATCACCTTTATGGTGAAGCGCAGGTCTCCATACTCCATCACGTCGCCCTCCTCCGGAATCCGGCCCAGCCGATCCAAAATAAACCCGGCCAAGGTCTGGTAATCTCCCTCAGGAATCTTCAGATCCAACTCTTCGTTAATGTCTGAGATGGCCAGTCCGGCGTCCATTCGGAAAGAGTCGAGCCCCAGGGCTGTAACTGCCTCTTCCGGAGCCAATCCCTCTTCTCCCATCTGACCCACAATCACTGCCATCATCTGTTTCAGCGTGGCAAGTCCGGCAATGCCGCCAAATTCGTCAACTGTGAGAACCACGCTGTGCCCACCTTTTTGCATCACAGCAAAGGTCTCGCTCACGCTCTTGGTTTCAGGCACGAAAAGCGCGGGCCGTAGCTGATTAGTAACTATGCTGCCATTTTCAAGGTGAATCTCGAGATTTGCCAGGACATCCTTAACCGACAGCACACCGAGCACATTCTCAATTGTCCCATCATAGACAGGGAACCTCGTATGACTGTGCTCTGAGTAGACTTCCAAAAATTCTTTCAGGGTATCGCCCTGTTCGGTCCACACTATCTCAGGACGAGGCGTCATAATCTCACGCATCTGGCGGTCACCAAATCTAAAGACTTTCTCTAGCAAAGCTGCTTCTCCGGCTTCCACGGTGCCTGTCTGGGCGCCTGCGGCAATCAAGGTACGTATCTCCTCCTCGCCCATTTGAGGCGTCACAGCAGATATTCCCAGAAGGCGGTTAGTCATTGTGGTGAAAAGCTGGAGCAGGGTGACCAGCGGAGATAGGGCCAATTCCACCAACCGAATCGGCCGTGAAACGACGAAAGCAACACGTTCAGACCGCCGCCAGGCAACGTTCTTGGGCAGGGTTTCTCCAAACAACAGGAGGAAGGCGGTCACACCGCCNGTCGCCGCCAACACAGAGAGCGATTTATTGGTGATCAAGTTCAAGGCCAGAACCGTGGCNAGAGCTGCGGCTGCAGTGTTCACCAAGTTGTTGCCCAGAAGAACGGTCGCCAAGAATCGCTCAGGGCGCTGGATGATGTGGGAGACCCGCTCCGCGCCGGGCCGTCCGCTGCGGACTAAGTGCATCAGACGAGCCCTGGGAAGGGCGATGAACGCAGTCTCAGACGCGGAGAAAAAACCTGATAGACCTAGACATACTGCTAACAATGCTAATCGCCATAAATCACCGGCATCCATAAGCGGAAGCCACCTCCAAAGGCCACGAGAAGTTGCCTCTTGGCAATATCGGGCCTGTTCAGGATGATAGCATCGGGCGTAAATTAGTGTAAAGTTGGATCCGGAAAGCCTCTCGAGGCATGACACACACTCAAAACCGCTCTTGGAAATGCGGGTGAAAACAAGTTATGGCAATAAAGATACTGGGTATAGAAACTTCCTGTGACGAGACTGCCGCAGGGGTGGTTGAAGACGGCCGAAAACTGCTCTCCAACGTTATTTCGTCGCAGGCTGAGTTGCACTCACCTCACGGCGGAGTGGTGCCCGAAGTTGCGTCGCGGCAACATGTCCGGGACTTGGTTCCAGTACTGGAGCAAGCGGCTTCGTATTCGGGCTTTGGCCTAGAAGACATAGACGCCATAGCCGTCACATATGGTCCAGGGCTGGCCGGGTCATTGATTACCGGAGTGAACTCTGCCAAAGCCATCGCCTATTCGTTAGGAATACCGCTTATCGGAGTGAACCATCTGGAAGGGCATATCTACGCCTCGTGGCTGGCCAAAGCTAACTTGGAAGAGGACCCTGGTTTTCCGCTGGCCTGCCTGGTCGCTTCGGGGGGCCATACTGACCTTTTATTGATGGAAGGGCACGGTAAATACAAGTTGGTGGGCCGTACTCGGGACGACGCCGCAGGAGAGGCTTTTGACAAAGCCGCCCGTATCCTCGGCTTGGGATTCCCTGGAGGACCCGAGATTCAACGGGTTTCCGAGGGAGCTAGAGGCGACGAACAGCTGCCTAGAGCCTGGATGAAAGATACCTTGGACTTCAGCTTTAGCGGGATAAAAACCGCCCTCCTTCACATGGCCCAAGACAGGGGAATCTACCCATCTCCAGAAGATGGGATTGACCAAGAGCGGATGGTCCGCGAGTTGGCATCTGCGTTTCAGGAATCCGTGGTAGATGTCATCTCCGCCAAGCTTGTGGAGATGGCCGCCAAATACAAGGTTAAAGGCTTAGTGCTAGGAGGAGGCGTGACAGCCAACGCCAGGCTTCGCGAGGAAATCGTCAAGCGCTCGCCGTTGCCGGTAATCATCCCTCCGCCGATTNTGTGCACTGACAACGGCGCTATGATTGCAGCCTGCGGTTACTTTCAATACCAGCGTGGCGAAGAAACAGGGATGGGCATTGACGTTAGTCCTGGGCTGCCACTGGGATAAGGGCTTTTAATCAACCGACCACTCGGCGTCGCTGCTAAGTGTTTGTCGGGCGATGAATGCCGCGTTAACTAAAATGTACATCTCATCCTCGGCTGTTTCTCCCCGAAATGGGAACGTAAACTTCACGCCGTCTCCTTGGAAGGTCACCTCGCCGTCTGGCTTGGTGAAGTACATCTGGGCCAGCAATGTAANTCCNGTCAAGATGGCCAAGAAAACCACAAAGGCGACCAGGTCCATGCGGATGATGGGCACAGTCGGACCATCAATGCGGCCGGTCAGCCAATAAGCTAATATCACATAGAAGAACACAGCGGCAACAATCATCATACCGCCCTGGAACAACGTACCTTTGCTGCGCTGTCCAGCGTTTACGGCGACTGCTTTGACCTCTTCCAATGGGACCAGGACCGTCTCTCTGACACCATCTTTCTGGCCAAACATCATGACCCTTCGATTGGTCAGTATCAGCATCCGGCCTTTGGGCAGAGGTTTCGAGATAAGGCCGTTTTCGGGGTTAAAAGTGTAGCCGATGGACTCTCCAGGAAGCAGACTGACCTGCCGAACGAAACTACCGGAATGACAACGTCCAGAAGGGACAGTCCCCAGAGAACCATGGGCGTGGATTGAAATGGTGGGATAGTGGCTAGAAATAGGTTGGACACGGCCCGCATCTGGGTGCAGCCCGGAATACAAACTTTTATGAAGGTTTTGGGAGATGTTTCCGAAGAGGCCAACCGGCGAGCCAGGACGGGTTACCGCCTTTACCTTGGTCTTTCTTTTGCTCCGCACAATCGGCGGAAGTTGCTGTGGGTTCGGGTACAAATATTGCTCCTTCAAGAAGTCATCCTACCATAGGGGGCGCGACAGATGGCACGTAATTCCATCAACTGTTATACGTCTGGAACAGGATATTTTCCCGAAACTTTCACTTCAAGGTTAGCACGAAATATTGACACTGGTAGGGGCATTTGGTAACCTTCTACACGAAAGGCTGAGATGGAGACGAGTAGGCAGAAGTAGGCGCCTAGCGAGCCTGGTACGGTGAAAGCAGGCGCGCTGAAGCTGACCGAAAATCCCTCCGGAGCCGCCAGTTGAAACCCCTCTAAAGATGAAAGAGGGTGAGTAAGCCAGGCCGGGGTTCGTGCCCTCGTTAAGAAAGACGGGACATGCTTGTGTCCTGCTAGAGAGGTCCCGATGCAGTTCGGGATAATTAGGGTGGTACCGCGGGAATATAACGTCCCGTCCCTATGTTGGGATGGGGCTTTTTTATTGCCCGGCAGCGGATCTTCCGGTTCCTTTCTCTGCAGGAGAAAGTCCTACCATTCATGGAGGCTGCTGAACGGCTATGAATCTGAACGGTAATTCCAGCGGAAAGCTAAAAGGCGCAGAGATCATCTGTGAAAGCCTGCTTCGTGAGGGAGTCGAAGTAATCTTCGGTTATCCTGGCGGGGCCATCCTCCCATTCTACGATGCTCTCTGGTCTTACCCCCAGTTGCGCCACATATTNGTACGGCACGAACAGGCCGCCGCGCACGCCGCCGACGGCTATTCCAGAGTCACAGGCAAGGTCGGCGTATGCGTCGCTACCTCTGGCCCGGGCGCAACCAACCTGGTCACCGGTATCATGGGCGCCAAGGCCGACTCCGTGCCCATGGTCGCAATCACCGGGCAAGTCGCCCGNGCTGCCCTNGGNAGCGAAGCNTTCCAGGAATGCGACATCTGTTCCATCGCCGCGTCAACTACCAAAAAGACTTTCATGGTGATGTCGAGCGCTGACCTAGCCGAAACGATCCACGAGGCGTTCTATATCTCCCAAGACGGCCGACCAGGGCCAGTACTAATAGATATTCCTCGTGACGTNCAGATGGAACTCACCGACGCAGTGTTCCCGGAAATCACTCTTCCCAAGGCCCCAGAGGTTTCCNAAGACGCGTTAGAAGGCCTTAAAGACGCCGCCCGATTAATAAACGAAGCCGAAAGACCGTTAATCATCAGCGGCCACGGCGTGATGACATCNGGGGCCAACAAAGAGCTCCTGTCGTTGGCTGAACGCTCTGGAATCCCAGTTATCACCACCCTGTTAGGTCTCGGCAGCTTCCCCGGCGGCCATCCTCTGAGCATGGGTATGCTAGGNATGCACGGGATGTATTGGGCCAACCTATCAGTAGACCAAGCCGACCTCATCGTAGGTGTGGGTATGCGGTTCGATGACCGGGTGACTGGCAAAGTGGACACCTTTGCCCCTCATGCCCGGATAATCCACATGGATATCGACTCCTCCCAGATAGGCCGCAACGTCCCCGTGGAAGTGCCGCTAGTCGGTGACGCCAAAGCGCTCCTCCAAAAGCTAACGCCCATGGTAACAAACACACCCCGGCCCGATTGGATGCAATACATCGAAAACTTGAAGCGGGACCATCCCTCTCTAAATATTCCCGCCAGCGACATGCTCCAGCCCCAACAGGTCATAAGCGCCATGGATGCCTTGGTGCAAGAAGACCCTGAGACCACGATTGTGACCGGAGTAGGCCAACACCAGATGTGGGCAGCCCAATTTCTATCCTTCAACCACGAAAACACCTTTGTGTCGTCCGGCGGTCTCGGAGCCATGGGATTCGAGTTGCCTGCGGCCCTAGGTGTCCAGGTCGCCAAGCCGGAGGCACCGGTATGGGTGGTGGCTGGTGACGGTGGTTTTCAAATGACCCTCCAGGAACTGGTCACCTTAACGGAAGAGAANCTCCCGGTGAAAATAGCGCTGGTCAACAATGGGCATNTGGGCATGGTGAAACAGTGGCAAGAGATGTATTTCGACGGCCACCTGAAAGCGGTGCCGGTAGATGGTCCAGACTTCATCAAACTGGCTGAAGCCTACGGAGTGGGTGCGGTCAGAGTTACAGAACATGAAGAGGTTTTGCCCGCATTGCGCCAAGCCCAGGCCCACGACGGTCCGTTCTTGGTCGAGTTCGTGGTAGACTCATCGACGAACGTATATCCCATGGTCCCGCCAGGCGGATCTCTGGCAGACACCATTGAAGACCCTGCCCCTGCCAAGGATGCGGTAAGTTAACAGGATCTGACACCCACACGGAAGGAATCAGCGGAGTCCACGTGGAAAAATTACCGATAATCGAAGCCTCCCGTCGGCTGAATATCTCGCAGCGGGAGATCCGTGANTACATCAGAACCGGCGAGCTGAAAGCCGAGCGCGATCCGGACTCAGAACATGGTCGCTGGCTGGTAATAATGCCCGGCGATGGGTGGCAGGACAAGTTCAAGGCTTACTTAGACGAGTTAGACGCCAGCATCACTCGCTGGTGGTGGGTGAACCAGAACAAGACCGGACAAGTCCATTATCTGGAGAACACCGGCATCGAGAACCTGGAACCGGACTACCTATGTGGCCTTCGCGCCGAGAACCTGTGGTCCTCAGCCGGCCATACAGCAAGTCAGCGATGCATGGAATGCCTCATGCGGGCAACTGAACAGGGTCTGCCACTCTTTAGCGA
>NZUD01000073.1 GCA_002697005.1 Chloroflexota bacterium | reverse complement strand
GTGTAGGAATGAACATCGGTAGGACAATTTCTGGTTCATCTACAGTAGGCATGAACGTGACTTGCACCGGCATGTCTATGTAGATGTCCTCTGGAGCGATATTAAGAACATTGCTACAGATGCGAAGACCTCGCTGCTCCTCTAGCTCAATCAGAGAAATATTGTATGGGAGTTGGTCTTTTTCGCGAATGGCGGAGTGCACTGGATTTCGGACGATTATGAAGGAATATACAATCCCCATCCCATTGACTTTACTCCAGTCGTAAGTCAATGAATGGCAGTGGGGACACATCGGTGTCGGGAGATGCCGAAATATCGAGCATTCTAAACATCTCTGAATCCGGAGTTCTCCATTGCGAGAAGCCTCCCAAAATCCACGCTCATAGTCGGGAAGTCTATCTATAGCGGGAAGAGGTATCCCTTCCAGAGGACCAAGCATAGGCCTTGACGTAACTGACTGCTCGGGTTGCTCCATTATCGAGGTCCTTTGTCTTATCCTCGGCGGATGATTACGGCTGCGCTTAGCTGAGCTACGCTACTGCAAGAGAGGACTCTATTTATCGATTTGTTAGGCGGTTGTGAAGAGGAAGTCCCCCGGATTAGACGCACTGCTTCTTGAGCGTGAGTGAGGCCATGTATGTACGCCTCAGAGTGATTGCCCCCGTGGGTGTTAATCGGTAACGTCCCATCGAACCGGATGTTCTGGCCACCATCAACAAAATCCTTAGCTTCACCGAAGGGCAAGAAGCCATAGGCTTCCAGGTTCAGTAAACAGAACGGGGTGAAATGGTCGTAGAACATCAATGCATCGATGTCTGATGGACCCAGCTTAGCCCTAGCCCACAGGTCCTGAGCTGTATTAACCGATTCAGCCATCGCAAGATCAGGCCGATATATTATCCCGTCGTTCTGAGGACCAGATCCCTGAGCCGCTGCCTCTACTAGAATCGGGGTATCAGCGTGTCGAAGATCTTTAGCCCGATCAGTGGACGTCATTATTATAGCGGCGGCACCGTCATTCTCCTGGCAGATGTCCAGCAAGTGGAGCGGGTCGGCGACCATGCGAGAATTTTGGTGATCGTCCAAGGTGATTGGGGTCCTCCTTAGGGCTCGAGGATTACGTGATGCGTGCTCTCGCAGCGTAACTGCCACCCAACCGAAATGCTGACTGGTGGCTCCATACATATGCATATATCGGCGAACAAACATGCCAAAATGATGTACTGGAGCCATATTGCCCCAGGGTGCAGCGAATGCTTGTGCACCGCCGGCGATCCGTTCGGGGTTTCTGGCTTGTCCCAGTCGTAACTGGGAGCGGAGGTTTGCGGCTCTGAAGCACACGACGTAATTGCAGAACCCTGCTGAGATGGCAGCCGCCGCGTGACCTACTACTGCGTTGCCGGCCCCACCTCCGTAAGAAACAGACTCCCAATGGCGCAAGTTGGGGATTCCAAGTGTTTGGACTAGTAACGTCTCATGATTAGTGTCCATCTCGTAACGAACGAGACCATCGATCTGATGGGGCGAAATGCCAGCGTCCTCGCACGCTGCTTTGATTGCTTCGCAGGCAAGCTGGATTTCACTACGCCCAGAGTCCCAAGAGAATTCTGTTTCTCCGATCCCAACGATGGCGGCTTTGTCCTTGATCCCGTTAATGTTGACCGAGCTCATCTTCCACTCTAGATCCTTCTAGTTTTCCTCCCAGTCGACAACATTCCGTTCTCTGAAATCATCGATCTGGGTATCTGTGTAGCCCAACTCCTTGAGAATCCGCTTAGTGTGTTCACCTTTTAGGGGGGCAGATTCAGCTTTGCCTCCGGTATCCGAAAACTCGATTACTGGGTTATATCGCCAGAACCTGCCGTGCCTGGTAGCTTCCACTTGTTTCAAAAATCCATTATCCCGAACATGAGGATCTTCGTTGAAGAAATAATACATTCCTCGGTCTTCTGCCTTGACGCAAGCGACGTCTGAATCAGTTAGCAATTTCTCCCAATCTAGTGCCTCTCTGGACAAGAATACCTCGGATAATTCGGTAACCAAGGCTTCATCATTGTTTTCTCGTGCTGCTTGTGTAAGGAACCGGGGGTCCTCGATTAGATCTGGCCGCCTAATGGTTTTGCACAGAGCGATCCACTCTTCCTCGAAAGGGCAGGCGAGGAAAACCCATCCGGTTTTTGCCTGGTACAACCGGTACAAGGCATCAAGTCCATACCCATTTGGGTCTGCTAAACGCCGGGAAACCTTGCCCTGATGCCAATAAAAATCGTCAGCATTCGCATAGGCGTTGGCTGCGATCATGGTCGATTCGACGTATTGGGCTTTTCCGGTCCGCTCTCGAGCGTAGAGGCCAAAAAGAAGACCAACGGCGTTAACCATGGCTGTGTTGTGATCAGCCGTGCCGTCATTGGCTCGTTTGAGTTTTTTTGAGATGCTCTCGATCTCTTCGATTGTCATGGGTCTTTCCTTAGGAGGCAAGGCATCTCGACCCATCTGTGCCAGCCCACCGCCGGAAACTGCTCCAGCAATCGGAGCCATAGAGGGCCTAAGAGAATAGGGACCTGTGGAACCGTAGCCACCCGCATAAAGATAGACCAGATCTGGGTTAATGTCAGACAGCTGCTCGTAGCCAATTCCCGTTCGCTCAGGAGCACCAGGTCTCATGCTGTGAAGTAGCATATCGGCTTTCTGGACCAGCTTGTGCATGATTTCTTGACCTTCATCCGTCTTCAAGTTTAAGCAAACTCCTTCTGACCCAGCCATGGTTCGCTGGACCGAAAGGCCCTGGATGCCTTGCCTCCCCCAGTCACCGTTCAATGCTTCGATGCGTATGACCCTGGCACCTAATTCCCCGACGAGGGCGCATCCTAAGGGGCCATTTATCACTGTTCCCAAATCCAAAAGAATGACGCCGTCTAAAGCTGACGCGGGCATGGGTTGACCTGGATGCATCGCTGGTTTTGCCGTTGTGAGTTTCAGGAGGTCTAGGACGGAGTCTGTGTCTTGACCTGGTTGAGGTGCAGGGCCACCCTCTATTCCTGGAGTCTCCTCCATCATTACCATGGGCCCGAGTTGCCGCATTTCACCGACATCTGGATGGTAGACGGTTCGGGCGTGACCATTGTGTAACATCTGCGGATGTTTCAGCGCAGCTTCCGAAGTCATATAAGGTTCCGCGGCTACATCGGACGTGCTTCCAGATAAAATCCCCATCCATTCGCTTAGAGTTTTCTCCTGGATTTTCTTAAGCATCATCCTTTCCAGTGATGCCACATGTTCCTCGGCTAACAATGGTGCAGTCTTATATCGAGAATCGTCATAGATGAAGTCCAGTTCTAGCGAATGAATCATGGATCGGAAAAGCCGTTCGACAATGTTTCCAAGTTGCAGCCAATGCCCATCCTTGGTTCGTGCTGGCAGATATCCGGTGGGATTGGGACGCCCGATCCCCACCCTGGGATCAGGGGGGTACATATTCGGGTCTTTTGCGATCATCTGGCCCTGGATCCAGGATACGTGGTCGTAAGTGGTGATGGTTTTGAGCATATTGGTTTCCACCATTTGCCCTAAGCCAGTTTTTTCCCTTAGGTAAAGCGCAGTGGTGATGCCCCTTAAAAGAGCCGTTGCGGCCGAGTGGCAAGCGCCTTGTACTACGACATAATTGGGCCCACTTCGCGGGTTTTGCTCCGCAAACATCATCATCCTGCCGCTCTTGGCAGCAACCACTGCGTCGTAGCCTTTGTAATTTGAATAAGGGCCATCGGTACCAAACCCTGTCAGTGAGGCATAAACCAATTCTGGATGACCTTCTTTAAATGTTGGATAATCTATACCTAACTTGCGGGTAACGCCGGGACGGAAGCTCTCCACGACTACATCCGAGACCAAAGATAATTTCTGAGCGTTTTCTTGGCCTTCGGTCGTATTTAGGTCGAGTCGGACACTTTTTTTACCTCTGTTCCATTGGATGGCACCCGGCCAATCTCTAAACTTTTCACCGTTTGGTGGTTCAATTTTGATGACTTCTGCGCCGAAATCTGCCATAACCATGGTGGCAATGCCTCCGGGCATACCACTAGTGAAATCAAGAACTCGGATTCCATCAAACACCTTCACCGTTATTTCCCTCCCGGAGTAGCTTCTGGACATTTGAATTCTAATTAAGAATCGTCGTATCAGTTCTGTATTTGGTCCGTCTATTTAACCTATCAATCCTGTGTGATTATAGCCTCGATTTATCGCGAGAATGATAGTTCGATCTATAAGAGCAACCGAGATGAACAAATCATGAAATTCTATTCCTTTTTCCCAAATCACAGGTAGAGAACCACCGATTGAACATACCTCGCTTGCCGATGAACGTCTATACATGGGCGATTCTTACCGTCCTTGATTTGGCTGAGACACCCTTTCTAGAGGCTACATATTTCCCAACCGGAGTAACGAGGATGGGTATGTTATCCGAAAGAGAGATCCGTTCTTATGTTGACAACTATTTGCGATCCAGGGGCGTGTTCGGAATCTTCTCAGATGATGACCAGCTCACGGACGCCGGAAGTTTCATATGGGACCATAGTTTCTCTAAAGCCCTAGTAAACCTGGCCGAGCACGAATGCCTGGAGATAGAAGGGGAATCAGCCCAAGGGAGCAGAATCGGCGAGATTATTTCCGTTACCCAATTAGGTAGAGCACTAGTGTCGGACTACGATCTACACATAGATATCGCAAACCTCCATGTATATCTCTTTGAGAGATGCCAGTCCGAAAAGGGTCATGAATCTAATTTGGTAGACCCTATTTCTTGCCCGAGAGCTTTAAAGCCGGCCCAAATACCAAATGCTTTGACGGGAAATATTTAAAATTCAAACCTGTTTTCTGGGTTGCTCGAATACATGAACTAGCGGATAAAGTCGAGTGATCAAGTATTCGTTGATCTGATAATCCCAGATAGGTCCAGCGAACATCAATGAATGAACGGGGTTGGCTGTTCCATACCAAGTTGTCCGATACAACAAATAGCAAGCCCGTAGGGTATCAAAGCCGTAATCGCTTTTAGGATCTTAACCGTTTCAAGTCCAATTTCGTCTCGTGTCGTTGACTCTATAAAAGATAGGTTAGTTGCCAACTTATGATATTGGGTCTCGGAACATCGGCCATTATCCGCGAGTCACAACTTTTGCAGTCGGAGACCCTTCTATTAACATCGATCGTTTGAATGTCCCTGTTTAATCTTGAATCGCTTGATCAAGGTTTCCTACCGGGTATATTGTGTGCTGGAAATTTGTGATTGAACCGGTGTCTTGAA
The DNA here is from genome assembly GCA_002697005.1 of Chloroflexota bacterium. Next base: position 8,075 of record NZUD01000073.1, on the reverse strand, counting down.
CTTAAACTGGAGCCACCTACATTCATCTTGTATACTTTCCGAATTACTATGCCTAACGTTGAATAAGTTTTTACCGCCGGAGGTAGACCTTGAGATACGACGTCGTTGTCATTGGTGCAGGTTCTGCTGGATGTGTGGTCGCATCTAGGTTGGCGGAAGACAGTACTTGTTCTGTATTACTTTTGGAAGCTGGCCCTGATTATCCGGATTATGAATTTTATCCAGATGACCTGAAATATGGCTATAAACCTGACGCATCAGCTCAAGGTGCCCCACATAATTGGTCTTGGGTCGCCCAGGGATCTAGTGATCAAACAGAGATGATCCCTGCCCCTAGAGGCAAAGTGGTTGGAGGGACCAGTGCGATAAATGGTCAAGTTCTTCTACGGGGAATACCAGAGGATTATGACGGCTGGGCGTCGAACGGAAACGACGAATGGTCTTTTATAAACGTTCTTCCGTATTTCAGAAAGATGGAAACAGACATGGATATTTCTGATGATTTCCATGGCTCTGAGGGGCCGATACCGGTACGTCGGTTTAAACAGGAAGAGTGGCTACCCTTCCATCAAGCCTTTGTAGAGTCAGCGATCCAAGATGGATTCAAAGAAGATGAAGACATGAACCATCCGGACTCTACAGGTATCGGGCCGATTCCTATGAACAACCCGGAAGGGGTTCGCATGAGTACAGCCTTGACATACCTAAGGGCGGTGAGGCACCGGTTGAACTTGACAGTGCGGCCTGACGTTGTAGTGCGTCGTATATTGTTTGACGGAAATACAGCTGTCGGTGTCGAGGTGGAGAGCGGAGGTGAAATATATCAGATAGAGGCCAACCAAATCGTTCTAAGTTCTGGTGCAATGGCCTCCCCGCAGCTGTTGATGTTGTCTGGAGTCGGACCTGCGGGCCATTTGGCCGAAATGGGAATCCCCCTCGTTCATGACTTGCCGGGAGTAGGCCAAAATTTGAGGGACCACCCTATCGTGGCAGTAATTTTGCGGGTCAAAGATGATTTTCCTCAAGATCCTTTAGGGCCGAGGACACAGACAGCAATACGTTATACAGCTACCGGATCACCTGATAGAAATGATATGCAGATTACTGCTTCTGCGTTCTCATCTCCGATTGGTGGAGCGGATCCATTCGATTCAGAAGGAGTCAGATTTAACTGTATTTTGGAATTCGCTGATGGAGCTGGCGAGGTGAAATTGTCAGCCAACGATCCCAATGTTCAGCCGGTGTTAAATTATAGATATTTGGAACTAGATAGAGATTTAGAACGTCTGAGGGAATCCGTTCGGATAACTATCCGGCTTTTGGAACACCAAGCTTTTGGTCCAATAGTTGCTGAAAGATTACAGCCTACAGATGAGGACTTGGCTACAGACGATAATTTAGACAAATGGATGCGGAAGACGGTATTTAACACTACACATGCTTCTGGAACATGTAAAATCGGGCCGGATTCTGATCCATTGGCGGTCGTGGACCAGCATCTTAATATCCATGGTCTTCAAAATATAAAAGTGGCAGATGCGTCGGTTATGCCGAACGTAATACGCGCCAATACGAATTGCACGACGATAATGATTGGAGAACGGTGCGCTGATTGGATCAAATCCTCTCAGTGATCGCTGGATTTTTCGTGGGCGGCTGAAAAGAACAACGGTTTGTTCTTTCGACAATGAAAAAGCCTCTGCCGTGGCAAACGTGACTTTAAATTACTGTGCCACTTTCCTTAACTTTTGCATCGACCGGAGTTCTCGTGGAGGATTCATGTGCCTTCCATAATCGCTCCAGGAAACCTCTGCTACATAGATATCTCCTTTGGAATCTAAAGCTATACCGTGAGGGGAATAAAACCGGCCTATCTGATCACCATAGCTCTCACGTCCTATCCTTGATAAGACATTTCCGTCGGTATCCATTATCGTTATCCGAGGACCAAGGTCTGTTCCGACATCATTCGTACCGATTCCGCAGAAATACTCGCCGACGTAGATAAGTTCCCTTCCTGTTCTGTCGTCTATACACAATGCTGCGACTCTTGATAGATTCACCCACTGTGTCTCAAATTTTCCGTCAGGGCTGAAAATCTGAATCCTATGATTCTCTCGGTCGGCAATATATACCCAGCCAGACTTATCAACCACAACGTTATGGACAATGTTGAATTGACCTAGGCCGGTTCCTGATTCTCCCCATGAAAACATCAATTTACCGTCTGGAGAATATTTATGTACACGGGCGTTGGAATAACCATCGGCTACATAGAAATCCCCGTTACGAGGATCAAATGCAACATGTGCCGGTAGGCAAAACGGATCTCCGCTCATCTTGGGAGCTGGTTTATTAGGTGTCCCGAGAGTATTAATCAGATCTCCGTTTGGTGAAAATTGTCTAATCGTACTATCGCCGTTATCCACACAAAATACCGACCCGTCCGGTGCGATTGTTACTCCATGCGGATTCTTAAATATACCTTCCCCCCAGGTACGTAAGATTTTCCCATCAGTATCAAATACAATCATNGGGCAAGTNCCACGATTGAACACATAGACTTGGTCATTGGAGTCTATAGCGACTGAGGTGCCTTCTTTGTACACCCATCCGTCAGGAAGNTCACCCCAGTTAAGCCCTGAAGTCCAATATTCGAAGCCATTCTCGCCGAGAGTAACGGTTGTGGTTGCATTCCCTGTATTTTGATGCCCTTCCGTTTTTATCCCGTATTCCCAATCTGGTTCTATTGTTGTCAAATGAATCACCTCGGTCCATGCAGAATCTATCGGGTATCGCGTTAATCAAACGAGATTGTGCGGTTTGAAGGATGAATGTTAGCCGGCGTAACGTCCGAGTCAGACGTTTAAGGGCGAAAGAGTTAGTCCCAAAAACCTTGGATATCGGAGTGCTTAAAAAATCATGTAGCCTATTCCGCTTTACCAATCAGCGGAAATATCTAGCTTTCAATAAATTTGCAGGCTGTTCTCTTTGGAAGTAGCTGCAATCTGGAGTGAGCAGATATTCGAGTCATATTACATGGGGAGGCAACCCTGCAGCAACGAGTGGAACTTATGGACACTCGTATGGAGTTTCGCCGACTACCGGACGTTCATCACAAACAGGGCACCGTATGTCCAGAACATCGCCACCGGCCTTAGCCAATCCACTGTAATTAACTCCCATCGCCGTCACGATCAAAAGTTTATTAGTTACACCAAATAGGAAACGGCTGACTGAAGAGTTTAAAGCATTAATCGGACACTAGACGGAATATCTCTCTTATCTCGATATGAGGGATTTCTTGTTCGGGTCCAATTTATTTGCCGTCTCGTTGGCGCCAATGGCATCATCGTTCCGGTCTAATTTTTCGTATGCCCAGGCTCTGTAAACATAAGCTGAGCGGGATTCAGGGTACCGTTCCAAATATTTCGAGACTTCGACAAGTACATCCCGGTACCGACGCAATGTGTACAGGGAATGGGCCAATTTGTCGAAGGCGTCATTCGCCGTAACCCATTCGCTCGGCGGGTTCAAATCAAATGCTTCCCTAAGAGATTTGACGCATTCCTTGAATCGATTTTCCCGATAATGGACACAACCTTGATCATAAGCATCTTTGTAGTCGGCACGGGTGGACCACTCGTGACCGCACCGACGACAGATCCACTCTAAGGGGAACCGCTTTCTAGAACCTCTATAGAATACCTGGCTTATGAGGTTGCAAGCTGGGCATGCCATCCGACTCATGAGTTATCCCCCACTTCAAAGGCAACCGACCAAACGCTCATAACCTTTCGCGTTAATCGATCATCGTTATGGAACCGTCAGATTCTATCTTTACCTTTGACCATGGAGATACCGAGTCATTCCAAATAGCTATCTCGTCTGGTCCGACACGTTTTATCCAATTTGGTAAGACACGGCCAAGAGCCACATTTTCATAGATGTGTTGTTTCTGCTCAGGGGTCCACTCAAGAAAGGTCATCCCTTTGTCTACGTTAACCTTAACCCCGGTCTCATTCCATACTGCTGCGAGACGGAGGTTCTCTAATTCCATCTTGGTCCCCTCTTCTACAAGAATGTCTTGCAAGTTTTTGGGAAGTTTATCCCACGCCGTCCTGTTCATCATCTCGAAACCCATCGGCGTCGATATTGCCGGGCCGATCAGGTTATCTGTGACTTCGTACCATCGTTGACCGTGGCCTGCATGAGCTCCTGTCACGCCTGCGTCGAGTATGCCGCGCTCTAACGCCGTGTACACCTCGGCAAATGCTACGAACTGNCCCTCGCCTCCTAGGCCGTTTATGTAGTCTGTCATGGTCGTCCCATGACTACGGGCCTTTAGGCCNTCAAAGTCTTCTAAGGACGAACCTCTGGTCGAGAAGAAGTATTGGTCATTTCCCCCGTACCAAACGTGATAGATGAGCTGTGAACCCCCAGAATTCTCTGACACCCCGCTGTCCAGCGCTGCCATCAACGAAGTGTTTGCCTCGTGCTCGGATTTAGGATCTTTCCATAGACCCCAGATATATATGATGTCTATCAGAGGCATCGTTCCGCCGACATATGCAGGCTGAACATGGGCGAAGCCGATTGTGCCGTCATCTATTAGTTGGAGCATGTTGGCACCGGATAAACCCAACTCTGGGTAACTACTGATGGTTACCTTTAATTTTCCATTGGTCCGTTCTTCGATGTTGGGGAGGAAATATTGAATCCCAAGATCGCAAGGTAGCAAGGCTCTATTCAGACAAGCATATTGGATCTCGACCGGATCACCGTCATAAGTCAAAGGTGTCGGGTTGGTCAGCTTAGCTTTTTCCAGAAGTGCCGCGTAATAATCGGTTTCGAAGAAATGGCTATTCTTCTCTAGCATCTCTAACGGGACGTTACCATTACCGTCGCCTAATCCTGTCCCAGGTGAGGTACCTGCTAATTGCTTGAGATCACCGACATAGATCGCTCCAGGTTTACCTGCATGGTTGGCGGCGTATTCTTTAAGCGTCGTACCAGCTGTTTTTTGGGCTGAAGTGGAAGGTGCTTTAACTTTGGTAGCGGGAGCCTCAGGCACACCGCATGCTACACATAAGAGCGCTACCAAGCCCAGAAATAGAGTCACTATGCGTGCTTTGTACAAGCAGTCCTCCGACCACGATTGCCTCTGTCCGGGTTACCAAAATAACCCTCGCTGTTTGCTTTAGCCTGTTGGGTTATTGCCATGCGCAGGTATGGGTTGGCGGAATATAACATATTAGATATTGCGATGCAATCAGAATTACATACTGCTATCAATAAATCCGTAAATATCAATTATATATAAAATTGGCAAGCATAAAACATAGGAATTCGGTCATTACAAAGTAAATACTATCATTGATTCGTAATCATATTTTTCAGAACCCAGCAGCGTTTTGCAATTTCGGGTTCCAATTAATGGGTTGGGGCATAATCGGAAGTTTGATAGGTATACCAAACAGAAAACGACGTAGGAAATCCTCGCTGTTTTCTGTTTGGTATGATTCTGATTAAGCAGATGGTCGGGAAGCTTTGAGCGTTAATCGGATGCTAACCGGAATTATTGGCCGACCTTGGCTTGTTCTGCCCGCATCAAATGTAATTCTCGGAAGAGGTATTTATAAGCGAACGCATTCATTTCCTAGAGTCTAACTAACCGATGCTGTAATTATTCGATCGTAGTTGGCTCGCCGAGGCGTCAAAGATATCAACGATGGGGCATAATTTTATCTGCGAAGTTTTCAATCACCCTGTATTGGCGAATCAATGGATGGTGAAAAATGATTTGCCCCAAGCCCTCAGTCTCCAAACTTTTATTTGGTCGATAATTTCTGACGCTTATTCGTGTAAACAACGCTGTTTAATCAGGTATATGTCCAAGAATTGAACTTCCTCGGGATCCAGAAAAATAAATGGAGGAGATATGAAATTCGGGATTAGTGTTAGCCAGGTCCACGAGGTCGATTTAGTAGTCCAGGCCGAAAATGTTGGCTATGACTTTTGTTGGGTGTGGGACAGCCCAATGATTCGTTCGAATCTTTGGGCGCTTCTTGCGCTTGTCGCCCATAGAACCCATACCATTTCGATTGGGCCCGGAGTCGCTATACCAGCTCTTGCGATGGCACCGGTTACGGCTAATGCTATCGCAACCATCAATGCTATTGCCCCGGGGAGAACTTTTTTGGGCGTCGGCACTGGTAATACGGCTCTTCGTGCAATGGGCCAATTACCGATGGGAATCGCCGAATTTAGAGCGCAACTCAAGGTAATACGCGGGTTGATTTCTGGAGAAACTGTTACTTTCGATGCGAACGGACTCAGTGAGGAGATAGCGTTTCAGAGCCTCGAACTTGGGTATATCAACCTGGAGGATCCGATACCGATTCACGTCAGTGGCTTTGGCCCAAAGGCACAAGCCCTTGCCGGAGAATACGGTGAAGCATTAATCACCGGCATTCCACGTGGAGGAAGCATTTCCGGTGCGTTAGAAAATGCCGAGATAGGGGCTGCCCGGTCTGGCCGAACAATGGACCATTTTGAGACATACGCTCTTGTGAACCTCATGCTTTTGCGCAATGGAGAAACCTTGCAATCTGCCAGGGTGCTCGAAGAAGTTGGTTCGTCAATCATGGTTAATATCCACTACATGTATGACCGATACCGAGAAACGGGCGCCAAGCCCCCTGCTTATGCGGAATCTATTTGGGATGAGTATGTATCATTTCGCGAAGAACGTGACTCGAATCGCTCATTCACAGAAGCTCATCACAGTCACTACGGCCATCTGGATGCGGAAGAAGCTCGGTTCCTTACTTCCGACATCATCCGTAACTTTTGCATTGCTGGCAGGCCTGATGAAATCATCGAACAACTTACGAAACTTGAGGCCGAAGGCCTCACTGGCATTAATTTTATCGCTCCTGTAGATCGCCAGTATGCGATGTGTCACGAATTTGCGGATGCTGTGATATCCCGTATGAAGTGACCACAATGACTAATGTAAGCGGCAAGGCGTTGCGGCGCTATTGAGGAAGAGTGTTTCGACAACGACGATTAGGTCAAGCTAAACTCTAGCCTCCTCGGTTATCACATGCCGATTAGTTTGGATTGGCCAATAATCGACACTGTAGTTGAGGCGGCTAAGGACGAGCCGGCAAGATGGAGTCCGTGAACTCGGAGAGGGTTTTTGATAGCTCCTTAAAGCGACAGTGCCTCGTGCCATCCCCGTCGTAATTGGTATCAGGTCTGAGCACATATAAATGGCCCCAGGAGATGTGTTGGAAGAATTGTGAGGAAGCAACAGCTATAATTCCCGGATATCATCTGTTATGAACAAAAGATGAGTAAGAAGGAGAAATTTCATGCCTGGAACGACTATAAGTGTCGGCAACGTGGAAATCACAGCAGTACACGACAACGAAGGGGCTTTACCATTGAGCATGGTGTTCCCTGGAGTCGACGCGGAATTGTGGGTCCCTTACCAACAAAAATATCCGGAATGTTTCAATGGTGATAACAACGAAAATTTTGCCGCACATTTCGATTGTTACGTGATTCGCTCCGAAGGACGCACCATTCTAGTGGATACCGGTGTGGGAAGCATGGCCACTAATCCAGGGTCTGTCACTGCTTTTGCTGGCGGGGTCGATGGCAGGCTTCTGTCGGACTTGCAGACAGCAGGTGTAAACAAAGAGGATATCGATACTGTATTCTTCACCCATCTACATCCAGATCACGTAGGTTGGAACGTTAACAATGACGGGCCTACTCCGGTTCCCGCTTTCCCAAATGCCAGGTACGTTTTCCATCAAGACGATTGGGAAGCGTTTCGCCCACCGCGAGATAGCGAGGTATTCGGATTGACGTTCTGGGAAGAGACTCTTGCGCCCTTGGAGGCCGCTGGGGTTATAGAACCTCTATCTGGTGAACACTCCATTACCTCCGAAATAACTGCCATTCTGACGCCAGGGCATACACCTGGATCGATGAGTTTGGCTATCGATTCAGGCGGCGAAAAAGCTCTTGTGATGGGCGATGTCTTTCATGGCCCTCCCCAA
>NZUD01000072.1 GCA_002697005.1 Chloroflexota bacterium | reverse complement strand
TTATTCGCCAGGCCCAGGGACGCCGCCGCCCCGATGGAACATACATCAAGTTTGATGATAATGCCGCGGTACTGATTGGTGAAGACCAGATGCCCACGGGCACCCGGATTTTCGGTCCGGTGGCTCGCGAACTGCGAGACAAGGGATTCATGAGGATCGTGTCCCTTGCTCCGGAGGTCGTGTAGTGCGCATACGGACCGGAGACAACGTGCTCGTGATTGCCGGTAAAGAAAAAGGTAAAACAGGCCGAGTGGAACGGCAGGTATCCGGCCAGGACCGGATTGTAGTCGAAGGCGTTAACATGGTAACTCGGCATATGAAGGCAAGGCCTGGTGTAAGCCAGTCCGGCCGTATCCAGAAAGAGGCGTCCATCCACGCGTCAAACGTAGTGTTGATTTGTAATAAGTGCAACGAACCGACGAAGCCCAAGATTGTTTTCTTGGAAACAGGTTCTAGGGTTCGCAGTTGTACCAAATGTCAGGAAGTAATCGACGATGCCCGATAACGAAAGACAGCAACCTGTAGACAGAGAAGAGTTGGAAGAAGCCGTAACAGAAGTGGAAGAGGTGGGCAGCGCTGATGACGGCGAAGCCGAACCCGAAGGAAACGCAGAGGAGCAACAAGACACTCCCCGCCGAGAACGGCGCCAACGCGGCGGGCGTGGCGAACGGGTCGGCGAATCAGAACTTGAGGCGCCGAGTGAACCTCCGCCCTCGCCACGACTCTACGAACAATTCAAGGCCAACATCATACCGGCAATGATGCAAGAATTTAGTTACGGGAACCCCATGGAAGTTCCCCGACTGCAGAAGATCGTCCTTAATATCGGCGTCGGCGAGGCGCTGACTAATGGACGAGCAATGGAAGCTGCAAGCGCGGATTTAGCGGTTATAGCCGGCCAAAAACCTATCGTTACCAGAGCCAGAAAATCCATCGCTACTTTTAAGATAAGAGAAGGCAACGCGATTGGTACCGCGGTTACCCTTCGAGGCGCTAGGATGTACCATTTCCTTGACCGGCTCGTTAACACTGCTCTGCCGCGTATACGCGACTTCCGTGGTCTACCTAGGCGGGGATTTGACGGTCGCGGCAACTTCAGTATCGGTATACGGGAGCAGATTATTTTTCCAGAAATCGACTATAACCAGATAGATAAAATTCGCGGCCTGCAGGTAACCATCACGACTACCGCCAAGAACGATACGGAGGCTATCCGCCTTTTGGAGTTCTATGGCATGCCCTTTATCAAGGAAACGGTTGAGGCCTAAGGGAGGCGTCATTGGCAAAAACATCGACAGTACAGAAATGGCTAAAGAAGTCCAAGTTTCCGGGCCGGGAGTATAACCGGTGTGGCCGNTGTTTCCGNCCGCGNGCNTATATCAGATATGCNGGNCTTTGCCGGATTTGCTTCCGNGAGATGGCCCTGAATGGTGAANTGCCCGGTGTTAGAAAGGCTAGCTTGTAGCCCGNCGGACTATCAAAGACCANACGAACNGTAANNTAGATNNCTTCAAGCNGAGAGGGGAGAAAGACCTAATATGCCGGTAACCGATCCATTGGCGGACATGTTGACTAGGATTCGCAACGCNATCCAAGTGCGTCACGATTCTGTTAATATCCCCCACTCCAAGCTTAAATTAGGNGTNGCCAANATTCTCAAAGANGAGGGCTTCATTCGGGACTTCGACATTCCGCGAGGCNNAAAACATCCCACAATCCGCATACANTTGACTTACCGAGAAGGTAGGCAGTCGGCTATAGCNGGTCTCAAACGGGTCAGTAGGCCNGGACTGCGGGTTCACGTAGGCAAGGGAGAGATTCCCAGGGTCTACGGTGGAATCGGACTGGCTATCATATCCACCTCCAAAGGTCTGATGGCCGGNCGGAAAGCATGGCGTGAAGGCGTTGGTGGAGAACTACTCTGTTTTGTCTGGTGATTTGGCTGTGCAANAAAAAAAACAAGAAAAAACACTTTCGCGTATCGGCCGCAAGCCCATTGCCCTTCCTAATGGCGTAGAGGTTGAGGTCCAATACGGCGGTGTTAGGGTCACGGGGCCCAAAGGGACTCTTGAACAGAAATACCATCCGGAAGTCGTGGTGAAGGTGGAACACGGTGTAGTACTTGTTGAACGGCAATCCGACAACAAGTTCCACCACTCGCTGCATGGTTTAACCCGCAGTCTGATTGCCAATGCGGTACAAGGTGTGTCAGAAGGATTCACCCGGACGCTAGAAATTATGGGTGTTGGATATAGGGTTACTGAAGCAGGTAATGGGATTACGTTGAACGTGGGCCACAGCCATGCTGTGGAAATCCAACCTGAAGACGGCGTTACCATGGAAGTGGAGGGAAACAACCGGGTTCACGTGCGTGGTATTGACAAGCAAAAAGTAGGCCAGCTGGCGGCCCAAGTAAGGAGGGTCCGCCCACCCAATGCCTACAAAGAGAAAGGCATCCGGTATTCTGATGAAATACTTCACTTCAAACCAGGAAAGGCGGCGGCCAGAAAGGCTTAATAGCCTGCTGAATTGCCCTAAATCGATAAAAATAACATGCCAAAAGATAAAAATGCCAAACGGCTGAGAAGAGTACGGCATATCCGCCTTCGGAACAAGATTTCCGGAACGCCGGAGCGGCCAAGGTTGGCCGTGTTCCGCAGCCTNCGCCACATCTATGCACAGGTCATCGACGACACCACTGGGCGTACCCTGGTGGCTGCTTCCAGTGCCGATGCCATGAAGGAGGCTGGCGCACCCATAGTCCCTAAGATCAGTGCATCTACAGCAGTTGGGAGATTGGTGGCCGACCGGGCCAAAGCTGAAGGAATTACCCAGGTAGTGTTTGACCGGGGTGGCTGCAAATATCACGGGAGGGTTAAGGCGTTGGCCGATGCCACCCGAGAAGCCGGCCTAAATTTTTAACTTGANTATTCAGATAGTTGGAACAGCGAAGCTCAGAGACTGGGAGGTCTAGCCCAAACATGGTCCAAGCTCCTAACAGACCCTTCAACGACAGAGACCGCGACCGAGGCCGAGGGCGGGAACGTGAAGAAGATACCGGAGGTTTCTCCGAGAGAGTCGTCTACACCCGNCGTATCGCCAAAGTCGTGAAGGGGGGTCGCCGTCTTCGGTTCAATGCGTTGGTTGTAGTTGGGGATGGGCAGAACGAAGTAGGTGTCGGCCTCGGCAAAGCGTTGGCCATTCCTGACGCAGTCAGAAAAGGTAATGCCGTTGCACGCCGCGAAACCGTAAAGATACCTATACGCGGCACGACAATCCCTCAGAAAATCACAGTGAAAAAGGGCGCCACAATCGTAATGATTAAACCAGCACGCGAGGGTACCGGAGTCATAGCCGCCGCTGCCATGCGTGCCATATTGGAGCTAGGCGGCGTCAAAGATGTGGTCGGTAAGTCTATGGGCTCTCGCAACCCGATCAATATCGTCTATGCCACCATGGAAGCCTTGCGTCAATTGAAAGACCCGGACGTTGAACTGGCTCGTCGCTTAGGCCGTCCAATGCCGACTGAAGAANACCAGATTGTGACGGTACCTGTTGGCTCCAACCCAGGTCAGGCACAGCCGGATTCGGGATCATTAGATACCAGCAACGTCCAAAATTTGATGAGCGAAAGGCCTGGCGAAACCCTTGAAGGAGATTAAAGGCCGTGCTCCCTATGCGGACACAGTTGCTAGATAATGGCTGAAATAAAAATAACCTGGAAAAGAAGCACAATCGGNAAACCAGGGATCCAGAAGAGGATTATCGACTCTTTAGGNCTGCGCAGATTGAACCACACCGTGGTCCACCAAGACTCGCCTACCATTCGCGGCATGGTTAATAAAGTCAGCCATCTGGTGAAAGTCGAAGTAGTTTAAATGNTCTTTCGCTGGTTCTAGGATTGTAGTGTTCCTCGCTGATTAATGGATCATGATTTAACAGTGATCGCGTGTGAAGCAGCCACAACCGCAACCAAATGGGCATTCTGACATCCTCTAAATCGTTTACCAACGGTTGCCATACATCTAAAATCAAANTGACAGCNTAATAGTTGTTCGAGAATTAAAGAGGCACTGCCATGATGGAACATCAATTGGCTCCTTCGAAGGGAGCCAGAAAGCGCAGAAAACGGGTCGGACGTGGAGACGCGGCAGGGCAAGGAAGCACAGCCGGCCGGGGCAACAAGGGACAGAAGTCTCGCTCAGGTGGAGGAGTCCCTCCGTGGTTTGAAGGTGGACAGCTACCTTTGATTAAAGGTCTACCAATGAAACGCGGCTTCCACAACCGCTTCAAGACCTATTACTCTCTAGTCAAGGTTGAAGCTCTTGACTCTTTTAACGCTGGCGAGCGCATAACCCCTGAACTACTCCTGGAAAAAGGGTTCCTGCGGAACCTCAAACTCCCTGTGAAAATTGTTGGCGACGGTGAGATTAGTAAAGCTGTTACTGTTGTGGCCGCTAAATTTACCGGAGCCGCGAAACAGAAAATAGAAGCGGCAAAAGGAACAGCGGAGGAGATNCTGGCGTAATGATGAACGCCGAGGCCCAGGCTGGCAAATTACCTGCGCTGTTACAGGCGGCCGTCGACGCGTTTAGCCTACCCGATCTGCGGGCTAAGATTCTGTTCACTCTGGCGATTCTAGCCCTCTACCGGTTTATCGCNCACATCCCCCTTCCAGGAATTGACCAGGTCCAATTGGACAATCTCTTCAGGAATAACGAACTGCTGGGATTCTTAGACCTGTTCAGCGGGGGCGCTTTAAGCCGCATGAGTATTGTTGCTCTGGGCGTATTTCCCTATATTACCTCGTCGATTATCATTCAGTTACTGACTCCGGTGATACCTTCCCTTCAGGAAATGTCGCGTGAAGGAGAAGCAGGGCGCGCCAAGATTAATCGGCTGACCCACTGGATTACCATTCCCATCGCATTCGCCCAAGGATACGGGCAACTGGTTCTTCTGGAACAGAGNAATGTNATNGCNAACGTAGGGTTTTCCGGAGACGCNCTNTTGCCGACCATNGCNGCCTTGTTCTCNATCGCNGCCGGCACTATGTTCTTGGTNTGGNTGGGNGAGATGATTACGGANCGNGGCATTGGAAACGGAATCTCGCTGATAATATTCGCCGGCATAGTAGCTGGATTCCCTCGATTGTTGACCCAAGGCTTCTTGGACCGCGACAACGTATTGGGAATCGGTTTCTTTGCTCTGATTGGCGTGTTGATTATTGCAGCCATAGTGATGTTCAATGAAGCCCACCGGCGCATCCCCGTGCAATACGGACGCAGTATATTCAGGGGCGGTCGGATGTATCGCCAGAGCGGAGCCACGTATCTACCGTTGCGCATTAATTCAGCGGGTATGATTCCACTGATCTTTGCCTTTTCAATAGTGATTCTGCCAGGCACCATAGCTACCTATTTTGCCACCAACACTACATGGGTCGGCGATGTCGCGAACTTCTTCGCAGCATTGCTGATACCGAGTTCGCCTCTTTACTGGGTGATGGTTTTCGTATTGGTTGTGATATTCACGTTTTTCTACACTCTCGTGGTATTCAATCAACAACAGTTGGCCGAAAATCTGCAGAAAAACGGAGGGTTCGTCTTAGGTATCCGGCCTGGAAAGCCGACCCAAGATTATTTGAATCGGGTCATTGTACGTATAACCCTGGGTGGGGCTTTATTTTTGGGTACTATCGCAATAATGCCCTATATTGCCTCTCTCATCACTGATGTCCAGGCGATATCCCTGAGCAGCACAAGCCTGTTGATTATGGTTGGTGTGGGCCTGGATACGTTACGTCAACTTGAGGCGCAATTGATGATGCGGAATTACGAAGGATTCCTTCGGTAATATGGCTCAAGGTTTGAGATTAGTTCTATTCGGCCCTCCGGGGGCTGGAAAAGGCACCCAGGCGCAACTCCTTCGCGACCGCCTGAATGTGATTCACATCAGTTCAGGTGATATCTTCCGGCATCATTTGGGGCAAGAAACTTCTCTGGGACTGCGGGCCAAAGAGTATATGAACAACGGGGAATTAGTTCCTGATGAAGTAACCATCGATATGATGTTGGACAGGGTTATGTCGATTCCTGATGGCGAAGGTTTCATTCTTGACGGGTTTCCCAGGAACACCAACCAGGCATCAGAACTGGAAAAGAAATTGGTCGGTAAGTCCCGCGACCTGGACAAAGTGATTCATATCGACGTCTCCGAACCGGAACTTATGCGCCGCCTCGGTGGACGTTTCGTCTGCCGTGCCTGCCAAGCGCCTCACTCCATAGGTGAGGGCGAGGAAGACAAGGTGTGCGAACAATGCGGTGGAGAACTCTATCAACGAGCGGACGACGCTTCCGCAGCTGTCCAAAAAAGGATAAAGGTCTACAACTCCGAAACTACGCCAGTGCTTAGGTTTTACCTTGAACGCGGTTTACTGTGTGAGATATGCGGCGATAACACGGTCGACGATGTAAACAATCAAATCATCTCAACGCTAGGTGCATAATATAGCGATAAATCGGTGGATTCGACGAATGAAAAATTTGGTTGGGTTCCCAAGTCAGTCAATCAGGAGTAGAATACAACAGTGAATAGCGGCCAAAAACCAAAGACCGCTTCGAACTCGCCGTCCACCTACTCTGGGGGAATTACGGTTAAGTCCCCTCAAGAGCTAGATTCCATGCGTCGTGCGGGGAAGATAGTGGGTAACGTTATCGACCTTTTGAAGGCTGCGGTGGCTCCTGGTATGACCACCAAAGATCTAGACGAGATAGCGTACAAAGAGATTACACGCCAAAAAGCTAAGCCGACCTTCATGGGTTATCATGGTTTCCCGGCTAGTATATGCACCTCGGTGAATGAGGAGATTGTCCACGGAATTCCTGGCAAACGGATCCTCCAAGAAGGGGATATTGTCAAAGTTGATGTGGGTGCCACCATCGAGGGGTTCATCGGTGACGCGGCGGTTTCTCTGCCAGTTGGTGAGGTGACGCCGGAAGCCATCACTCTGATGGAGGATACACGCATAAGTTTGGAAGAAGGTATCCGAGCTGCCCAACCCGGGGGTCGAGTCGGCGATATCGGCGCTGCGGTGCAGGCCTACGGAGAAAGCCGGGGCTACGGCGTTGTTAGGGAGTTCGTAGGGCACGGCGTAGGGCGCTTCCTGCATGAAGATCCCCAAGTGCCTAATTACGGGCAAGCAGGCATGGGACCCTTGCTGCGGGTTGGGATGTGCATCGCTATAGAGCCCATGTTTAACTTGGGCGATTGGCACACGAAAATTTTGGATGACGAATGGACCGTGATTACTGCCGATGGCAAGCTATCGGCTCATTTCGAACATTCCATAGCCATAACCGAAGACGGACCGGAGATTCTGACCGTCCATAGTTAGGCACACGAACTTTCGGTATTCAGTCCGGATTGGCGAAAATCTGTCCGCGAAGAGGATTTATGGCGAAAAAACAAGCGATTGAAGTCGAGGCTAGCGTTAAAGAAGCGTTGCCTAACGGGATGTTCCGCGTTGAACTTCCAAACGACCACGAAGTGTTGGCTCACGTTTCCGGAAAGATTAGGATGCACTTCATCCGCGTCCTTCCCGGCGACCGAGTCTTGGTAGAACTGTCCCCATACGACCTGACTCGAGGTCGCATTACTTATCGGTTCAAATAGACTGTTTGAAACAACCGGTTTAAACAGATAAAAGGCATTAATCATGAAAGTATCAGCATCGGTTAAGCCCAGGTGCAATAATTGTCGTGTTATAAAGCGTAAGGGCGTGGTCAGAATCATCTGTTCCAATGCCAGACACGCACAGCGGCAAGGCTAACCTAAGCAATATCCAACACAGGTGGAGAAGTTAAAGGAGGCCCGGAGTGGTCCGTATCGCTGGTGTAGACGTTCCCGACCGTAAGAGAGCTCACATAGCTCTCCGCAGTATCTATGGTATCGGCCCCAAAATCGCCGAAGAGATTTTGATAAAGGCGGATCTTGACCCGCTGATTCCCCCGCGAATGAACGAGCTGTCTGAAACACAGATCGACCGTATCCGGGAACTGGTCGACCGAGACTATATATCAGAGGGAGACCTTCGCCGGGAAGTCAACCAGAATATCCGCCGGCTAATCGAAATTGGTTCCTACCGGGGCTTGCGGCACCGGAGGAACCTCCCTGTAGCTGGACAGCGCACCAAAACTAATGCCCGAACTCGTAAGGGCCCTCGCCGGACAGTCGCTGGACGCGGTAGGCGCAGCGGCGGCAAGTAGTAAGTATATAGGATTTAGAGAGAATTACTTATGGCTAGACCCAGGACGAGGCGCCGCGAGCGCCGGTCGGTGCCCCAAGGGCGGGCGTATATCTACTCCACTTTCAATAATACGCTGGTGAGCCTCACTGATCCTCAGGGGAATGTGATTGCTACCGCCAGCGCTGGAACTGTGGGTTTTAAAGGCTCCCGCAAAGGGACCGCATTCGCCGCCCAACGTGCTGCTGAGCAGGTCGCCCGAAAGGGGATGGACTCTGGTCTTCGGCAAATAGATGTTCTGATAAAAGGCCCAGGAGCGGGACGAGAAGCAGCGATTCGGTCTCTCCAAGGCGCAGGGCTTTTCGTGACGAGTATCCGGGATGTAACTCCCATTCCCCACAACGGGTGCCGCCCGCCAAAACGAAGGAGAGTGTAACTCCAAACCCATGGGAAGATATACAGGACCCTCTTGCCGCCTTTGCCGGCGGTCCGGTGAAAAACTATTTCTTAAAGGCGATAAGTGCTTCACGCCTCGCTGCGCATTTGAGAAACGCCGCAACCCACCTGGTGATGTGTCTCGCCGCCGAAGACGCCCAACGGACTACGCCGTTCACCTACGCGAAAAGCAAAAGGCCAAGTACATCTATGGCGTTATGGAAGGGCAGTTTCGGCGGTACATGACCGAGGCGTTCAACACCCCAGGCGTGACCGGCATGAACCTACTTCGTGCCTTAGAACGCCGCCTGGATAATGTGGTCTTTCAACTAGGGTTTTCCGACTCCAGGAAACAAGGGCGCCAAAGTGTTTTGCACGGGCATTTCAAGATTAACGGCGTCAAGACGGATGTGCCCTCTTATCAGGTCAAACCCGGCGATATTGTCAGCTGGAAAGAGACTCTGAAAAATACAGATTTCTATGCAGGTCGTATCGAAGGCGTGCCCAAACGCCCGGTTCCACCCTGGCTGACCCTGGACTCCGGCGACATGGTTGGGACCGTCGTCTCGGTGCCTGCGGATGAAGATTTGCAGGCGATAGTAGATTCAAGATTAATAGTAGAGTTTTACTCGAGGTAGTTTGTCCATGCTGGACACCCTGATCCTAACTCCAGGTACGCCGGAGACTGGTGCGGAAACGCTAAAACCCGAGATACGGGTGATGGATTCAGAAGAAACTTACGGGAAGGTGGCAGTTGAGCCACTGCCTCGGGGGTTCGGTCTTACCATTGGCAACCCTCTGCGGAGAATCTTGCTCAGTTCCACTAACGGCAGTGCAATCACGTGGGTCAAGATCGACGAAGTCGTTCACGAATATGCAGCTGTGACCGGTGTCAAAGAAGAGGTGATGGAACTCCTCCTGAATATCAAACGCATTCGAATTCGTTCCCAGTCGGACAGAGCCGGAAAAATGCGCCTTGACGTTACTGGGGAGGGCCGTGTCTGCGCCGGCGATATCTCGACCTCAAGTGACTTCGAGATTGTTAACCCAGAACTCCATCTGGCGACTCTTGACTCAGATGACTCCCATCTTTCGATTGAATTTAATGTCGAGCAGGGCGTGGGTTACCAACCTGCGGTGCAAGCGGACGGCATAACCAACCCTCCCGTGGGTGTTCTGCCGGTCGATGCAGTGTTCAGTCCGGTGCGGAAGGTCAACTACAATGTCGAGCGTACTAGGGTTGGCCAGGTTACCGACTACGAACGTCTTGTGATGGAAGTCTGGACCGACGGCACCATTAGGGCCGTTGAAGCTATTCAACAGGCTGCCGAAAACTTGGTGAACCACTTTTTCCTCTTCAGCAATCTCAACAAGGTGGTTGATGAAGGTTCCGAAAGAACGCCGCTGGTGGTATCTCCAGAGATATACCAGACTCCGATCGAAAAGCTCGAACTATCACCACGCACATTGAACTGCTTGAAGCGATCCCACATCTCAAAAGTGGGAGAAGTGCTAGAGATGTCCGACGAAGACCTGCTGAAAATACGCAACTTTGGTGAAAAATCGTTAGTTGAATTGAGAGAAAAACTGGCGGAACATGGTGTTACTGACCTATTTGATGGTCCTGCAGGATCCGTCGGAGACATCTCACTCGAGGATTTGGGTGAACTCATGGGCGATGAGCGAGCTGATTCCGATGCTCCGTCAGAAGCCCCTGCTGGTATGTCGCTTGAAGACGCGGCCGAAGATTTCGAGAACGATGACAATGACCCAGACGAGGACGAGGACGAAGACTAACCATGGCTTCCCACAGAGTAGCCGGCCGAAAGCTCAGCCGGTATAAGGACCAACGGATTGCATTATTGAGGGGTTTGGTCGCGGAGCTGATAACTCATGAACGCATCACCACCACTCTAGCCAAGGCCAAAGAGACTAGAGTTATCGCGGAAAAATTGATAACTCACGGGAAGAAAGGCAATCTGCACCATCGCCGCCTGGCGATGGCCCAAGTCCCCAACTCCCGAGTGGTAAAGAAAGTATTCGATGATATCGCCGTCCGGTATGCCGAAAGAACGGGCGGTTACACTAGAGTTCTTAAATTGGGACCCCGCAACGGGGACGCAGCTGAGATGGCAATCATCGAGCTGGTTTAACTACCGGAAAACCTGAACTGAAGCTAGAGGTACTAACTAAGATAGAACAAGGAAAAGCCCAAAATACAGATAGCGCAATGGACGGGAAGTTTTCGCGGGTCGTTCTTCTGGTGGAATATGAAGGTACTAATTACGCCGGATTCCAGCTCCAAGCAGGTCCTACCACAGTCCAAGGAGAGTTGGAAAAAGCACTCGCGCATTTCACCGGACAGCGCATCAGGGTCAGAGGCGCCAGCCGGACAGATTCTGGGACACATGCTAAGGGCCAAGTGGTTGATTTCGCTACCGTGACAAAGCATCCTCTCGAACGATTCGCTCCCGCACTCAACTACCATCTACCCAAGGACATAAACGTCCTAGAGGCCCACCGGGTTGACGGCAATTTTAACTCCCGCAGAAGCGCCTTGAGCAGGACCTACCAATACAGCATATTAAACCGGCATACGCCATCGCCGTTGCGGCGCAAAACCCATTTGTGGATTAGAGAGGCCTTAGACATCGACAAGATGGCAAAGGCAGCCCAGGATTTGGTGGGTGTTCACGATTTCAGGCCTCTGGCCATCGGCCACTCAGAAGACCGTAGCGCGGTGAGAGAAGTCATTCGGTGGGAAGTGGATCGATTTGAAGACACGATTGTAATTGAATGCGAAGCCAACGGCTTCCTGAAACAACAAATAAGGAAAGCGAACGGGATATTAACGGAGATTGGAAGGGGTAAATACCCAACAGACAAAGTGAAACAAACACTGGAAGGCGATGTAAGCAGGACACCGCTTCTTTCCGCCCACGGGTTATGCCTAATTAGTGTAAAATATCCAGATTCCATGACATTTGGATTTAAGAACATAGGATCGGAATGACTGAGCATGAAACGAACTAGCACATACTTTGCCAAACCCGGCGAAAGATCTGAAAGTTGGCGTTTGATGGACGCGCAGGGTCAAATCCTAGGACGCCTGGCCCGTAACATTGCCATAGCCTTACAGGGCAAGGACAAACCGACCTACGCCCCTCACGCTCCCACGGGCGATTTTGTTGTAGTGATTAACGCCGCCGATATGCGTGTCACAGGTAACAAGTTGGACGAAAAGATGTACTATCGGCACAGCGGGTATGTGGGCAATATCAAGACATTCAGACTGAGAGAGTTTATGGAATCTCGGCCGGATCGAGTGCTAGAGTTGGCCGTTAAGGGCATGCTGCCCAAGAACCACCAAGGTCGTCAGATGCTGCGCCGCCTCAAGGTTTACAGTGGCCCGGAGCACCCCCACGAAGCGCAGATGACCGGATTCGCGGTGCCACAAACGGCAGAGAACGGAGGGTAGACTTACGTTGGTACAAGCTGAAACAAACCAGACTTATTACTACGGAACGGGTAAACGCAAAACCTCAATTGCCCGTGTGCGTCTGTACCTAGACAACGGTGGCCCGATTCTGGTCAATGGCAAGCCGATGGATGAGTTCTTTAATTGGGCGCCTTGGCAACGGATAGTTAATGACGCTTTCCGACTTAGTGACACTCAGAATAAATTCCGGGTCGTGGTCAAAGTGGCTGGCGGTGGGGTCAACTCCCAGGCTGAAGCCATCCGACACGGAATAGCTAGGGCTTTGGTAGTCTATGATGCCAGCCTTAAGCCGGGACTACGCCGGGCAGGCCTGATAACCCGAGACGCCCGCATCAAAGAAAGTAAAAAATATGGCCTCAAACGCGCTCGCAGGGCACCGCAATACACCAAACGGTAGAGACCATTTGCAACGGCAGACCGAAAAAGCCCCGTTCGCCTGGAAGGAACCGGGGCTTTTTTTGACCAGATGGCACGCGATCGGAAACTGCTCTACCGTCCTAACAATCTCTCATGAGAGGGGAGGCCGTTGTTTGGACACCTATTCCAGACTGTTATTCCTATGGGTCAGCTGAGGGATTTTGTTACCGGCTGGGCAAAAGCCGCCGAAACTAAAAGAACGCCTTGCTACAATAAGTGTGGCCGGGTCCGGAGATTTACGACCAATCAGGGCAGTATGAACCCGGAGTGCCCAATTATAAAACCGCTTGAAGCAGGGTCGGCAACACTTCGTTTCAATCGAGAAAATTAAACCTTAAGGTATTCTACTACTCCATCCAACAATCTCGTGACAATCTCCGGTGTGGCAGCCTCCGCGTAGATTCTGAGAAGGGGCTCTGTGCCAGAAAAGCGCACAGCCAACCAACCGTCTTTTATGTGGAAACGCTTGCCGTCAATGATGTCTGTATCCAGAATCGGTACGCCGGCGATTTCTGTGAGATTTGGGTCGTTGACACGTTCAAGGATTCTTTCCCGGTCTGATGCCAGAAATTCGGTATCTCTGCGGCGGTATGAATGCGGACCCACAACGTCGATTAAGCGTTGCAATAAATCGGTAGGGTTGTTTCCGGTGGTGGCCATGTACTCCAAGAAAAGAAGTCCGCTGAGGATACCGTCGCGCTCAGGGATATGGCTCTTGAAAGCAAACCCGCCGCTTTCTTCGCCACCCATGAGAGCATCGACAGCACTCATCTTGGGGCCGATGTTCTTGAAGCCCACCGGCATCTCGTAGACATCTATTCCGTAGGCATTGCCGAGTTTGTTCAGGGCGATAGACGAAGTAACACCCTTAACCAACGGACCCCTCATCTGTTTTTGCTCCAACAGATATTGAGCCAGGATGGAAAAGGTGTCGAGGGTAGTGACGAACTTGCCTTGTTCGTTGATTATGCCTACCCGGTCGGCATCGCCATCTAACGCTATGCCAACGGACGCTCCATCTGTGGCTATAAGAGACGCAATCTCCGTGAGGTTGCGGGCAATGGGTTCGGGTTGCTCCATGCCGGGGAAAGCAGGATTACGGTCACCGTGGAGCTCTCGCACAGTGGTCTTGCCGCCGGACAAGATTGTAGATAGATACCCAGCGCCTGCTCCGTACATGGAATCAACTACAACATTCAGTCCTGAGCCTTTAATGGAATCAAGGTCCACAAGAGAAGCAATGCGTTCTAAATACGGCCCCCGGGGTTCCAAATCGACAATTAGTCCTTTATTTCGTCCCTCAGCAACGCTAGGGGCAGCCGGGGTTGGTATCTTGGCGATGAACGCTTCCAGACGGTCGGTTATCTCTTGGGTTGCACTGCCGGCGTATTCGGGTTTGAATTTGAATCCGTTCCATTGACCAGGGTTGTGACTGGCCGTAATGATTGCGGCGCCTCCGGACCCGCGGTCCAGTACGTTGTAGCTGAGTACGGGAGTGGGAGCTGGTTTGTCTGATAGGTAAACCTTGATACCTTGGCCCGCGCACACAGCGGCGACAGTTTCGGCAAACTCGGGAGACAGAAACCGGGTGTCGTAGCCTACCACAATGCCCATGTCGGAAGTACCGGCCGCTTTCAGGTAATCGCACAACCCCTGAGCGCAACGGGCAACGTTGTCAAAGGTGAAATCCCCGGCGATCAATGCGCGCCAGCCGTCCGTTCCAAATCTGATGTCCGTCAAGAGGCCGTCCCCTCCGGTTTGCAAGTGTCAACAGCATAAGAGTAAAAGGGCCAATGGTCGAGTGCCAATGGCCCTTTTAATGCCCTGAGACTTAATAGTTCCCCTGAGAGATATTAGTTAAATACCGGCGTCGTTGCGGAGGGCATCCGCCTTGTCGGTTTGCTCCCAGGACAACCCAAGGCCTTCGCGTCCGAAGTGTCCGTAGGCGGCGGTGGGTTGGTAGATGGGTCGGCGAAGGTTCAGGTCTCGGATGATTGCGGCGGGCCGCAGATCGAAGTGCTTGGCAACCAGTGCGTGGATGGTCTCGCTATCGACTTTGTTGGTGTCGAAGGTTTCGACTGCCACAGATATTGGAGTCGCCACGCCGATGGCGTAGGAAACCAGGATCTCACAGCGTTCGGCGAGACCAGATGCCACGATATTTTTAGCAACATATCGGGCAGCGTAGGCCGCGGATCGGTCAACCTTGGTCGGGTCCTTACCGGAGAAGGCGCCGCCGCCGTGGCGGGCGATGCCGCCGTAGGTGTCGACGAGAATCTTCCGGCCAGTAAGGCCGCTGTCGCCGGCAGGACCGCCGGTCACGAACCGTCCACTGGGGTTTACGTAAATCTTGGTGTCTGCATCAAGTAGATTCGCGGGCACTATCTCTCTGATCACGTGTTCAGTGATGTCTTTCTCGATTTGTTCGTTGCTCGCATCAGGGTCGTGCTGACTGCTTATGACAACAGTATCGACCCGGGCGGCGATGCCGTGTCGGTACTCAACGGTCACCTGAGACTTGCCGTCGGGGCGGAGGTAAGGAATGGTTCCTTCTTTCCGAACCAGGGCGAGCTGCTCTACCAATTTCTGTGACAGGCTGACGGTCAAGGGCATAAGTTCTGGAGTCTCGTTGCAGGCAAATCCGACCATCATGCCCTGGTCGCCGGCGCCGGTGGCGAGCATGGCTTCTTCAGCGGCCGATCCGCGCTGTTCCAAGGCAGTTGTGACACCGGCGCTTATGTCCGGAGATTGCTCTTGGATAGAGACAATCACACCACAGCTGGTGGCGTCGATGCCGTAGTCAGCGTTGGTGTAACCGGCTTTAGTCAGGGTTTCGCGGACAATCTTAGGCACGTCAACGTAGGAAGTAGTGGTTATCTCGCCCATGACAACAACCAAGCCGTTAGTAACGGCGGTCTCGCAAGCGACGCGGCCCATGGGGTCGTCTTTCAACACGGCGTCCAGGACTCCGTCTGAAATCTGGTCGCAGAGTTTGTCGGGATGCCCTTCGGTCACTGACTCGGAGGTCAGGAGGTATTTTGGTGAGTCGTGGAATAGCATTGGCATGCTGGTTTCTCCTATCTCGGCCTGAGTCTTTCAGGCTCGTTTTCTAATTTAGCCTTGGATTATGTGCCTTCTTGCCAGCTTTCTTGGTACTTCTGCTGCGCAGAAGATAGCGTGTCGATAGTGATACCCATGGATGAAAGTTTGAGTCGTCCAATCTCTGCGTCCATCACTGGAGGCACGACGTGAACGCCTGGGCCTAACACCCCTTGATTGTTGTAGAGGTACTCAGCCGAGAGTGCCTGGTTGGCGAAACTCATGTCCATCACTGCGGAAGGATGTCCCTCGGCGGCGGACAGGTTGACCAGCCGGCCGTCGGCAAGCAGATATATTAAGCGTCCATCTTTCAGGGTGTACTCCTCAACGAACGGTCGCAGTTCGCGGTTGGAAATCGACATTTCTTTCAAGGATGCGATGTCGATTTCGTCGTTGAAATGCCCGCTGTTGGACAAGATAGCGCCGCTGGCCATGACTTCGATGTGCTCTTTGCCTACGGCGTGCAAGCCTCCGGTAACGGTAATGAACACCTCTCCGGCCTTGGCGGCCTCTAACATGGGCAAGACGTTGAAACCGTCCATGACCGCTTCGAGAGCCCGGACCGGATTGGTCTCACAAACTGTGACATGGGCTCCCATACCTTGGGCTCGAGAGGCGACGCCACGGCCGCACCATCCGTAGCCAGAGACCACAACACGTCGGCCAGCCCACAAGATGTTAGTGGCGCGGGTGATTCCATCCAGGGTGCTCTGACCGGTGCCGTACCGGTTGTCAAAGAAATGCTTTGTCTCGGCGTCGTTGACAGCAATAACCGGGTACTTGAGCTCTCCTT
>NZUD01000071.1 GCA_002697005.1 Chloroflexota bacterium | reverse complement strand
AAAAATGTTAGCTTCCCCAGACCGCCATTCTGCTTCATCGTTAATATCAAAACCCAACCGTTTGTAGAACTCGATGAGCCTGTCCGCATCTGCGGTGGGCATTGCTAGGTGGTCGATGCCAACGGTATTCATTCTAAGCCTCCTGCGTATCGCCTAATCCACTAATCCAATGATGCTACTTGTCACGCATTTCCAATGATATATTTGACCACTGTTACTCGCAAGGAATTCCTTCCAGTCGCAACGTGGCAGAGTCAGAATTTGAGACAACTGTGGTACTTTAAGGTCGTTCTTGGGAGCGTGCTTAGGTTATCGCCATTAGACCTGATGAGATATGTATAGGGAGTAATTATGTTCGATCTACTGCTTAAAAATGGTCGGATCATCGACGGCACGGGTCAGACTTGGTTTCGAGCTAGCTTGGGGATAACTGATGACTATGTCACTGTGGTGCATGGAGATACATCTCAATTGCCTGCCGGTAGAGCCATTGATGTTGCAGGGTCTATCGTCTGCCCTGGGTTCATCGATATGCACTCTCATTCAGAGCTCATGCTGATGACTGAACCTGAGCACCACGCTAAAGTCAGGCAAGGTGTGACCACCGAGGCTATCGGCATGGATGGCCTATCTTACGCTCCAATCTCAACCCCCAAACTGGAGCAACTTCTGACGTTCCTGGCCGCAATCAACGGCACACCTCCTCCTGACATTCGTTGGAGTTCGGTCAAGGAATTTCTAGACATTCTTGATGGCAGGGCCGCATGCAACGTGGCGTACATGGTGCCCCACGCCGCTATCAGAATCGAAGCCATGGGCTGGGAAAACCGCTTGCCCACTCCGACCGAACTCGAACGCATGAAGCAATTGGCCCGGCAGGGTATGGAAGATGGCGCTTTTGGTTTCGCAACTGGGTTGACTTACCCACCAGGGGCCTATAGCGATACGGACGAACTGGTGGCTATATCTGAGGCTATCGCTGACTTGGGAGGCTTTTATATGACCCATGCCCGTTATACGAAAGGGGACCAACTCTTGGACCCATTCCGCGAGGCCATTGAGATCGGCCAACGAAGCAGTGTACCGGTTCATATATCCCACTACCACAGCCCTGTGGATGGCATGGGGCAAAGGATGATTGGATTGGTAGACGAAGGGCGAAACGCTGGAGTTGACGTCACATTTGACCAATATCCCTACGCAGCTGCAAGTACCATCCTACATTCTTTGCTTCCTTATTGGGTCCATGCGGGAGGGCCTACGGTTTTACTTGAACGCATCAAAGATCCTGTGGTGAGAGAACAGATCGGTGACGCCGTAAATCCGATGTGGGGTTCAACCCTCGACAACTACATCTTCAGCCACATCGGCTCAGATANGAACAAGGAATGGGAAGGCCGGTCAATAGTCGACATGGCTAACTTCGAGCAAAAGAAGTTAGTTGATAGTATCTGCGACCTTCTCATCGATGAAAACTTAGAAGTAGCTTTCGTNGCCAGGACAGGGAACCCTGAGAATATCCGTACTATCGCCCGTCATCCTGCACACATGGTGGGCTCCGATGGCGTTCTTACCGGTGAGATGCCAAATCCNCGAACCTACGGTACCTTTCCTTATGTTTTGGGCCAGTTCGCTCGTGAGGAAGGCCTGTTCCGTATNGAGGAAGCGGTCCGNAAGATGACAGCCTTACCTGCCCAGCGCCTCGGCCTCCAGGACCGCGGNATCCTCAGAAATGGCATGAAAGCCGATGTAGTGGTGTTCAACCCGGATACGGTGGAAGCCAAAGCNACTTTTGAAGACCCGAAACATTACCCAGTCGGCATCAATTACGTAATCGTCAATGGCCAGGTTGTTNTCGATGATGGAATCCATACTGGNGCTCTTCCTGGAAGAGCTCTGAGATCGCAATAGATCGCCCAAGCTTTAAACGTAGATTCTCGACATACGGCGTGACTAGGCTTGTTGGCCCGTCGCGTGATGATGCATAATCGATAACCGACCCAAGCATCAGAAGATTGCTCGGATCTGACATTTACAAAGGACATACAGATGGACTTCGAATCTAGCTATACCCCAGACCAAGAAGAATTCCGCAGGGAGGTCAAAGCCTGGCTAAAGGACAATGTGCCTTCCGGCATCGTCCAGCCGGCTGACCCCATAGACCTGACCGANNAGCAGTACCAGATGCGGCGCGAGTTCGGCCGCAGGCTGGGTGCCAAGGGCTGGCTCTGGCCCACAGCAGATACTGAGTACGGCGGCGGCGGATTGGACGTTGACCATTCTGTTGTCCTGGAAGAAGAGGTTGGCTTGTACGATCTAACAATCCCTCCCTTTTATGACTCCGGAGGTAGGCTCGGTGGTGCATCCATAGTGGTCTGGGGCTCGGACGATCAGAAGAAGTTCTTTTTGCCTCCCATCTTCACTGGCGAGGTCCGCACCTGGCAGTTACTCTCGGAGCCGGAAGCAGGGTCCGATCTGGCTAATGTCAAGAGCACCGCAGTCAAGGATGGCGATGACTACATCATCAATGGCCAAAAGGTCTATGTTGGAAGCTCGTTGGGCTGCGACTACATGTGGACCCTCACAGTGACGGATACCGAAGCGAAGCGGCACGAGAACTTGGGCTGGTTCATGATTCCCTCGGACTTGCCTGGCATAACAGTGCAGCCAATGGATCTGCTGATCTCCGGCGGTGAGTCAGGCGCAGGGTCAGGTGTTAAGAACACAGTGTTCTTCGACAACGTTCGGGTTCCATCCTTCAACCTGATTGGAGGCCATAACCAGGGCTGGAAGGTTGCCACTACCCACTTGGAACTGGAACATGGCACCGGCGGCAGGATCTCCCGCAACGTGGTTGTCGACAAGTTGTTCGACTACTGTCGCACCAACAAGCGCCGGGGAGAACCCATCACAAAAGACCCAGATGCCCGCGAGAAGCTGGTCGACGTTTACATCGAACAAGAGATCGTTCGCCTCCTCCAACTCCGGAATTACTGGATGCGCCACAGCGGCGTGACCACGACCTATGAAGGCCCCCAGGCCTCGTACATGCGGAAAACCCTAGGGTTGAAGATGTCTGGTCATATCTTGGACATCTTAGGACCTGCCTCATTGACATTTGATCCAGAATTGGGAGCGTCGGAGGGCCATATGGAAGCTCACGCCCGAGCTGGCATCGTCGCCATCCACCCCGGCGGCACTACTGACATCCAGAAGGTAATCATGTCCCGTCGTATCGGCATCGGCCGTGAAGTAAGAGAGAAAGCCGGCGCACTGGGTTAATCGATAAATAAACCGATAGCTGACGCCTGAAAGCTGTCGGCTATCTTTTCGAGGAAATATATGGACCTGTCCCTAACTCCCGAACAAGAGATGCTGAAAACCGCAGTGCGCCGCTTCGTACAGCAGGAGTACCCCAAAGAAACGTTGTTGCAGATTGCTTCGCCGACCGAGCCCTCGCCTGAAGGACCCTGGGAGAAGCTGATTCAGACCGGTTGGCTGGGCATCTTGATTCCAACTGAGTACGGCGGCGATGGCGGCTCTTTTACCGACGCTGGAGTGCTGTTTGAAGAACTGGGCCGCGGCCCAGTTCCTGGTCCTCACATCAGTTCCGCTGTCTTGGCGGCGCTGACTCTGCTAGAGGGCGGCACCGAAGAACAGAAAAAAGAATGGTTGCCCCGCATGGCCAATGGCGAGGTAAGAATGGTAGCGGCCATAACCGAAGCCGACTATGGTTGGTTGGAAGGCGATGTTCGCCTCACGGCTAAGGTGACCGATGACGGATTCAGCCTGAACGGGAAGAAAGCCTACGTGTATGACGGTGAGTCGGCCACCCACTTGCTCTGTGCCGCCAGGTCACAAGAGAGTAATGACGTAGGCTTGGTGATTATTAATTCCAACAACCCAGGGGTCAGCATTCGGAATCTCCCCGGATTCGCTTGGAATTCAGCCGAGATTTCTCTAGAGAACGTGCCTGCAGAGCTTTCCCAAGTCTTGGGTGGAAACTTCGCTGGAGGCTGGGATGCCCTGGAGCGAGCCGAATCCAAGACCATCCCTGTCCTATGCGCCTATCAGGTGGGCGGCAGCCAGGCCATATACGAGTTATCGGTGGACTACAGCCGAACCCGCCACCAGTTCGGAACGCCTATAGGCAGGTTCCAGCGGGTACAAGACCAAGTCATAAACCTACTTAACGCCTTGGACGCCGCACGATGGACCGCCTATGAGGCTCTCTGGAAGTTGGATATCGGTCGGGACGCGGCAGACAGCATTCATCTGGCCAAAGCAGTGGGAAGCGAAGGCTATTATGAGGCCTGTAACTATGCTCATGAAGTCCACGCTGGGGTAGGAAGCATGACCGAATACGGGCTAACCCTGCATACCACCGCTTCCCGCACGCTATATCACTATCTCGGTGATCCCAGATTCCACCGGCGCCGTCTTGCTGACGCTCTAGGGCTTTAAATCACCCCATGCCGGCTGGATTCGTCTGAGATGTGTACTTTTCTGGTTCGGAAAGGGCATGAGTAGATAGGGCGTAGAGGACGCATGGGATAAATGGGAAGTCGGTCGTTAGTATCGATTCTACGCAGGATGTGGTTGATGCTCCGCGGAAAATATACTGAAGGCCGACGCGTCTGCTAGGCAACCNAATGCGANAATTGGGGCTANAGGNCGCGTCGGGCTGGCGCGGTTCTAACCCACCGGTTCGCCCTGAAGCTCACGTTGGCGCATGCTCATCCGCACCACTGCAAGTTCTTCCCAGGTGTAGTCGTCACCGAGCGTGTCACGGACTGGGGTTAGNCGGGCCTCGCCCATCTCTTTGAAGGCTGCTTCTATCCGGACTCTCCGGTCGTCAGACGGCATCAGGTGCTCCAGGTCTAATCGGCCGCCGTCCTGTACGAACCGCTCAAGATGACTGCGGATGGTGGTTTCGCTGATGCCGCGCTCTTTGGCGACTTCNCCCAACGACAATCCCTGGGTAACCAATCCGACCGTCTCCCGTATGCTCGTGCTGATTCCATGGATCTTCTTCTTTGGGGCTTTCACCGGTACNCGTTCAACAGCCATTGATTGTCCATTGGCCTGCATATACTCCGTGATGACCTTCAAGAATGGTTGGCTGAACTCCTTAAGTTTGGCATCACCGACACCGGATATCTTGGAGAATTCGAACTCGTTCTGGGGAATGTGAAAGGCCATCTGCTGTAGGGCTTTGTTGCCGAAGATCACGTAGGCCGGAACTTCGCGGTCGGTGGCGATCTCTAGACGGAGCGCGGCCAATTCGTCGAACAACTTGGTGTCGTAAGCCGTCTCTCTGTCCNCTGATCCCACCTGCNGNAGGGGCGCCGNGGGCTTGGGTCTGGTCAGGGTCAGTCTGTCCCNGTTCTTCAGGAAATTTCTGCCCTGAGGAGAAACNGCCAGGGTCGGGTATCCGCTGCCCTGTTGGGCCAGCAACCCGTTGGTCACCAGGGACCGGACCATCTCTTTCAGCTCGTCGGAATCCATTTCCCCGGAGATACCGAAAACCGGNAGTTCGTGGTGNCCTCTGGAGCGCACGGCCTTGTTGGCTGACCCTCGGAGTACATCTACCAGGTAGTTCACGCCGAAACGTTCGCCGGTNCGGATGGCCGTGGACAGTATCTTCTGGGCGATTTCTGTCGCGTCGAACTCCTCACGNGGCAGAAGGCAGATGTCGCAGCCACCGCACTCCGTCTTTGGCCAGGCNTCGCCTAGGTATTCCATCAGGTAGGCGCGCCGGCAGGTTTGCAGGTCACACATCGCCAGAATCTGCTCTAGCTTAGTGTGGGCTTTGTTGCGCTCATCNTCGTCTTCGATCTGACCGATGAAATATTCCTGCTTGGAGCGGTCACCGTAGGAATAGAAGAGCACGCAATCGCTGGCCAGGCCGTCTCTACCCGCGCGGCCTGTTTCTTGGTAGTAGCCCTCCACAGTCTTGGGCAGATCGTAATGCACCACAAGCCGCACATCAGGTTTGTCTATGCCCATGCCGAAGGCGATCGTTGCGACAACTATTTGAACCTGGTCCCGGATAAACTTTTCTTGGGTATCCCGGCGCACGTCCCGTTCTAGTCCGGCATGGTAAGGGAGGGCGCTGAAGCCTCTTTCTGACAACTCTAACGCNGTTTCCTCCGTGGCCTTCCTGGAGAAACGGTAAACNATCGCTGAGCCTCCCNGATGTTTCTCCAAAAGGTGAATCAGAGACCNCAATGGTTCGGTCTTGGGCTGGATGGTGTAGGTCAGGTTGGGGCGNTTGAAACTGGATATGAATGTCTCTGGGTTAATCAGACCAAGCTGATTGACGATGTCTTCCCGCACCTGCTCGGTGGCGGTGGCGGTGAGAGCGATGACCGGAACGCCGGGGAAGCTCTGACGGAGGGTTTTGAGGTTACGGTAATCAGGTCTGAAATCGTGGCCCCATTCNGAGATGCAATGGGCCTCGTCGATGGCGATTAGGTTAACGTTCAGTGATTGTAAGAACCGTTGAAAGCCTGGAAGGGCCAGGCGTTCGGGGGCAACGTAAAGAATCTTGATTTTGCCNTGACGGGCTCGGTCTTGGACCAGAGANGATTCTTCGGAATCCAGAGTGCTATTGAGCAGTTCTGCCGGGACACCGTTGGCTCGCAGGCCGTCGACTTGGTCTTTCATCAGGGCGATGAGCGGNGAGACCACCAAAGTGAGCCCTTTAAAGCGAAGGGCTGGGAGTTGATAGCAGAGGGACTTGCCNCCCCCGGTGGGCATCAGAACCAAGGTGTCGTGCCTGGCAAGCACCTTGGAGATGATCTCTTTTTGGAGGGGCAGGAATCGATCGAACCCGAAATATGACTTCAGTTGGTCAAGCACGGCCCCATCCTAGCCACGAGGAAGCCGCGCTTCAAGGATATTCTGTCAGTGTTTTGNCCAGATGTNGNGGACTAGCGTCCCTTCCATACTGGGGCTCGCTTCTCAGCGAAGGCCAAGACACCCTCTTTGGCGTCTTCGCTTTCCAGCACCTCGTTTCGCTTTTCCTGGGCGAATTTCACCCGTTCTTCCAGGCCCATCTCGGAGCCCTTGATAGAGGCTTCTTTGATAGCTGCCAGCGATAGGGGCGCGTTGGCGGTGATCTTCTGGGCTATCTCCTCTGCTTTGCCCATAACCTGCTCCGGGTCCACCACGTAGTTGACGAGCATCAGTTCCAGCGCCTTATCGGCGTTCACAAAATCACCAGTGAACAGGAACTCAAAGGCGATGTTTCTGGGCACCACCTGCGAGAGCAATGCCGGGCCGCTNACGGACGCGATGCCCCGCTTGGCCTGGGGCCATCCGAACTCAGCTTTGGACGAAGCNATGCGGATGTCGCTGCCGAGGGCTATGCCACATCCCTGCGCCAGGCAGACCCCGTTGATAGCGGCGATGATGGGTTTCCAGATGTTGGATTGGACCACGTACAGATCACCGGTGCTAGGCCCCTCGTTTGCGCCGCCNCTGGCCATGGCCACCAGGTCGTGGCCAGTGGAGAACGCCCTGCCTGCTCCTGTGACGATAGCACAACGGACTGTAGNGTTCTTGTCAACGTCTTGGAATGCGTCCCAGAGTTGTTGGCGCATTGGCGGGTCAATCGCGTTCAACTTCTCGGGCCGGTTCAAGGTGATGTAGGCGATGCCTTCTTTGATCTCGTAGATCACTTCATCTGCCATTTAAACCCCTCCAGAATTAGTCCCGAAGGAATACGGGACAGTCAGTTTCTCTTGTTGCCTGTTAAGCCGCAAACATTGTATAGCCGATAGCAAGCGGATTAAAGCTTGGGGAGGGTGGCCGGGCTGACTCCGGTACATTTGAAACAGGTCGCGTAGCGCTGCTGATGATCAGGGCCGCCACGAGGTAGATGGACAGAATGAGCCACCAGGACGTTATGTAGCTGCCGGTGCTGTCCCGGATGTACCTTACCAAAGGCGCTCCCATGCCAGCGCTGATCAACATGGCCGGAAGCACGATGCCGCGGATACTTCCTAGGAACATCCTGCCGAAGTAGGCAGCGAAAATGTAGGACTGGACAATCATCCCCGCGCCCACTGAAAGACCAAACGTGATGGTGGAGACGAACAGAAAGAACTCATTCTGTCCTACCAGCATCAGCCCGATGGCGGTAGCCAGCCCCACGTAGGACCCAGCGGCGATGACACGGATAGAAACTCGGGTCGGCCAACCACCCGGCGAACAAGGCCATTGTTGCTGCTCCACCGGCGTCGGCGGCGAAGGGAAAAGAAACCGTCTGGGCATCGGTCTCCTTCTCGACCCAATACGGGATGCGGTGGACGCTTGCCCCCCTGAGCTACCCCGGCCAACGCGAAAGCCAGCAGCTTATACATGGTGGCGGTGCGGAAAGCTTGCTTAACCGTCCAGGCTGCATCCTCGCCGAGTTGGTTTCGGCCGGGGCTACGATTGCTGTTTGGCGGCAATGGCTTAACTCCATCCACGGTGAGGCCCATGTCCTCTGGTTGCCTCCGTAGGAATATGGCTGAAAGAGGGACCGATAAAGCCATGAACACCATGGCCATGACCACCAAGGTTGTGCGCCAGCCTACGCTTCCCAGTAAGAGCTG
>NZUD01000070.1 GCA_002697005.1 Chloroflexota bacterium | reverse complement strand
TTCAAGCGGGACCAAGTCATTGACCGTGTCAGGGCGCGCTTTGTGGCCCTGGGCAAAGAGCGCCTCGCTCGCACGCTCCGGGCTGCTGAGGGGTGCAGGTCGGCGCAGCTGCTCGACAAGTTGCTCATGCTGGCCGATGCTCTGGCCTGTACGCCCTGAGCATTGTCGTCAGCTCGCTCTTTCAAATCACGGCCAGAGCAAAAGGCGCGGCCGGAGCCCGTGATGATAGCTACATATGCCTCTGGGTCGTTGTCGAACTCGACTATGGCGTCTGCCAGCTCCTGCCGCAACAGTCTGTTTATCGCATTTAAAGAATCTGGGCGGTTGAGGGTCATTGTGACAATGTTACCCTGTTTTTCGTAAAGAATCGTCTCAGCCAAAGTTGGTCGCTCCTAGTGGAAGAATGTTGGGTCTAGGTTAGGCATAGGGCCCCAGATCGGTACCGCCTATGACGTGGATGTGGCCGTGGGCCTGGCTCTGCATCCCGTCACGTCCAAAGTTCGAGAGAACTCGAAAACCGTTTGGAGAATACATCGCGCCCATATCGACTGCCAAGTTACCCATGCGGGTCATTAAATCGCTGCTCCACAACTGTATCTGACTCATGTGTTTTCGAGGCATCACCAACAGCATCAGGGGGACCCATGTAAGCCTGTTCACTATGACCATCAAATCGTCGTCCAGATAACGGTACTTCGCCGGTTCTTGACCGTCGGATATCTTGCAGAATACGCAGTTAGGGTCTGAATGCAAAAGTGGTTGGTCCTCTTAGGTCGGCGGATAACTCGAGGTCTCAACGCCGGCGCAGTTCGCCTTGAGACTATAGATTGCACACTTTTTCTTGTCAACGAGATTGCAGAGTAAACGGCGGGCTCAAGACTGGGGCCTCCCTGTGGTAAAATTTCCAGCGGAGGACGCCATGTTCGGATTAGCCGTGCTTACAATCAGCACATCAGGCTCCCAGGGTACCAGGGACGACAATAGCGGCCAGGCCATTAAGGAGATGCTGGAAGGCGATGACTTCAAATTAGTCCGGTACGAGATCGTGGCGGACAACAAAGACACCATCTCTACGAAGCTGGCCCAGTGGGCCGACGCTGACGACGTTGACTTGATAGTGAGTACCGGCGGAACCGGATTGGGTCGGTACGACGTTACTCCAGAAGCCTGTCTGGCCATCCTAGACAAAGAAGTACCAGGCATGGCCGAAGCGATGAGGGCTAAAACGCTGGAGTTTACTCCGATGGCTATGATTAGCCGTTCGGTGACCGGTATACGCGGCAACACACTGATAATCACGCTGCCAGGCAGCACCAAGGGTGTCCGAGAATGCTTGGACGTGGTGATTCCCGTCATACCCCATGCGCTAGAACTGCTTCATCGGGAAACGGTGAGCGAACACCCTCGTTAACCGGCTTCTAGTTGGTTTCCGTGGCCCCAATCTTAATAGAGCTGTGACTATGAGCGAAGATAGCGAACAGACCCAAGTAGTCTATTGGCCCCGGGTAAAAGAGATACTGGACGGGATCATGGCCCGTTGGATCGAACGTTGGGGACGGCAGCCATTACCCGGTATTCATGCATATTATTGGGAGACGTCCCAGGAACTAAAGGACTCTGTCCTATCTGGACTCCGTTCTATCGAGCCCGGCCTCCCAGCCCGAGAGACCAATCTGGTGAAATCTTTGGCCAGAGCCGTTGGGACGTCCGGAAAGATGCCCTTACGCGGGCCATTCCTATCGACTGATGAAGTCGATGAGATAGTGGCTTGGATAGACGGAGGTATGCCTGAGGGCCCCTAGTGTCTAACCCCAGGCTCCATCTCCAATGAATCAACTAAAAAGAAAGAGCCTGGGCATAGCCCAGGCTCTTTCTTTTTAGTTGATGCTGCTGCCTTAGACCAGGGCCGGTTCTCCTTCCTTGATGTATACCTGAAGGCGGTTCCGCGTGTGGTCAATAATCACGATTCGTCCCTGAGGGTCTATTCTGACGCCACACGGATGAGCTAAACCCTTCTCGTAGTCAGGGTCGTTGGCAAAGGCCAGGTTCCGTTGGCGAATCATGTCTGGATTGGAAGCAAGTTTGTCTCGGCCCCACTTAGAGAGCACAGCTTCTCCGTGGAATTCCGTGATATAACGGCCATCGGGAGCGAAAACCTGCACTCGGTTATTCATCCAGTCAGCAACGTATATATCGCCATCCGCGTCCACTGCCAGTCCATTGGGCCGGTTCAGTTGACCGACGCCACTCCCGGTGGAGCCTATGGTGGCTTCCCACTGGCCGTCGGGACTGAACTTTTGGATGCGGTCATTACGCCAGTCGGCGATGTAGATATGGCCCTCACTGTCAAGCGAAATGCCCCAAGGGTTATTGAACTGGCCGTCATCAGTTCCAAAAGACCCGAAGTTGCTGATGAACTGGCCGTCTAGGCTGAACTTCTGGACACGGTTGTTGCCGGCGTCGACAACAAACATATTGTCGTCTTTATCGATTGCAAGACCGGCAGGGCCTTTGAGCTCACCATCAGCAGAGCCGGATGTACCCCACTTGCTGACAAATTCACCATCGCTGGTGAACTTGGTGATTCGATTCAGCCATTCGTCGGCCAGATAGAGGTTACCTTTGCTATCCAGAGCTACGGCAGTCGGCCACATGAACTCACCATCGGCCTCGCCGTAAGCGCCGAATTCTGTGATGTACTCTTCGTCCAGAGTAAGCGCGGTGACATGGATGCCATCCGGCCTATTCTCATAAGACCGGTTGCAGATGTAAACCGTCCCGTCCGGTGCGATAGCCATGTCGGTGGGGTTGCGGAAACCGGTTCCCGCGAATTCTGCCCGGCCGACGGCATGACTGTGCTTGTAAGTCCGGCTAGTTAGGCCGAAGAAATGTGTTGCCATATCCTTTTACCTCCTAGGCGTTGGATACGCAGAGTCCCTTGGTCAAGGGACTCTGCGTATAGTTGCGATATTTAGCTTGTAATCAGCCTGATTCGATTAAGCGAAGAACTTGGTCCGCTCGAAGTTGCCGTTGACGATCGGCTCAGCATCCAACTGGAACCAGTCTTCCAATATGGTTGAGTAAACAGATCGGAAGTCAAGGTTGAACTGAAGGTTCCCACCTTCTGCCTGCTGGGAGGGTTCCAGAGATGGATAGGTGCCGTAAATCCCACCCTTAACGTGGTCACCAATGGCGAAAGCGACGCCGGCAGCACCGTGGTCTGTCCCGGAGCCGTTGTCGGCTACACGGCGGCCGAACTCACTGAAACACAGCAAGGTGACATTGTCACTGGCATCGTGTTCTTTCAGGTCGGCCATGAACGTCTCACACGTATTTGAAACGTCGGTCAATAGGCCGGCGTTAGCCTGGGCCTGGTTGGCATGAGAGTCGAAGCCATTATACGGAGACGTCGTATACAGGACCCGTGTGCCGAAGCCGGCAAGGTGGGTCTGTGCGATGTTCTTCATGTACTGTCCGATAGCCGTGGGCGAGTACTCGACGCTGGAGGAGTACTTGTCGGGCGCAGTGGCCAGGATGTCGGCGCCCTTGAGCGCGTCGGTGCCAGTCTGGTGGATATAGTCCATGACAGCACCAGTCCCGATGGCAGGAGAATACATACGACCGAAGATATCGAGAGCTTCGTTCCGCTGTGATTCGCCTTCAATGCCTGTCAACAGACCGTAGGTCTCCAGGTTTCCGACAGAAGCAACGGGCACACCATCCATCACCANTGCCCTTGGNAGGCCGCGGCCGAAGTTGACTGCGGTCAGTACATTCTCGGCNTTCGGATCCATCTGTTTGGTAGCCCGGCCNAACCAGCCCTCTGTGCCGATGATTTCTGGCTCGCAGGTATGCCAGATATCCATCGANCGNAAATGNGAGTAGCTAGGAGTGGGGTATCCGATGCCCACAAAAATGGCCATCTTACCCTCGTCCCAAAACTTCTTCAAAGGACCCATGGTGGGGTGGAAGCCAAGTTCGTCGTTGATGGGGATGATCTGGTCTTCGGGAACCGCCAATGTGGGACGGAAATCCCTGTAAAGGCTGTTGTTGCGCGGGATGACCATGTTTAGGCCNTCGTTTCCGCCGGACAGGGAAAGTACTGCCAGGACGGGATCTTTCTTGGTTTGAACCATGATTTCTCCTTACGTTTGTCGNTGTATCGAGAGTTCGTCTACTTGTGTGGACGACTTACTCAAATTGGAATTCAGCGGTAGCAGCTATCATCTGGAACATTTCGCCGGACCGACGAATGAAGTCGGCTTTGTCGGCGTCAGAACCGTGAGTTAATTCGCCGTCTTTGGCAGCATGAGTGACTAGCTGGTTCATCGTGTCACCTGTGACCACCAAAGGTCCAGTCAGATCCAGGCAGCCGTTGACGAACTGCTCGGGGCTGAGTTTGTCGCCAAGACCCATGAGGCGACTCACTAGAGATTTCACTCCGTCCAGCTCGGTGTTACCCAAGAGGTCGGATGCGAAGTTGATGCGCTCGACCAATGTACCGCTGTCAATCCATTCGCGGCCG
The DNA here is from genome assembly GCA_002697005.1 of Chloroflexota bacterium. The sequence goes on along the minus strand of NZUD01000070.1, from coordinate 7,328 downwards.
GTGTGCCAACCTTCAACAGTGGGCGGATTCATGAGATCCATCCCCATATACTTGGGTTCCTGGGANGCTTCGAACAAACCTGGCTGGTAGCCCTTGAACTCACCGGTCATGCGTAGCAGGCTGACGACCATCTCCGTGGGGTTCTTGACCTTGGCATACCGNACCGATTCATCTTTGAAGAATTCGGAGGTGAACAAGACTTCCAACATGGCCTTGATCGAATGGCCGGAGTCCCAGTAGGCCTTTTCCATGGCTTCGATTGCGTTCTGGTCTCGTGGCGGTGTCAACCGCCAGGCAGGAATCTGTGGTTCGTCAGCGACGAAGTAGTTGTAAAGGTGACGGGCAAGGAAACGGGCAGTGGCCGGCTGTTTGCAGACAATCTCAATGATATCGTTTCCGTTCCAGTTACCTGTCTCTCCCAAGAATGTCTTGTCGGAGGTATCGTGGTCGGCAGGGTCGAACCGGAACTCCCAAGGGCTACGCCCGTGAGGGAACGGAGGATACGGGGGAGCAATGTTCCAGCCAGTGAAAGCCCTGGCACAAGCCTTGACGTCATCTTCACTGTAGTTGAAGGATTCGTCCATTCCTACGCCCAGGGAGAAGAGCTCCAGAAGCTCGCGGCCATAGTTCTCATTGAGGTTAGCCTTGTGGCTCTCGGTATTGTCCAAGTAGTACATCATTCCAGGGTTAGTGGAGAGACCGAGCAACAAATCGTCGAATTTCCCCATTCCATCCTGGCGGAAAATGTCTACCATCAGCCCCATCTCTTGACCACTGTCAATCTTGCTGTGACCTGCACAGAAGATCATGTGCCAGAAGAGTGCTACTTTCTCTTGAAGCTGGCGGGGGCTGTTTATCATGCGCCATACCCACTGCTGGACGTTGTTCTCAATAGCAGCAGCTTCGTAGTAGGAGGGGTTGTAACGGACGAGTAAGTCTTCCGCGACAGCCTCTTGGGTCTCGGGGTTGAGCAACTCTTGGACTACACTGTCATAACCTTGGGCTGCCTTAGCTTCGATCTCATCACGGCTCGCTCCGAAACCGGCGCGGCGCAAGAGGTGGGCCATCAAGGCAATATCCTGTTCAGCCATGTGCTCCTCCTTAGGGAAAGTCGTATTGGGTTCGTTGTTCGGTGGCTTGGCCACCTGTATTTTCCGGTTACAAGAACAAGGCACGGCGCGCATGGGTCGAACCCAGGCTCACTGTACCCCTTATGTAACATTCATTACAAGAAAGAAATATAGCCTAATGTGAGAAATGTGTCAAATAAGATATAGACAATTTCTCCCAAAGCTATTTTACGCCTAGGTTAACCACTATAAATCGACCGTTTGGGCCCCAAAATCATTGATCCGATCATCCATACGCTTCGCCGACTAGCCAACGGAAGTGCCTTTCAGCATAAAGCCGATTAAAACACCGCAAAATACTACCAAATCCTGTGCTATTTGCACAGTCGTGATTTAGGGGTAAAGCGATATCATTTTTCAATGAGGAAGCACTGAGGTCTCAACCCGAAGCTGACGACGGTCTAATTTATCTTGACACAGTCTAAATCGCTTTGCTAGCATCCCTCCATCGTCCTCCACCAGTTGCCGATGTACTTGATTCACGCCTAGATTGCCGGACGATCGGCGTCCTGGCCACCATATTGCGGCAGACCTTTTCTCGATGAAGAAGAGGAGTATGGTCCAAAACGACGGTCAATCATTACAAGGGACTTCAGACTTGGGGACAAAGCTCCCAAGCATGTTCTCCAGGTACAAAAGCTCTGTCGAGCGAGAGCTGTATAGGGTCTTGCCAAGCTCCGATAACTCCGAGGCCTACCGCCTGCTCCGTTATCACCTCGGCTGGATTGACCAGCAAGGTAACACCTTGGACACATCCGTGACCCAAGGGAAAGCCCTCAGACCAACTCTCTGTCTATTTGCCTGTGACGCCCTAGGCGATGATTACTCCAAGGCTCTCCCTGCCGCTGCAGCCTTAGAGTTGATACACAATTTCTCGTTGATCCACGATGATATCCAGGACCAGGACGTAGAGCGCCGTCACCAGCCAACTGTGTGGCACCTGTGGGGCATCCCCAAAGCTTTATGGTCTGGCAACGCCATGCAGTGCACCGGCGACCTTTCACTTCTGGAAGTTTTAGGCAAAGATGTGGCTCCTGCGACGGTCCTACGAGTTTCTGAGATTCTGACTGAGAGTTACACAGAGATGATTCAGGGCCAAGTCCTGGACCTGCAATTTGAATCGCGTACCGACATCAAAGCCGATGAATACCTGTTCATGATCGCTTGCAAGACCGGGGCCTTGATCCGCGCCGGATTGGAGATAGGAGCCCTGCTCGGCACCGACGACCCGGCAACGGTAAAAGCGTTCGCCAAGTTCGGCGAGCACTTAGGCCAGGCATTCCAAATCAGGGACGACTACCTAGGGATTTGGGGGGATCAGGCCACCTTGGGCAAAGCCACAGGCAACGATATTCGCCGGCGCAAGAAGTCCTATCCGGTGGTCTTNGCTTTGGAACGGGCCAGCGGNCNGGCCATGGTNGACCTGCTCCGNATCTATGANCAGGAGGAACTGCAAGANGACGACGTGCAGCGNGTTTTGGNTGTNCTCAACGAAGTCGGCGCCCAGGAAAATGCCCAACGCCTTACAGAAGNTGCAGCGGCACAGGCCTTGGAGGCTTTGAAGCCTGTTTACTTGCCCGATTGGGCGAAAACAGAAGCTGAAGAATTGGTCGACTTTCTCGCCAGAAGGGAATACTAGCCCTTATAATTCTCTATTGTTCTCGATGCTTACTCATCGAAATCCGCTGACGGCTAAGGTTTTTATTATATGGCTACTCCAACAAAAGACCGAACAAAGAATGACAAAAAGGCTAAACGACCTTTTGAACTCTCGACCCGGCTCGCGGGTTACCTTCTAAAGAACAAGCTCAGAGGGCGAAAACGATTTCCGCTGGTGACCATGCTTGAGCCGCTTGAGATGTGCAACCTCGCTTGTATTGGTTGCGGACGCATCCGAGAGTACAAGCCGGTCTTGGACAAGATGATGCCTGTGGAGGAAGCTCTGGCCGCTGTCCGCGAGTCGGGAGCTCCCATAGTGTCCATTGCCGGAGGAGAACCCACCATCCACCCAAGGATAGACGAGATTATCAACAAGCTGATCGAAGAAAAGTATTTCGTCTACTGCTGCACAAACGGCTTACTATTGGACCGGGTGATGGACAAAATTCCCCCTTCCAAGTACCTATGCTGGGTCGTCCATTTGGATGGGATGGAAGAGAAACACGATGAATCAGTAGACCGGGCCGGAGTCTTCAAAAAAGCCGTGGACGCAGTACAGTCGGCCCTGGACCGGGGTTACCGCGTCTGCACCAACTCAACGGTGTTCCGCACAAGCGACATAGACGATTTGTCCGAGATGTTCCGCTTGGTTGCCGACCTTGGGGTAGAGGGGTCAATGATTTCCCCTGGGTTCGATTTCAAAGACGCGCCCGACCAGGACATGTTCCTGACTCGGCAAGAGTCCCATGACCTATTCAAACAATTACTGGCGCCGGAAAAATCAGAAGGCGCAACTTTCTACAACAACCCCCTCTATCTGAATTTCCTAAAAGGGGAGCGGGAATACCAGTGCACAGCTTGGTCCAATCCCACTTACACGGTGATGGGCTGGAGGAAACCCTGCTACCCACTGGCCGACGAGCATGTTGAACACGTCAAAGAACTTTTCGACCAGGATATCTGGGACAACTACGGAGTAGGGAAAGATCCACGGTGCGCCAACTGTATGATGCACTGCGGTTTTGAGTCCGCGACTATATTCCAAGCTCTGAAGACACCCAAGGATTGGGCCACCTTGATCAAGTCGGGAGCCGCCCACAAGGGCGGTATCACCGCTGCCTAAGGAATAAGGGTTAAGAAACTTGTTGATTGTTGCCGCCAGCATGGAGCAGGAATTGATTGGTCTTCGCCACGAGATACACGACATCGAGGACGCTACTGGGCTCCATCCGCCGGTTGACTTTCGAGTAATTGGAGTTGGTCCGGAGAGGTCTGGCTCAACATTGGCAACGATACTGCAACGGAAAGAATCCAACGTCGATGGGGTGCTGGTCTTGGGAGTTGCAGGGGGGGTTGATCCGGATTTGGAAACAGGGGATCTCTTGTTAGCCGACCGCTACGCCCTTCAGAACGGTGCTGCCCAAGGCGCAGGCCGAGCCATCCGCCCCGACGCCGGGATGCTCCAGTCAGCCCAGCAGGCAGCACTCAATCTCTCGGTTCCCGTATTCGACGGCGGATCGTTAACCGTTGACCATCTGGTTGCGGAACCCCAAGAACGTGAAGAACTTCGCACTCAATATCAGATACACAGCGTCAATATGGAAGACTACCGGGCGGCAGAGGCGGCGCAGAAATCAGGAGTGCCGTTCTTGTCTGTTAGAGTCGTCTTGGACACGGCTAGTCAGAGCTTGCCGGGCTATCTGCCGGGGTTGACTAGATCGCCCTACAAAGTGATGACTAACGTGCTGCTCATGCCCTGGCGCATCCCTACTATGCTGGGGCTCAAGAAGCAGCTGCAGCTCTGCCAGGCTGTCTTAACCAACTTTGGTATGTCATATCTGAGAGCAACCGGAGTTATCGGAAACGGCGGCTAGGTGCGACCTTTTCTAACATCCGGAGTAATAACCGGGTTAAAACAATGAATGTGCTTGTCACCGGCGCAACTGGGTTTATCGGAGGAAACCTGGCCCGCGAGCTTTGGCGGAGGGGTGACGAAGTACGGGCATTGGTCCGCCCGAACAGCAACAAGTTAGCAATAGAAGGCACTGGGATCATCCGAGTAGAGGGCGACATCCTCGACCGGGCATCGGTTAAACGGGCTGTTGAGGGCTGTGAAGCGGTTTTCCATGTAGCCGCGGCCTACACTTTCTGGTCCAAAGACCCCGCTGGGGTGTTCAGAACCAACGTGGAAGGCACTGTAAACGTGCTCGAAGCGGCGCAAGAAGCAAGGGTATCTCGAACGGTGTATACCAGCACCGTTGGGACCATCGGCATCCCGAAAGACGACCTGGGAACTGAGGACACAGCCATCGATCCAAAATCGATCCACGGTCACTATAAGGGCTCCAAGTTCCAGGCGGAACGGAAAGCGATGGCCATCGCTGCCGATGGAATGCAACTAGTGGTCGTCAACCCCACAGCACCGGTGGGGCCGTGGGATGTTAAGCCCACGCCGACGGGTAAGATTGTATTGGATTTCCTTCGCCGAAAAATCCCCGCGTATCTGAAAACAGGCATGAACCTCGTGGACGTGGCAGACGTCGTTGAAGGCCACATCCTGGCACTGGAGAAGGGCAAGTCCAGTGAACGATACATCCTAGGTAACCGCAACGTGAGTTTGAAGGAAATTTTTGAAATATTGAGCAACCTGACCGGCCTACCGGCACCACGAATAAGAGCTCCCTACTGGTTGGTAGTAGGCGCCGGCTACGCAGACCAGTTCGTTGAAGGCGTTCTATTTCGGCGCGAACCCGCCATACCAGTGGAAGGAGTCTTAGCGTCCAAGACTCCAGCCTACGTGAGCTGCGAAAAGGCCGTCAGGGACCTGGGGCAACCCCAGCGACCCATCGAAGACGCATTGAAACAGGCGATAGACTGGTTCACTGACCAAGGGTATATAGACGGAACACTGCTGAAGGACCAGAACACAGTAAGGTAGCGATAGTGGTCCGACTGAAAAATACACAAGTCAAACGAGCAGTGGACCGCGCTGTGAAGCGGTCTCAAGACTATTTCCGCCGGACGCAACACCCGGAGGGGTACTGGTGGGGCGAATTAGAGTCCAACCCTTCCATGGAAGCCGAATACCTGATGTTGAACTATTTCACTGGACGAAATGACCAGGGGCGCTGGCAGAAAATCTGCAATTACATCCTAAACAAACAACGGTCTGATGGCTCCTGGGGGCAGTATTATGAAGCGCCCGGGGATATCAGCACGTCTACCGAATGCTACTTCGCTTTGAAATTAGCCGGACATTCTCCGAACTCGGAGCCTTTGCAAAAGGCTCGTGAGTTCATCTTGTCCAAAGGAGGAATACCCAAAGTCCGAGTTTTCACCAAGATCTGGCTGGCACTGTTCGGACAATGGGACTGGAAAGGCACTCCCAACATGCCGCCAGAGATGATTTTCCTCCCGTCATGGGCACCTTTCAACGTTTACGACTTTGCCAGTTGGGCCCGCGCGACGGTGGTGCCCATGCTAATTATCTTGACCCGTCAGCCCCACTGTCTGGTCCCCGAATCAGCCAACATCGACGAGCTCTACCCTGCCGGCCGAGAGAATACCAATTACACTAAACCCAAGCCCGCCGGCGGGTTAGGTTGGAGGAAAGCCCTGTGGTGGGCCGACAAACTGGTTGGGTTATACCAACGACTGCCGGTACAACCTTTCAGAGGTTTAGCTGAGCGCAAGATTATTCGGTGGCTATTGGAACACCAAGAAGCCGATGGCTCCTGGGCCGGAATCCAACCACCATGGGTCTATTCCTTGATCGCGTTGCATACCCTGGGCTATGGACCAGAACATGAGGCGGTGAAAAAGGGCTTTGAGGGTTTTGACGTGTTCACATTGGAAGACGATGACAAGTGCAATGTGCAGGCCTGCATTTCCCCGGTCTGGGATACCGGTATCGCCCAATTGGCCTTGCTAGATTCAGGTCTGGCGCCCGATGACCCAATGGTGCAGTCCTCCGCCCGTTGGCTCATGGACAAGCAGATATTCACCGGAGGCGACTGGCAAGTCCGAGCCAAGAGCACCCGCCCTGGCGGATGGTCATTCGAGTTTGATAACCTCCTGTACCCAGACATCGATGATGCGTCCCTCGTTGTCATGGCCATGGATAAGGTTAAGCTTCCAGAGGCTGAAGAGACCCGCCGAAATAGCTCCATACGAAGAGGCGTCGAATGGATGTCGGGAATGCAATCTAAGAATGGCGGGTGGGCGGCCTTCGATAAGGACAACAATAAGAAGTACCTGACTAAAATACAATTCTCTGACTTTGGCGAGACCCTTGACCCTCCCAGTGTGGACGTCACCGCCCACCTTTTAGAGATGTATGGTCGCTTGGGATACACTAAAGACGACCCTTTAGTCTCCCGCGGCTTTAAATACGTAATCAACGAGCAAGAAGAGGATGGATCTTGGTTCGGACGCTGGGGCGTGAATTACATCTACGGATGCGGAGCCGTGCTGCCTGCTTTGGAAGCCATCGGCGAAGACATGTCTCAGCCATACATCCGACGGTGCTTAGACTGGCTG
>NZUD01000069.1 GCA_002697005.1 Chloroflexota bacterium | reverse complement strand
ACCTAGATCTTTATTCGATAACCGAAGACGGAGGAACCATGGCCAATCGAATCAAGCACATCGCCCTGCAAACGGAAAACCCATCTGAGACCGCCGAGTGGTACAAAAATGTGTTTGGCTTGGACGAGCTGCGCCGCACTCCCGCGGAAACCGGCGAAGAAGGAGTGTGGCTCACTGACGGGTACATCTATTTCGCTATCTTGAAGATGGGCTCTGAAGACGCTCCCAACCTAGGTGAAGGCTCCTCTACAGTGAAGGGTGTTCACCACATCGGATTCTATGTGGACGACCTAGATGATGCAGTGTCCACAGTGGAGGACAACGGCGGCACCGAGTGTCCCGGAAGCAGCAAGGCAAACCGTAAATACAAGGGCCCCGACGGGCTCATGATCGATCTCCGGTTCCGAGGCTGGGACGAGCAGATTCGCGCCCGCAGCACCCTCTATGAGTTGACCGAGGCGGCCCCCGCCAAAGCCGCTGGCGCCGCGGATTAAGCCTCTTACCAACCGCAGAAGGAAAGCTAAACATGCCAGAAACCAAGCGAATCGGAGCGTTAGTACCCGCCACCAACCCAGTGGTGGAACCTGACTTCTACCGAGTTTTGCCGCCAGAGATCACCGTCCACTTCGAGCGGATGTTCAACGGTGACTGGGGTTCTCAGCCCAAGTCCTCCGAGAACACCGGCCACCAGATCAGTATCTCCAGCGAAGAGGCGGCTACGGTAGACACTGCCCTGTTTGGATTCGATGCCGATAAGATGAATGAGGACGTCAGCCGAGGTGCCCGTTCCCTGTCCAACATCAAACCAGACATCCTGGTTTACGCCTGCACATCAGGCACGTACCACAAAGGATACATCCAATTCGACCGTGAGATGTCGAAGGAGATGCAACTAGCCAGCGGAGTAGAGTCCATCACAGCCGTAGGAGCCTGCATCGAGGCGTTCAATTTCATGGGCTCCAAGCGGCTTAGCATCGCAGGGCCCTACCGGCATTTCCATCTTCGCCACCGGCTAAAGCCACTGCTAGAAGAGTCCGGATTCGAGGTATTGAGCGCCGACGGCGAACCGTGGATGCAGGACTCCATGAACCCCTTGGAGATAGAGGAAGAATCAGTCCAGACCATCATCGACTTTGTGCCAACAGTGGTGAAAGACGAAGCCGACACCGTATTTCTGCCCGGCACCGCCTGGAGGGGATTGGACGCTGTGGAACCCCTGGAAAAGCAGTTGGGCAAAACGGTAATCTCAGTCAACCAGGCCACCATCTGGCTGGCGCTGCGTCGCATCGGTTGGACCGAAGCCATCCAGGGTTTCGGCAGCCTCCTCAGGAATCTAGGCTAGGTTTATACTTCAAATCTGAGCAAAGGGCGTCTCACGGCGGGTCAACGTCCGTAGACCGCTTCCCGCTCCGGTACCGGAGCGCTGGGCTTCCGCGTAATCAAGAAGAACACTCCGGCAGCAAGATAGATTGGCAGGAACGAGAGAAGCACCAAGGTATAGCTTTCGGTGCGGTCGAAGATGAGCCCGGCATAGATCGGCGAGATTAGCATGCCGATATTGAAAACCACGCTGATCATTCCCATCAATGTTGCAAAGCTAGTTCGACCAAAGAAATTGCCCAAAGACACCCAGTTCAGAGAACTGGTCCCTTGCTCAATGGCCATCAGAACCACAAACAAATAAACGGCTATATTCCCGTCAACTGTCAGCATCGCCAGCATTGCCAAGGCCGCTGCGCCCATCCCTCCGCCCATCATTGGCTGTAGCGGGAACCTGTCTCCCAAGAACCCCACCATCAGCCGCAACGGGATGGACAAAAGGAACATCATAGAGAACATGATGCCCGCCATCTCATCTGACATTCCCTTCCAGACAAACATCTGCACCGCATGGACGGACACGGTTCCCCAGAGACTGATCCTAAGCACTGAACCAGCGAACAAGACCCAGTAGGACCTGGTCCGCAAAGCTTGGCGTACCGTGAAATCAACGAGTGCCGGCCGTGCGTCTTCTTCGCCCTCTTGTGGGAATGGGAGGTCGGGTCCGATACCCATCCGCTCCGGCGAGTGTCGCACTAACGATGCCAGGGGTATAACAATCAGGCCCATGAATATGCCGGAGAACAGCATCACATCGCGCCAGCCGATCGTACTGACTCCAAGGGTTATCAGCGGCAATATGGCTGCTCCACCTGAGGAGAACCCAGTGATGCAGATCGACATAGCTAGCGAGCGGCGGCGGATAAACCACCGGTTGACCGCGCTAATCAGCACCTGTCCCAGCCCTGAACTCTTGCCGACTCCCACCACTCCCACAAATACGACTATAAAGAGCACATAGTTGTGCACCCAGTGAAGGGCGATGAAACCGAAACTGGCCAAAAGCCCACCGAAAACAATCATCGGTCGTGAGCCAAACCGGTCAACTAACCGACCCACGACAGGGCCTGCAATGCTGCCTTCAGCCCTAACTAAGCTAAAGATCAAAGAAGTTTGCGCGCTATTCAGACCCAGATCTCGCTGAATCGGGCCAAAGAAGATTGCATTGCTGTTAGAGAATATCCCGCCGGACAACGTCCCCAGCAAGAAAGTGGCCGCCAGCACACGCCAGCCATAATAAGCGCCTCCAATCTTCCGTGCCAAAGGCACCCGGTTCAGCATCTATGTATCTTGAAGTAGAAGGTCTTAGCCCGACCATAGCGAATAATCATCTGCATATGTTATCAAACACACAGATTCCATTAATCAACCATAACGCGCATATTTTCCGTTTACCACTACTCAGTGCTGCCTCAATGAGCCAATATCTCTTTCAGCGCTTCGTCTACGAATTTTGAGTCAACTGGGTTGAATCCAGGCCCTCCAGCCAGATGGCCCCAAATGGACTCTATTGGCCTAAGTTCTGCATTTGGCATGAGGGCGACTTCAATCTCGTTGTCTTCCGGCGGAAAGTACAAGTCGGTCCTTCCTGGCATCACGATGGCTTTACATTTGATCGAGTTAAGAGCCCCTCTAAAATCTCCATCGTAGACATGATTGTTGCTGATGTCAGCATTCTGCCAGGTACGAATCATGGCCAACAGGTCGTTCGCATCGGAGCCGGTCCTCCTAGCCTCCCAAAATCTCACTAGGTAGTCTTCCAGGGACTCATATCCCAGGTCCAGATAGACCTCCTCACGATAGAAAGCTTGGGAAACTGCCCAACCAGCGTAGACCCGCCCCATGGCCCTCAGTCCTTTCAAGGGAGCTGTATCGTAAGACCCACCCGCCCATGCAACGTCGGTTGTAATCGCCGACTTGACCCCCTCCAGAAACACGAAATTGTGTCGAGAGGTTTTGGCCGAGCCGCAGACCGGTACGATCCGTTCGACCATCTCCGGGTACAAGCTACCCCACTGGAATGTCTGCTGGGCGCCCATGGACCAACCATAGACCAGAGCAATTGTCTCGATGCCAAATAATTCGGTAACGAGACGATGCTGGCAAGCTACATTGTCGTAGAGATTGATGGCGGGGAAGCGAGAGCGGTTATAAGGAGGAGTGGCATTGGATGGTGAAGTTGAGATGCTGTTCCCAAACATATTGGGCACGATAATGAAGTATTTGTCCGGATCCAGAGCTTTGCCCTCGCCAATCATCCCTTCGTTATGGGTGTGTTGTCCGCCAAAGAAGGTAGGGAAGACTACCACATTGTTCTTGGCCCGGTTCAGGCTTCCGTAAGTCTTATAAGCCAATTTGGCGCCGCGCAACGTCTCTCCAGACTGAAGGTCCAGATCGCCTGCCTCAAATATCTCGTAATCCTGCTTACCGCTTGGCATAGTTTCACCTCCGGCCGCCGTCTGAGCTCACCGAGAGCAAGGATACCACGTGCAAGTTTGATGGCCTCCACAGCCTCATGTCAGCCACGCGATTGACTACACACATCCCAGCTTTTAGACTTTCCTCGCAAAGCTCATACCCGGAGGAATCCTCATGGCACGAGACCCGGTGAATATCTATGAATACGAAGAGATAGCAAAAGCTAATATCGGCAAGGGCGAATACGATTTCATAGCCGGAGCCGCCACCGACGAGATCACCCTACGGCGGACCCGAGAGGTCCTAGACTCCATCATGATGAAACCGCGAATGATGGTGGACGTGAGCACTCGAGACTTAAGCACTACCGTCCTAGGACACAAAATCAGCCTCCCACTGATGTTGGCCCCTGCCGGCAATCATGGCGCAGCCCACGCAGACGCTGAACTGGCTTCAGCACGGGCGGCAGGTAGAGCCGATACCTTGATGATCTTGAGTTCCCATTCGGCCAAGACTTTGGAGGACGTTGCGGAAGCAGCAACTGGCCCAATCTGGTTCCAGCAGTATTTCTTCAAAGACCGTGAGCTTACCCTTGGTATGGCTGCCCGCGCGGAAGACGCCGGGTACAGTGCTCTATGTATGACCCTAGACGCTAAGATTGTGCCTAAAAGGGAACGCAATATCCGAAACAACTACGTTGGTCCAGAATCCCCTAACTATTCCCAGCTCGACCTGGGAACTCACTCATGGACCTTTGCCGCAGACGCACCAGCAGGGCCTGCCGACATCCGCGATCAAGCCTCTGTCTGGAGCGATTTGGAATGGCTAGCCGGCAAGACTAAATTGCCTATCGTCGTAAAAGGCATAATGACTGGCGAGGACGGAAGGGCATCGGCAGAGTCAGGTGCCAAGGGAATCATCGTCTCCAACCACGGCACCAGATACCTGGACACAACCTTCACAACCATCGAGGTACTACCAGAGGTTGTAGAGCAGGTTGGTGCCACAGCTGAGGTCTACATGGACGGAGGTATCCGCCGTGGCTCAGATATCTTCAAGGCCCTAGCCTTGGGAGCGCGTGCCGTACTGATGGGCCGGCCCTTATTCTGGGGGCTGGCGGTGAATGGCGAAGACGGCGTTAGCGCAGTCATCGAGATGCTCCGGGACGAACTTGCTGCCACCATGGGAATCTGCGGGCGCACAACCATCGACAGTATCGGCCTCGACACCCTAGGGGGCATCTCGCCTTTGCAAGCGCTATTTGACAACAGGGACGCCGTCCGACGGTAAACGAGTACAAAGACAACCACACAAGGAGATCACCCGAAATGGCTACTGTAGGATCCGGCAAATACACTTATGAATTGATCGAGAATTGGGGCAAACTGCCTGCGGGCGGCACCTTCGGCATGGTGAGCGCCATCGCCACCGACTCCCAAGACCGCGTCTTCGCCTTCCAGCGCAAGGACCCGCCCATGTTGATCTTTGACCGGGATGGCAACCTTACGGATTCCTGGGGCAACGGGTCGTTTGAGTTCGCACACGGCATCCACATTGCCGGCGACGTGGTCTACATCACCGACCGCAACACCTCGGTCTGCATCATGTACACCTTAGACGGCAAGCCAATCCAGATGCTGGGACGGTACGGTCAGCACTCAGACACTGGCTGCGAGAACCCGGGAGACTTGGTTCCCAGGGCTGCTGGTCCCTTCAACTACCCNGCCGAATTGGTTCCTTCAGCCTCCGGAGACCTTTATGTCGCCGACGGCTACCGCAATTCTCGGGTCCATCGGTTCTCCANTGACGGGCAACTGAAGAAGTCTTGGGGCGAACCCGGNAAGCAAGGGCCCAACGAGTTCCATCTGCCNCACAGCCTGCTAGTTGACGGTGACAACGTTGTGGTTTGCGACCGCGAGAACGACCGTATCCAAGTCTTTGGNCTTGATGGCGATTTCAAAGAGATCTGGGACGACNTCCAACGCCCCATGGACATCTCCATGGACACCGACGGCAACTACATGGTCAGCGAAGGCCAACGCGACAACTCGGCCCGCATCAGNATCCTGGATAAGAAAGGTGGNGTCCTTTCACGGTTCGACTGCCGTGGCTCCGGACATGGCAGCTGGATCGACTCACGTGGCGATATCTACCTGGGCGGCGTCCCCGACGCCATAGACAAGTACGTCCGCCAGAATTAGAAACACCACGGATGTCAAATGTGAGGAAGTTTAAGCGTATCAAAAAAGAACAGAACGCTATCCGGGCGACTTGTTGGCGCCAAAACTGGATTCACCAAAAATGCTTGGTGGATCCAGTTTTCGTGAACCGTGACCATATGCCAGATCATGGTCCGGGGATATAGTCATTGGAGCGACTGATACANATGTTCTTTCCCTGNTTATCCGNACATCAANGTGACCATGGTGAAGAAGCATAGGATTATTCCCGAAGAATAACCTTCAGCCAATGGTGAGCATGAATCAACACAACTCGGAACTCATCGTAAAAGAACTACAAAAGGTGCGAGCGTCCCTCGCTCCCGAAGAGTGGCGGGACGCTCGTATCTACCGTCATATAGACGAATACAAGCTGGACTACACGCTAATCGCAACTAAGATCAGCTCAGGACAGCTCCACTACTACGTGCCCGATACAGGCGTGTTCGAGCCCCTCAACCTAAACGGTTAGAACTAATTCTCGCCGAGCTCAATGTTCACGGCGAAATCGTCAGTCTTGTCTTATCTCGGACCGCCGGTATTTACCGACCTTAGGCTATCCGTAGGCCTACGGTTTCCCTCCTATTGAAGTTCGGCATAGCCTAGAGTTCTTTGCCATTTGGCTTNAATAAGGGAGGATCTGAAAAAATTCATATAGGTCTTAAGCCCTTCGGCGAGGTGATTGCAGCCAAAACCTAACGCCGCGTCAGCGTGGGTACGACCTATTGATAATTTCTGGCGCAAAATCACCGCACAGAGCATTCGTCATGGAAAATCCTGACTGTCTCGATAGGAATGAACCTGGGAGACCACCCCTGGACGTGCCGCTTGGATAGATAACATCCCCCGTTAAACATTAAGCTTTTACCAGCCGATCTACCACAGAAAACGCGATTGCAGGGGACCCTGCGTCCTATTTGACAGGTGCCTGGCCCCTAATACAATATGAAGTAAAATTGATCATAAAAATCCACCGACATGATTGATCGCCACTGAATCAGACAGGAGACAACAAATGATAACCAGGTTTGGGTCACTCTACGCCGGACACGTAGACCTAAAAGACGTCGGGTTCGACGCCACGCCGGTAAACGACCGCTGGATCTCCGACAAAGAGTTGGCTTCGGTATTTGGCAAAGCCGACGCCATTGCTATCAAGATGGACCAGTTGGGCTTCGACACTTTCTGGGCGGCCGAGCATCACTTCCAACGTGAGGGCTACGAGTGTCTACCAAACCTACTGTTGATGTACGTCCACATGGCCCACCTGACCAANAACCTGAAGTTCGGTTGTGGGTTCAACGTCAATCCCATGTGGCACCCNCTGCGGTTGGCCGAGGACTACGCCACCGCAGACATCCTCACCGGAGGGCGGGTCATCTTCGGNGTAGGCCGCGGTTACCACTCCCGTGAGGTGGACACCTTCGGCGTGCCCAGCACANATACTGACAGNGACGCCAACCGTGAGATTTTCGAAGAACAGGTCGAAGTCATCATGAAGGCATTCAACGAAGAATCTTTCTCCCACCAAGGTAAGCATTACACCATACCGCCTGAAGTTCCCTACCGCGGTTATACGCTGAAAGAAATCACCCTGGTCCCGCGCCCGCGCACCNTGCCGGTGGAGACNTACCAACCCCTAGTCAGCGCCAGTCCAAGGGCCATGGACTTCATGGCCAAACATGGTATCAAAGGTATCGTCGGCGGCGGTGCGGCTACAGGCGGCGCTTCAGACGCGGTCATGACGCAATGGAAAGAGACCCTGGCCAAGCACGGCAAGGAGACAGAANTGGGCGGCGACCTGATCGTTGGTATCTCCACCTTCATCGACGACACCGAAGAAAAAGCCATCGCCCACGCCAAGAAATACTTCGAAGAGAACATGAAGATGTTCGGCCCTCTAGGCTTTGTTCGCGGACTGTCCGAAGACCAAATATCTGCCCTGGGCCGTGGCTCCGNNGCCCGGTCTGCAGGACTGCCTACCATGGAGGACGCCGTCAAAGCCGGCGCGTGGATCGTCGGCCCACCTGACCGGGTTACCGAAAGGCTTATGGAACTCCAAGAACGATATCCTGGCCTAGAAGAGATCAACGTTGGCGCCTCGGTTATGAGCACGGAGACATCCGTCATTCTGGAGCAGCTCGATGCGTTCGGAAAGGACGTGATGCCTAAATTCAAAGCACAGTCCAAATAACGACTCCCCATAGGACAACACACCGTTGATGTATCCTGTCTATAAGCCGGTTTATCACGTCTTACGAATCCAGTCTCTGTATACCAATGGAGGAAATGCCGGATGGCCAGCAGCAAAGTACGCCTGACCGAACTATCCCACTGTGCCGGTTGAGCCGCGAAGCTCAGTCAAGAGGATCTGGTCCAGGTCCTGAAGCAGATCCCAATGGTCAGCCATCCAGACCTCCTGGTAGGCAATGACACTGGGGACGACGCAGCCGTATACCGGCTGGATAACAACACCGCCATCATCGTAACNGTGGACTTCTTCACGCCCATCACCGACGACCCCTACGAGTTCGGTTCGGTCGCTGCGGCCAACTCTTTGAGCGATGTCTACGCCATGGGAGGCAAGCCGCTAGTGGCCCTGAACATCGTAGGCTTCCCTGCCCATCTGGCCGTAGAGATGCTGGGGGACGTCCTGAAGGGCGGCTATGACAAGGCCGCCGAAGCGGACTGCCTGATAGTCGGAGGACACACGGTGGACGATGCAGAACCCAAGTATGGACTCTCGGTTGTGGGGCTGGTAGAGCCAGGGAAAGAGGTCTCAAACGCCAACGCGCAACCCGGCGATGTGCTGGTCCTCACCAAACCGATCGGCACCGGAATTATCGCCACCGGCGCAAAGGCAGGAACAACCCCCGATACCATCATGCAAAATGCCGTTGCCACGATGGCTGAACTGAACAGAGGAGCATCCGAGGCCATGATGCGGGTGGGGGTAAACTCCTGCACAGATATCACTGGTTTCGGCCTGATGGGCCACCTCAAAGGTATGGTCCGGGGCAGCAACGTCGGGGCGAATGTCCGGGTATCTGACGTACCAGTCCTGCCTGGTACTTGGGATCTATTGGAGAATGGAACTGTGCCCGGCGGCACGTTTCGGAATGTATCAGGAGTGAAAGACACCGTGGATTGGGCCGAGGGCCTGACCGAAGAGCAACAGCTATTGATGTGCGATGCCCAAACCTCTGGAGGGCTTTTGATAGCGGTTCCCAAAGCCAAACTAGACCAACTGATGGGTGAACTCGAAGCGTCCAATGTAAGAACCCGAGCCGTGGTCGGAGAGATCACCTCGGAGAATCCCGGAATCATCAAGGTCGTAGCTTAGTAGTCAATGCGCCTTTAAACCAGTCCAAGCCGGTGCTAAACTGAGCGCCAGATTCAGGCAGACTCCGGAGTATCCATTCCATGAAACGACCCGATCAAGTGAAGATAGCTCCCGATCAAGGCATGGGCGACCGTGTACCACCCGGCCAGTTTCTAACCACCAAGTTCCCTGTCCTGACCTACGGGCCTGAGCCGAAAATCGACCTAGCCACCTGGGAGATTCGTGTCTTCGGACTGGTGGAACAGGATATTACCCTTAATTGGGAGCAATTCTCCAACCTACAATGGACCACCAACTTGGCCGATTTTCATTGCGTAACTCAGTGGAGTCAGCTGGACAATACATGGGATGGAATCAGCTTCGCTAACTTAGTCGAGGTCGCCAGCCCCAAACCGGAAGCCAAGTTCGTGATGGCCCACTGCTACGGTGGCTACACTGCCAACCTACCACTGGATCTAGCCATGGAAGAGGGTATTCTTGCTCACAAGCAAGACGGGGAGCCCATGGGCATAAGCCACGGCTGGCCTTTGCGCTTGATCGTGCCCAGTGTCTACGGCTGGAAGAGCGCTAAATGGGTCAATGGCATCGAACTGATGGCTGAGGACTCACCTGGTTTCTGGGAACAGCGCGGCTACCACAACGAAGGGGATCCCTGGAAAGAAGAGCGGTTCTGGCCTGAACTGACCAAATAAGCGCTGGCGCAAAATGTATGTAACAGAAAGGGGAATCTGAGTATCCG
>NZUD01000068.1 GCA_002697005.1 Chloroflexota bacterium | reverse complement strand
CCCAATCAGGCCGAAATGATGTTCGATGCTGTTAGGGCAAAGGGGGTCCCCACGGCCTACCTCTCATTTGAGGGTGAGCAGCACGGATTCCGGAGGTCTGAGAATATCAAGAGAGTTTTGGAGGCTGAGCTGTACTTTTATTCCAAGATATTTGGCTTCGACCTTGCCGACGAAATCATGCCGGTGGACATTGCGAATCTGCCTTAACAGTACCTCTCTGCTCGACCTTTATCCTGATTATTGGGCCAGGCCTTAACTCTGGTGGTCCCGGCGGTTGGCGCAGTTAGGGCACCAGCCGTAGAAGTCGACACGTTGGCCGGTGAACTGGAACTCAGACGAATTCTCAAGCCGTTCCCGTAAGTTGGCAACCATGCTCTGGCCAACGTCGGCGTCATGGACACTACCGCAGCCGACACAAACCAGGTTGGCGTGGGGAGAGAGATTGGCGTCGTACCGTGATTGCTTCTGGAAAGGCAATTCTCTCACAATGCCGATTTGCTCCAACACAGTTAGCGTGGAATAGACCGTGGCCAGAGTCACGTACGGAAAGAACTCTTTAACTCGGCCGAAAATCTCCTTCACCGAAGGGTGATCTCCTGAGTTCACTACGACTTCCGCGATGGCCAACCGCTGCGGTGTAAGTCTGATCCCCAGGGTCTTTAGCCGGGCGCCTAATTCATCCTGACTAGTCAAGATATCGCTGCCTATAAAAAGTTAGTCGCAAGAGACAGGACAAAGTCCCCTGCCATAATCCACGGACATCTGAAAGCTGATTAATTTGCCTAAAGACGTCCACCACCTCTGAATATCGGCTCCTGCCGTCGGAAGACTTGGATGCGGTTGCGGCAGGATTCAACTACGAACACTCGATTCTCGTCGTCAACCGTCACGGCCACCGGCCCCCAGAAGTCCCGCTCGCGTTCCAGTCCTTGGGCAATCTCTCGTAGTTCCCACATCTCGGAATTTCCGTCCAACTTATCCTTGCCCCATTTGGACATGGTGCCTTCACCNGTCGTCAAGGTGACGAACTTCCCGGCGGGATCGAACATCTGCATGCGCTCGTTGCCCCAGTCGGCNACGTAAATCATCCCAGAATTATCGACTGCCACGTCCGTGGGCCGGTTCAATTCGCCAGGTCCACTTCCTGAAGTGCCAAGGGCCATCAGGAAGTCGCCGTCTTTGGTGAACTTCTGGATGCGGTCGTTTCGCCAGTCGGCCACGTAAATGTTGCCGTCCACGTCCAGGTCTATGCCCCAAGGTAGGTTGAATTCACCGTTGCCGGTACCTTGNGAACCGAAGGAGGAGATGAACTTGCCCTCCTTGGTGAGCTTCTGAACGCGGTTATTCTGGCTGTCCACCATAATCATGTTGTCGTCGGAGTCGAAGGCCATTCCGGAAGGCTTATTGATATCCCCNTCTCCACTACCCTCGGTGCCCCATTTACCGATCCACTCCCCGTCTTTGTTGAAGATGGAGATGCGGTTCAGCCACTCGTCGGCCACATAGACGTTCCCGTCTTTGTCCAGAGCCACGCTTGTGGGCCAGATGAGTGAGCCATCTTCGGTGACGATGTCGGTAACGCCAGCAGTGTGGACGCCTCGGGCAAATTCACCGATGTATTCTTCATCCACAGTACAGATTGTCACCCGTTTGCCGTCTGGCCGGTACTCATAAGACCGGTTAACGACGTACATTAGGTCGTCGTCGCCTCTGGCTATGGCNACAGGATTGCGGAAGCCNGGGCCGGCGAACTCGCCGCGCCCCAAGCTGTGACTGTATTGAAGGGATACTCCCAGCGCTTCAGTAGTCATCGTTACCTCGTTTAGTCGTCGAGTTGTTTGTTTAGATGAATGCCATCTGTTCAAAATTACCGCCCACCACTGGCTGGGCGTCGATGCCGATCCATTTTTCTAACAGAGTGGAATAAAGGCCNCGGAAGTCATTGTTNAAGTGGAGATCGCCTTCCAGTAACTTGCTCTCTTCCAACGAAGGGTACTCACCATAGACCCCGCCCTCAACGTTGTCGCCGATAACGAAGGCAATCCCACCAGATCCGTGGTCGGTTCCGGAACCGTTGTCGTGGACGCGGCGGCCGAACTCTGTGAAGACCAAGAGAGTCATGTTGTCGGAGGCGTTATTCTCAATAAGGTCGGCCTGGAAGTCACGGACCGCNGTGGAAACCTCTGTCCAGAGGGCAGAATGTCCNACCATCTGACCGGCGTGGGTGTCGAAGCTGTTATANGGGGCCGTCGTGTATAGGAAGCGGGTTCCGAACNCAGCTATGTGGGTCTGTGCGATGTTCCTCATGTACTGGGCCACAGAGTTACTCCCATACTCGATACTGGAAGAGTATTTCTCCGGCGCGGTGCTGAGGATGTCGGCGCCCTTTAACGCGTCCATACCAGTGTGGGACAGGTAGTCCATCACCTGGCCACGTCCCATGGCTGGTGAATACATTCGTGAGAAGATATCCAAGGCTTCGTCCCTCTGTTCTTCCTCTATGCCTGTGAGGACACCATAGGTCTCTAGGTTGCCAACGGATGCCACCGGCACTCCTGGCGCCGCCAGCGAGCGTGGGAGGCCTCGTCCGAAGTTCACTCCGGTGAGAACGTTCTCTCCCNTGGGGTCGATATCACGGATGGCGCGGCCCAACCAGCCCTCATCGCCTACCTTGTCTGGCTCACAGGTGTGCCAGATGTCCATAGACCGGAAATGAGAGCGGTTAGGATTGGGATAGCCCACGCCCAGAATGATCGCCACTTTGCCTTGGTCGTAGAGCTCTTTGATGGGCCTCAAGGCCGGGTTGAAACCGATGTTGTCGTCAATCTTCAAAACTTGGTCTTCGGAAACTCTGACCGAGGGTCGGTTGTCGGCATACAGTGGATTGGAATAGGGAACTACGGTATTAAGGGCGTCGTTGCCGCCCGAGAGCTGCAAGACTGCTAGGACTGAGTCNTTCTTNNTTGAGGTCATTTATCGCTATCTCCTAGGTCCTGATCGGAGTAGATTNTTTNTCTAGAAATAAAACGGACTNTATCCGCGACTAGGCGAATTGGTACTCTTGGGTGGCCACGATGAGCTGCAANGTCTGGGCGACTTGGCTNCCATAGGCATCCGTACCAGGCTTCAGGNCGCCGGACNTTGCAATGTGCTCCACTAGGTAGGAGTGGGTCTCCTCCGGCAAGGCGTAGGCCCCAACCATGTCAAGGCAGCGCTCAACCAGGACAGANGGCTCGCTGACGTNTTCTGAACCTAGTCGGTTGATGATGGCCTTCACTCCGGGCAGGTCGACGTTCCCCATCTGGTCGGCCGTGAAGTTGATGCGTTCCACCAAAGTACCGCTGTCGATCCACTCTTGGCCGGTGTGCCAGCCCTCTACCGTAGGCGGGTTCATTAGATCCTGGCCCATGTAGCGTATCTCCATGGCTATGGGATGCAGACCGGGCTTGGGACTTGTGAAGTCCTGAACCAGGCGCATAGTGCCGGCCACGGTTTCCGCCGGGCTCTTGACCTTCTCAAACCGAGCTTCCTTGAACCAACTGGAGTTGAACAAAACCCGCAGCATCGCGGTCAGGTTGTAGCCCGACTCGAAATATGTGTCTTCTAGCTCTTTGATGGCGGCCATGTCTTTCGGGGGAGTGCCTTGCCAGGCAGGAACTTGAACGTCGTCTGCGACGAAGAAATTGTACAGATGCCGGGCGATGAACCGTCCGGCCGAAGGCTGTTTGACGATGATATCGATGATATCGTCACCGTCGAAGTTGCCAGTCTCGCCCTGGAACGTCTTCTCGCCGTAATCGTGGTCGGCAGCGTTGAAGGCGAACTGGGATGGATGGCGTCCATAAGGGTAGCGGGGAATGGCGTTAGCGATGGTCCAACCGGTGAAGGCCCGGGCGCATTCCTTGACGT
The DNA here is from genome assembly GCA_002697005.1 of Chloroflexota bacterium. The sequence continues at coordinate 5,305 of NZUD01000068.1, read as the reverse complement.
CTTCTTCGGTGTAGTTGGCCTGGCCGTCCATACCGACGCCCATGGCGAACAACTCCAAGAGTTCTCGTCCAAAGTTCTCGTTTATGGCGTCCTTGTGGCTCATGCAGTTGTCCAGATAGAACACCATGGCTGGGTCGACAGAAAGTGCCAGCAACAATTCAGGGAAGCGGCCCATCCCTCTCTCGCGAAACATGTCTAGCTGGGACTGGATTTGCGCGCCGTGCTCACATTTGGAGTTGCCGACGCAGAAGATGCCGTGCCAGAAAAGAGTCATCTTCTCCTGCAAAGGGCGCTTTGTGTTTATCATCCGGTAGGTGAGATACGCCTGATTAACCTCCAGAGCGTTCATCTCTTTCCAGTCGATGAAATATCGCTCGAGCAGATCCATCTCTAGATCAGGCTGCTCCATTGGACTGAGTAATTCATCCACCGTGGCTTCATAGCCTCTGGCGGCGTATTGTTCCAATTCTTCAAAGGTGGCGCCAAAACCGGCGCGGCGCATCAGGTGAGCCATCAGCTCGATATCAGGAGTGGCCATCGGTATGTCTCCTTACGCTTGTTTGGGGATATCTAACAAACCAGCTAGCGCTGTAATAGCGGCTAGATTATATTCATTCTAATATTAGACTGTCTATAGGCTAAGGCCTAAAGGTACTGTCCGATGCCTTATGTTCAGCAGACTGAAATCTCTCGGTGCCATTTCAGCATCATGCTGAACTTCAGATCTGTTGGTACAGCCGACTTTAGTAGTTGGTGTGTATCTAGGCTTTCACCTGGATGACGAAAAAGCGCTAGAGTCCATATGCGCGAATAGGAGAGGCTCTTAGTTTTAGCTTTGCTCGCCACCAGACCGGCGGCGGTGTTGTCGGAGAGTTCAATCGTCCTGAATCACAGGAATACCCGCGGCTTCAGCTTTGGCAGCCCACTCAGGATTTATAACCCCGTCCTGCATCCAGATATATTTGACGCCTATTTCTATAGCTTCCTCGATCACAGTGGGCACAAGCTCTGACCGACGGAAGACGTTGACCATGTCGATGGGTTCAGGGACAGATTTCAGGTCGGGGTAACTCTTCTCACCAAGCACTTCCTCGACCATGGGATTGACCGGGATAATCCGGTAGCCCTGCTGTTGCATATACTGTGTAACCCGGTAGCTCGTCCGTTCCGGGTCTCCGGATAGACCGACAACCGCGATGGTCTTGCTGTTTTTTAGCTGTTCGTCAACCAGGTCCATTGAGGCCTCCCGTTAGTTCCAATTCTTGGCTGAGATGTACTTGAAGGCCGCGACGGCAGCCGTTGCTCCGTCACCGGCTGCTGATATCAACTGTGATGAGGAGTTCTGCCTCAGGTCTCCCACTGCGTAAACTCCGGGCACCTCAGTTTCCATCGAGACATTGGTTGGGATGTGGCCGGCGTTGTCGGTCTTCAAAAGGCTATCGACCAACCCTGAGTTGGGCTCAAGGCCCACGTAGACGAACAACCCGGACAATTCTACGACGTTTTCCATGTTGGTTAGGGTGTTCCGCAACCGCAGGCCCGAGACGGTGTCGGCGCCCACAATCTCTTCAATCACGGTGTTCCAAACCACCTCGATCTTGCGGTTTTCGGTCATTCGGTCGACCAAGGACTTTTGGGCTTTAAGTTCATCGCGGCGATGGATCAAGAGAACACGCTCGCAATACTCGGCTAGGGTCAGAGCCTCGTCTGCAGCCGAATCTCCGCCGCCCACCACGGCTACTACCTGGTTCATGTAGAGCGGGCCGTCGCAAGTGGCGCATTGGGAGACGCCTCTGCCAAAGTACTCCTCTTCGCCAGCGATGCCCAGTTGCCTAAGGGTAGAACCGGCGGCGATTATTACCGTCTTGGTCCTGATGTCTCCGGCGTCGCTTGCCACTAGCCGGTAGTCGCCATCCTTGGATATCTTGGTAGTCTCACCCATGATGAAGTCAGCCCCGGCGTTCATCGCCTGCTCTTGCACTGCGGGCCCAAGCTCAGCACCGGAAATACCTTCCGGAAAACCTGGGAAGTTGTCGATCTTCTCTATGTTGATGATGGAGGCGCCGCCCATCATCCGTTCCACGATGCCTGTCTTCATTCCATAGTTGCCAGCGTACAAGGCGGCGGTCATGCCGGCCAAGCCTCCGCCAACTATCAAAACGTCATAGTTATCCGCCAAAAGGGGTACCTCCAAGGGTGTTGGGTGCGGACTCAGCTGGTTGGCGCCAGTCACGACACAGGCGTGCCCACGTAGTCCTCACTTGTTATCGTAACTATAGGTTGACGCCAAAATCGTGTCAACATAATCTGAACCCGGTTGCGGCCACCCGTGCAACCTCATAGACTTGAACCCTCATCTATAAACCTAACAGGTGCTGTTGATGCCCGTTAAAGATTCGCTCGGCGCACACGAAATCCACACAGAGTCCAATGTGATGGTTTCTATGAGGGATGGCGTTCGGTTGGCCTCAGACATCTACCGACCTGCTAAATCAGGCGTCGCGTTGGACCAGGCATTTCCTGTGCTGCTCCAGCGCACTCCTTACAACAAAACCAGGGAAGACTTGGTACTGGAGGCGAAGTTCTTCGCATCTCACGGTTACGTGACCGTGTTGCAGGACTGCCGGGCCCGTTACGAGTCTGAAGGCGGGTTCACTAAGTACACTGATGAGGGCGAAGACGGTTTTGACACTATGGCCTGGCTGGCGGGACAACCCTGGCACGGTGGCAAAGTCGGCACATACGGCCTGTCCTACGCAGCTCATGCCCAAGCGGCAGCAGCTTCATTGAATCCGCCAAATTTAGGCTGCATGTGGCTGGATTCCGGCGGATTCTCTAACGCTTTCTTAAATGCCTGCCGTAACGGAGGGGCTTTTGAACTCCGACAACTCACCTGGGCCTACAAAGAAGCGATGGAAAGCCGCGAGGCGTACGCCCAGCCAGAAACAGTCAAGGCAGCGATAGAGTCTCAGGACATCTTCGGCTGGTTCAAGAGGCTACCGTGGAAGAAGGGACACTCACCGCTCCAATGGACCCCGGATTACGAAGACTACTTGTTGGACATCTGGGAACGAGAGAATCTCGACGACTACTGGAAGCAGATTGGCCTTTGCGCCGAGGAATATTACGAGGTGTTCTCCGACGTTCCTCAGGTACACATGAGCGCTTGGTACGACCCATATTCCAGGACGGCTACCGACAATTACCAAATGCTGTCCTCGTCAAAGAAAGGGCCGGTTACTTTGCTGATGGGACCCTGGACCCACGGCGCACGCTCAGTCACTTATTCCGGAGACGCTGACTTCGGACAAGCAGCCGTCTTAGATGGCAACCTTGCTATCGATTTTAACCATCTACGGTTGCGCTTTTTTGACCGTTGGCTCAAGGGTACGGGCAACGGACTGGAAAACGAGCCGCCCGTTAAACTGTTCGTCATGGGTGGTGGCTCCGGGCGCAAAAACCCCCAGCATCGGCTGGACCATGGTGGTCAATGGCGCAGTGAGAGTGATTGGCCACTGGCGCGCGCTCAAGAAACGCCGTTTTATCTGATTCCTGGCGGCGCACTCTCTGGGTATGCTCCTACTGGTTTAAATCCGCCTTCCACGTATTTATTTGATCCCGAACACCCAGTGCCGACGGTTGGAGGAAACATTTCATCCGGACAACCAGTTATGGCGGCTGGCGGCTTTGATCAAAGAGAGTCTGAAGAGTTTTTCGGCTCGGAAGAACCTTACCTGCCATTGGCGTCGCGGCCGGATGTATTGGTATTCCAGACCGAGTTGCTGGATGAGGACACGGAGATTACTGGCCCTATTTCGGTGCAATTGTGGATATCGTCAAGCGCCGTGGATACCGACTTCACAGCCAAATTGATTGACGTTTACCCGGCGTCAGCCGATTATCCGGAAGGATACTCTCTTAATTTGACCGACGGCATCCTACGGGCAAAGTTCAGAGATTCTTGGGAGAGGCCGGAATCGATGGTGCCTAGAAAGGTTTACCAGATTGAAGTTGCACTGCTGCCTATCTCAAATCTTTTCGTGAAGGGGCACCGGATCAGGCTGGATATCTCTTCCAGTAATTTCCCCAGGTTTGACGTGAACGGCAACACCGGAGAGAACCCCGCCACATCGGCAATCAGGTTGACGGCCCTGAACAGCGTCTACCACGAGGAAGGCCGGCCTTCCCATGTCCTGCTGCCGGTGGTGTCAGGCATTTGAACAGACAACGCCTGTGTAAAGGTCATGCTGAGGAGTGCTGTAGGCCGACGAAACGTCCCGTTTCGACTCGACATGATTTAACCAAAGCGATAAGGCCCGTCGTTGCATTTGGGGTGACACAAATTGGAACGTCAATGAGTAGATAGCCAATAGCGCGGGTGTCCCCTGTCCCTCTCAAAGGGTAGGTTCGATTCAACAAAATAGAGACTATAGAGGTGTTTAGAGATGGGCCTGTTTTTAGAGCATTCTAAGCTATCGATCGGGATGCCCTATCTAATCAACTGTTGATTAGCGTAGCCACGTAGTAATCCGAGTTGAGGTTTAAAGAGGTCTGGAACTTGAGTCCGCTGTCGGTCGCAATCTGCCTGAGTTGGTCGATGGTGATGCGTACTTCTTGCGGCGGACCGGACTCGGTATCGTGGGGTTGCCATTCTATAATGAAACACCAGCCGCCGGGCTTCAGCATCTCCTTGGCTGCACTCAAAAAGCGCACACGGTCTTCAGGGTGATGGAGAGTCACCGCGATAAATATACCGTCCATGGTGGCTGGAGGCACCGGGAATTCATAGTCGTCGCATTTGATCATTTCGACGTTGCCCAGCCGGACTTCATCTAGCCTCGATTTACAGGCTTCTAGCATTTCATCCGAGGTGTCTAACGCAATCACCTTTCCATTAATAACGAATTTGGCCAAAGGGAGGGTGAAATAACCGGGACCACAGCCGATGTCGGCTACGCTGTCCCTCGGCGTGAGGGGACAATGACTTAACACGCGAAACGTGTCCAACATAGCCGTACGTTCGGGCCGCAGTAAACGCTCAACAGAGCTAGGCATCTCTGGATGGCCTGAATCTGTGGACATAGAAATCTAAATCTCCATACTCGTGGCAGCTGTGTTGGGTTACTTTACAGGACTGGATTGGTAGCGGCAAATACAACCATAGAACTCCGTTGACACCCTTTTGAACCCATCGTACACTACCCGCTGCATTTTGCCCCCGAGCCTAAAGGCCTTGAGGACTTTGACCCTCCAACAGACGTAATCTGTTAAAATTCTACTTGCCTCTCCGCTATTCAAACCCCTC
>NZUD01000067.1:13145-18045 GCA_002697005.1 Chloroflexota bacterium | reverse complement strand
TCCACTGAGCTCCCTCTGGTTAGCGTTTTCCCATCCAGTCAACCCTACCTTGTCAAGCATTTCACGTGCTATCGAATATCGATCATCTCTGTCGACTCCCTTGACCTCTAATCCAAATGCGGCGTTATCTAACACATTCTTGTGTGGCAACAAGCCGAAATTTTGAAACACCATAGCCATCTTGGACCGCCGAAATTCACGAAGGTCACGTGCATCGAAGGTGGTTATATCATCTCCATCTACGGTTAGTTCGCCTGATGTAGCTTCGATCAATCCGATTAAACAACGCACTAACGTTGATTTTCCGCTTCCAGATAAACCCATAACGACAAATGTCTCTCCCGGATATACCTGGAAAGAAACATCACGGAGGGCTACGACAAGGCCCAATTCTTGTAGTAAGTCGGCGCGGGTCCGGCTGCGATAAGGTTCCTCTAGCGCCATTTGGGGCCGCTTCCCAAATACTTTCCACAACGAATTTACGGAGATAATAGGCTCCGCCTCATGTGACTCACGGCCAGTCATAAGCTTCTCCCATTGAAGGTTGCCTGAGCTTTGCCGGCATCGTTGCAGGTGCCGGCAAATCGTTCTTGGAAATATCTAAAATCCCGCTGCACGACAGGCCTAGAAATCAGACAGCAACGGTGGTTTGTACTATGCTCACGAAAGCGAAATGAGTAGCGTTCCTACTGAGATTTGCATGGGACGCTACCTCGCAAAGCTATAGGCAGTGTAAAGAATTGTCAACTGCGTGGTTACGACTAGGAGAGCGGAGGTTTCGAAGGGTATTAAGCCTCATTGAGGAAATGCGGCATCTAAGGATTGGACTTGGTCGGATGAGAGAGACCAACCTGAGGCGTCGCAGTTTTCAATGGTCCTTTCGACGCTATTACTTTTTGGAATCACGATGACGTTGGGTCTGGACAGACACCAATTGAGAGCCACTTGTGCAGGTGTTTTATCTACTTCTTTCGCCACTTGTTCTAGTGTTGACTCTCCTTGACCAGAACGGAAGCGGGACTTAGCCGAAAGGGATCCGTCAGCCAATGGGGTATAGGCGATAACCGTGATGCTGTTATCTACACAATAGGGGATCAGGTCGCGCTCTATCTGACGTCGCTTGAGGTTGTAGAGCACCTGGTTGGAAACCAACGGATAATTGGCCATGGCGTGTTGAGCTTCTTGCATTTCAGCCACCGAGAAATTGCTCACTCCGATGTAGCGTACAATTCCTCGATCCACGAGTTCCTCCATGGCACCCATGGTCTCGATGATGGGTACAGACGGATTTGACCAGTGGATCTGATAGAGGTCTATCACATCGTCGTTTAGGAGTTCCAGGCTTTTCTCTGCGGCCCGCAGTAGGGCGTCGTGGCGTAGGTTGCTGCCCAGGACCTTGGTGGCGAGAAAAACATTGTTTCGAAGGCCTTTAATGGCTTCGCCAACCGCGTCTTCGGTCTTGTACATCTCTGCGGTGTCAATCAGATTGGCGCCCAGGTCAATCCCCTTTCTCAGTGGTTCAACTCCGCCACTGTATTTCCAAGTGCCCAGGCCGATTTCAGGGACCATTTCTCCGGTGCTGCCCAGTTCTCTATATTCCAAGCTAAAGTCCTCGTATCGCTGTTAGGTGGATGCGTTGGTGCCGTCTGCTATGGTATACCAGAATCCATAACCAACCGCCTACAAGGCCTCGGTATTTAACCTAGGGAGATGTATCCATGGAGTTTAAAGACGTAAAGTCCCATTTCGAGAACAACCACAGGGGAGTGATTACCACATTCCGGGCCAACGGAGCCGGCCACTCCAGCATCGTTGTTTGTGGGGCTTATCAAGGGAACGCGGCCTTTGTGATAGTCCGTGGCAACTCTGCTAAGACTCGCAACCTCAGAAGAGACCCTCGGTGCACCGTCATGTCGGTCTCCGATAACTGGCGTACCTGCGCCATAGTCGAAGGCCAGGCCACGTTGATGGATTATCACAACACCGACGCAGAGAAGATGCGGGTGGAATTGCGGGAAGTATTTCGCGCCTGTGGTGACAAAGACCACCCAGACTGGGAAGAATACGACCAGGCGATGGTCACCCAAGACGCAGTCATAGTCCTGGTTAAACCGGACCACGTTTATGGGAAGATGTCTTAGGAGCTAGTCTAAGACGAACGAGCCGTCCGAAAGACACACCAAGTCGCCGCGCTGGTTAATGCCCTTCACGCGACATTCCAACGACTTTTTGTCGCTCTCTTCGTGTTTGCCTGTAATCTCGCCTTGGAAGGTAACCGTGTCGTCGCTCCTAAAAGGTGTAATGGTCCGCATGAGAAGGCTGCCACCTGAGTAGAAGCTGCTGATGGGGAAAGAAAGCTCCAGCATCTGATCCACGTATGACATGGTTGCGGGACCAGAGTTGGTAGTGCCAGCAAAGATATTCTGTTTGGCGAACTCCTCATCCGTGTGAATGTTGCTGTCATTCCGGCGCCCGGCCAACCGGAAATCGTTCTTCCGGTTCATAATCTCTTGGCTCTCAGTGATGATCAGTTCATTCAAGCGGTCGCCGACAGATGCCCCAGAAAAATCGATCAGGTTCCGAGTTGCTAATAATGGTGCCGCTTCAGGTGCGTCCGTAGCCTCTGGTGCGGGAACTTCCCGTTGCCCTTGTGCGTACTCAAAGATGCAGGTGTAGTCATACTCAGCGGCCAACTCTCCCCGTTGGTTTATGGCTTCCACGCGGAAGGTGACGAACTTGCTTCCCCGGCGCTCGTATTTCTCCAGTACCCGCCGCCTTCCAGTGATGATGTCTCCGGCGGCTACTGGCATGAACCAGCGGATCTCGCATTTGGCGAAAGGAGTCTGGCTCCTTGATGTCTTCGAAACTTCAAACGCCACAAAACCGTTGGCCGAGGCTATCTCTTCCCGGAGCAGTGGCGCATAACTCAGGACCATGGTGGGCATTGCGATCAGATCATGCGCATCAGGTTGGTACATGGAAGAGGCATTCAAGGCTAAGCGAGCGTATTCAGCGATGTTCTCAGGCGTAATTTCCACCGTTGTCTCGTTACCGATCTGGGCAGGTTCAACGGCATCAAAAGTCCAAAGTCGTTCGTCCTGGTCTACCATGGTTGGATTGAGCCTCCAGAGTGTAAATCATTGTTGCCACCATTCTACCTCACCACCGATATAGTGGCCCCAGTGGTGCGTGTGCTTGAGCCTGTGTTATGTTAGGCCCCGCTGAAAGATATGCGTCAAGCGCGGGAGATGCCCGCTGCGGAGGACAGTATGAAAGTAGGATTCATCGGACTTGGCACCATGGGTGGCAGCATGGCCTATAACGCCTTGGACGGCGGTAATGAGCTAGTTGTGCACGACATCAACCCGGCCTCAGCCACCCGGCATTTAGAGGCGGGCGCCACATGGGTAGACACTCCCCGAGAGGTGGCTGAACAAACGGAGATTGTTTTCACGTCACTTCCAGGCCCAACACAGGTCGAGGCTGTGGCCCTGGGTGAATCGGGCATCATGGAGGGGATGAGTGCCGGCAAGGTCTATTTTGACCTTAGTACAAGCACGCCTGGCATGATCCGGAAGATTCATGAAGAGGCCGCATCACGCGGCATACATGTCCTCGATGCTCCCGTAAGTGGTGGTCCAAGGGGCGCGGCCAGTCGTAATTTGGCGATCTGGGTCGGCGGTGACAAAGATGTATTCGACCGCTGTAAACCAGTGTTGGATTCTATCGGAAACGCGGCTTATTACGTTGGACCCATAGGTTGCGGTGCGATTGCCAAGCTTGTACACAACTGCACCGGGTACGTTGTCCAGGCTGCTCTAGCTGAGGTATTCACAATGGGTGTCAAAGCCGGAGTGGAACCACTGGCTCTTTGGCAGGCGGTTCGGAAGGGAGCGCAGGGTCGCCGAGGCACGTTTGAAGGACTGGCAGAGCATCTGCTGCCGGGTAAGTTTGATCCGCCTGATTTCGCGTTAAATCTAGCTCGGAAGGACGTCGACCTGGCTGTGTCTGTTGGTCGCGAGTTCGACGTACCCATGCGGTTGGCCAACCTGGCATTGATGGAGATGACTGAGGCAATCAACCGCGGCTGGGGCAACCGTGATTCCCGAGTGGCCATGCTCCTCCAAGAGGAGCGTGCTGGTGTGGAAGTTCGGGTTGACGAGGATGTGTTGAACGCGCTTCTGGAGTCAGAAAAGAATGGCTAAAGATTAATCAGCTGCTTCTGGCTGCCACCTGAGATTAGGCTGGCGAGCGGCCCGGGCCTCGTCCAGCCTGGCTACAGGTGTGGTGTGGGGAGCGTTGTTGACCAGGTCGGAGTTCTCCGTAACCTCACGGTCGATATCGATAAGGGCTTGGATGAATAGATCGATGGTCTCTTTTGTCTCTGACTCGGTCGGCTCGATCATCAATGCTTCGTGGACGATGAGCGGGAAGTACATCGTAGGGGCGTGGAACCCGTAATCTAACANCCGCTTGGCTATCTCCAGACCACTGGAACCACGTTCTTTCTGCAAGTCGGCTGAGAATACCGCCTCGTGCATGCAGGTGCGGTCGTAGGGAAGGTGGTAGATGCCNCGTAGCGCTTTCATCATGTAGTTGGCATTCAGNACTGCGTTCCCACTGATGGACAGGATGCCTGCATCGCCCAGAGTTCTGATGTAAGTGTAAGCCCGTACCAAGACGCCGAAGTTCCCGTGGAATCCGCTTAGCTTTCCGATGCTCTTTTCAGGCGTGGACAACTGGTACCCGCCCNCGGTTTCAGTGATGACTGGGGCGGCCAGATATGGGGCGAGTTGGTTAGTNGTACANACTGGCCCNGCTCCAGGTCCNCCGCCNCCATGTGGGGTGCTGAAGGTCTTGTGCAGGTTTAGGTGAATCACGTCGAAACCCAAGNCTNCNA
>NZUD01000067.1:0-13140 GCA_002697005.1 Chloroflexota bacterium | reverse complement strand
ACTCGTNCGANAAGGGCGTTCACTNTTGGCNCCGTCGCCGTAAACCAGNCCTCCGGCCTCGTGAACGATGCGGCAGACTTCGACGATGTTGGTGTCAAACAAGCCGAGGGTGCTGGGCAGGGTGATCATTACCCCGGCCAGGTTTGGACCAGCGACCTCGCGTAGGGCTTCGAGGTCGACATTGCCATCTTTGTCAGATGCCAGCTCTACTACATTAAAACCAGCCATGGCCGCTGAGGCGGGATTGGTTCCGTGGGCGCTATCGGGGATAGCCACTGTTGTGCGGTCCTTGTCGTCATTNGCCAGGTGGTGGGCTCGGATCATGAGCATTCCGCCCAATTCTCCATGCGCTCCGGCAAGGGTGGATAATCCCACCTCTGGCAGGCCTGTAATCTCGCCCAAAAACCCTTGTAGCTTGTACAGCAACTCCAGTGCGCCCTGTGACTGTTCGGAGGGCTGCATCGGGTGTATGCCGGCAAAACCGGGTAGGAATGCAATCTCATCGTTGATCTTGGGGTTGTACTTCATAGTGCAACTGCCCAAAGGATAGAAGTGTGTGTCGATGGAAAAGTTAAGTTGGCTTAGGCCTGTGAAATACTGGACCACTTCAGGTTCAGAAACCTCGGGCAGTGGTAAGTCGTCCCGCAGAAGGGCNCTGTTTGGCAAGGGCTGGGCAGGGACGTCCANATCAGGCAGTACTGTGCCCACACGTCCAGGCACGCTCCGCTCTAGCAGTAATTTCTCTGTTTGCCTGTTTCCGCCTTGCCTCATTATTTGAACTCCGAAAGCGCCGCAACCAAGGCGTTGATGTCATCCCGGGAACTCATCTCCGTGACACACAACAGCATGCCATTAGGTACCCGTTCGCTTACGTCCAGCCCACCTAATATGTTCTGTTCCATCAACTTCTTGTTGATGTCAGCCGGGGCGGAAGGACACTGGACGACGAACTCTTGGAAGAAGGGACCGTCTATGGGTAAAGAGTAGCCGGGCAACTCACCGATCTTGGCCGCTGCATAGTGAGCTTTGTGGTAGCACAATTCGGCAACTTGACGCAGTCCTTGCTTCCCCATGGCAGCCAGGTAGATAGTCGAGGCTAACGCGTAAAGGGCCTCGTTCGTGCAGATGTTGGATGTGGCCCGTTCTCTGCGGATGTGCTGTTCCCGTGTCTGTAAGGTCAGCACATAGCCGGTCTTGCCGTTCTTATCTACCGTACGGCCTGAAAGCCGACTGGGCATCTGGCGGATGTATTCCTGCTTGGTGGCAAACAGTCCTACAAAGGGCCCGCCGAAGCTGGATGGGATGCCAAGGGGCTGGCCGTCGCCAGTGACTATATCCGCTCCGTAGTGCCCTGGAGTCTGGAACATGCCCATGGCTGTCGGGTCGGTGGAGACCACCGCCAGCGCTCCCTGGGCGTGCGCTACGTCAATCAGGTTCTGCATATCCTCGATGTTTCCGAAGTAATTCGGGTATTGCAGAACCAGGCAGGCGGTTTCGTCGTNCAATACCACGTTGGAGGGACTGACAGTTTCCACTGCGATGTCCTGGGATTGGCAGTAGGTATGAATCACGGCGGAGTAGGCCGGTGAAACAGTATCTACCAGTGCGACCTTCTCCCGTTTAGCTACACGGCAAGCCATCAATACTGCTTCAGCAAGGCTGGTGGCCCCGTCATACATGCCGGCATTAGCCACCTCCATCCCGTAGAGATTGCAGATCAAGGTTTGGAACTCGTAGATCACNTGGAGAGTGCCCTGGCTGGCCTCTGCCTGATAGGGAGTNTAGGCNGTGATAAACTCGCCACGGGTGATTAGCGGCTTGATGATGGACGGTATGAAGTGGTCGTAGGAACCAGCTCCCAGGAATGACGGCCCGCTACCCAGAGGGCGGTTCTTGGCGGCCATNCCACCCAATTCCCGTTGAATCTCCAATTCCGAAAGGGGCGCNGGCAGTTCCAGGGTGGGATTGCGGTATTCGTCCGGGATATCTATGAAGAGCTGGTCTATCGAGACTATGCCGAGAGCGGCCAGCATCTCAGCCTGCTCGTCAGTGGTATTGGGGATGTAATGAGATTGGAAATGCCCGGTCGTATCGGGGCGGGTGGCAGTCATTACAGCCCGGCGATGAAGGCATCATAGTCTGCAGCCGACATCAATATATCGAGCGTAGCAGCATCAGCTATCGTCGCTTTGATGAGCCAGCCTTCACCAAATGGGTCTTCGTTGACCAACTCGGGGTGGTCGAGGAGTTTCTCGTTNATCTCCGTAACTACACCGTCGATGGGCGAGAAGAGATCTGAGACGGCTTTCACCGANTCAACCTCTCCCATCTTGCCCAAGTGGGCTACATCATCGCCGACCTTGGGGAGTTCGAAATAAACTATGTCTCCCAGTTGGTCTTGAGCGTAATCGGTGATGCCGGCCACGGCTGTATTGGTGGCCGTGGCGTCAATCATGACCCATTCGTGTTCTTGTGTGTATCTGCGGTCGTCGGGACTACTCACGTTGGCTAGGTCCTCCTGGGGCGGGTGTAGAAGGGGAGATCTGTGACCGTCACCGGAACGATCCTTCCTCTTATATCCAGATCCAGTATCGTTCCGGGCTTGATATCGCGCCCCAAAACGTAGCCCATGCCGATGCTGGTGTCAAGGGTGGGCGAGTAGCTGCCGCTGGTGACTGTGCCTATGGTTTCACCGTGGTCTAACAGGCTGTATCCGGCCCGAGGCGCGCTGCGTCCCGGGAGTGTAAACCCCACCAATTTTCGTAGAACACTGCCAGTTCGCTGGGACTCTAGGAGTTGAGAGGAGATGAATTCACCTTCGGTGCGGACGAAGCGGTCCAGCCCTGCTTCGATCGGTGTTGTCGCCTCGTCGATCTCGTGTCCATGTAGTGGAAGCCCTGCTTCCAGTCTTAAAACATCTCGGGCACCCAATCCACAGGGCACCGCTCCAGAGTCGGTGAGTGCGGTCCAGACCTTGACGGCGTCGCGGCCTTGNACCAGTAATTCAAACCCGTCTTCCCCGGTATACCCGGTTCGACCCGCAAACACTGGAGCCCCCTGGATGGCTCCCTCGGCCCAGGAGAAGGGCCGCATGGTCGAAAGGGGTTGATCTGCTATCTGGTCGATCAAAACAGGTGTATAGGGACCCTGGAATGCGATCAGGCCGGTTGTTGTCGTGGCATCTTCCATGGAGCACCCTGGGAAGAATTTTTCATCGATCCAATGCTGGAACCAGGCGATNACGGCAGGGCGGTTGCCGGCATTAGGAATCAGGAGGTAGCGGTCTTCAGTCAAGCGGTAGAAGATAGTGTCGTCGATAACGCCGCCCTTCTCATTGCAGATCAGGCTGTACCGGGCGCGACCGACACGCAGCGTCGATGCTGAGCCAGTGAGCACCCAGTCTAGGAACTCAGTGGCCTTTGGGCCGGAGATGTAGAGTCGGCCCATGTGGGAGACGTCGAATACCCCACAAGCCGTTCGGACAGCCTTGACCTCGGCCAGGATTCCGTCNGGGTACTGCACAGGCATGTCCCAGCCCCCAAATGGCACCATGCGGCCACCCAAAGTGACATGGGTGTCATAAAGGTTGGTTCGGAGATTATCTGAAGTCACCATAAGGCCTTAGTACGTGACGCTCCAAAGAGGTAAAATCCAGGTATGCGCAGACGCGGGAAGAATCATAACCCCTGCCTGGGGCGGAGGCAAGCGGAAGGATGGGCGTGTGCTACAATCGCGGCCAACCAACTCACGGTGTCAAAGACTCGCATCGAGGGTGAAAGATTTGACCGGTAGGCTGGAAGACAAAGTAGCTATAGTCACAGGTGGGGCCTCGGGCATCGGCAGAGCCATCTGTCAACGGTTTGGTCGCGAAGGCGCCAAGGTGGTGGTCGCTGACAGGAACATCAATGGGGCTGAAGAGACGTTGTCCTTGATGGGCGCCACACCTGACAATGCCGCTACAGTAAACGTTAACATCTCAGATGCTGTCCAAGTTGAACGGATGGTTGAAGATGCGGTAACTCGGTTCGGACGTTTGGATATCCTGATCAACGGTGCAGCCATCCTGATACGAACTCCTCCTTTGGTGGAAGTAGACGAAGTCCTCTGGGANCTGACAATGGAGACCAACGTCAAAGGAGTGTTCCTCTGCTGCAAATACGCCATCCCCGCAATGACCACCAAAGGCGGCGGTTCTATAGTTAATATCTCTTCTATGTCAGGAGTGCGTGGGGTCGGTTATTCAGTCCCCTATGCGGTGAGTAAGGCCGGGGTGATTCATCTAACGACCGTTGCTGCCAGCCAGTACACATCCCAGGGTGTTCGCATNAACTGCATAGCCCCGGGTGGCGTGGACACNCCTCAGATGCGGGGCAGTACCGCTAGCGCGGAGGCATTCGTCGGCCGCAATGAAGGCCATCCCATGAGTCGGGTAGGCACAGCAGATGAGATCGCCAATCTGGTGCTGTGGCTGTCTTCAGACGAAGCGTCATATGTGAGTGGAAGCACATACATCATCGACGGTGGCGCCTGGGCGGGTGCCCAGTAGGCGAGAAAGATGGAAAAAGTTATCGACATAGCCAACCGCGCCATTGCTGACTACGGCTTTCGCCAGGCGGTGATCTATGGTACGGCAGACATAGCAGCTAAATGGTCACTCACTGACGCAGAGGCCGATGTCCTTTCCGGTCCTGTACTAAATGAGCTCAGCACGCTGCCTATCCCGGTACAGCCAGCAGATATTCCGTCGGAACAGGCACGAATGGCGGAGATGATAATGGGGCTGAACTCTTAAAGGGCCGGTGTCTGTTTCAGCTGCTGAGGGCCGTAACCGACTAGTTCCATAAAGCGTCTCCCCTGTACGGGTCCCTCCCGGTGGGTACCGCTGACCCTTACTGCGCCTTGCCAGTAGGCCGCTGGAGTGTACCAACTGTCAGCGAATTNCGCGTCTTACAGCACCGGATCCAGTTCCAGGCTTAATCCCAATGAAGGCATTACGACGCCCTAACCGCGCCGGCGGCTTCGCTTTGGAAGGTGACGTAATGGTAGCTGTACTCCTGCCCGCGGTCGTCGGTGAATCGCCCGTTGGAGTACCACCATTCGATGCCGGAATCGTGAGGCCCTTCATATTCGGGTAGCGTGACTAAAGGAGCGGCGGTCTTGGAACTACCGCCGCAAGCATTAGTCAAGACAGTAGCAAGGATGAGAGGTAGTAACGAAAGGTTCATGTGTCTGCTATATTAGCCCGATCTTGTGCCTGAAATCATACGGAGAAAAATTATGGCCAGACTCACCCACAAAGAGCAGGAATCGTTTTTAGCTCAGCCTCAGATCGCTCATCTCGTAACCATTCGTCCAGCAGGCAGGCCACATGTTGCGCCGGTATGGTTCCTTTGGGATGAAGNCAAAGCCTGGGTCATGGCCGACGGCGGTGCTGTTAAGGTGAAGAACATTCTGCAGAACCCGGGCGTTGCGGTTTCCATCGCAACGCCCGAGCGTCCGTTGTCCTATGTTGTGCTTGAAGGGCAGGCAAAGTTATCGTCGAAAGCTCTAGCGCCAATAGTGGAGCGGATGTGCGTTCTCTACGACGGTCCGGAAAGAGGAGTTGAGTTCGCNAAGGAACTGCTTGGCGAGGAGCGAATGGTCCTGCTGGAGATCACCATAGACAAGATGATTACATGGAAGGACGATGGTAACTAAATCCGATCAGCCTTGTGGCGGCAGCACTCCAGCCATCCAAGGGACAAGGTCTCTCAGCTCTTCGCCACTGATCTCATGGCCCATGTCATAGAGATGGAAGTCAGGGCTGTATCCGTTGCTCTCTAGAAATACCTTGGCTGAGTGGGCAGTATCCTCAGAGACCATCTGGTCGTANCGGCCATGGGCGACGAATATCGGTTGGCTCCGTTCTTCCGGTAAGCGCGTCACCAGTTCATCTTGATCAGGTAATGTTGCGCTTAAAGCAGCCAACCCTGCGAATTTGTCGGCTCTGCCCAGTCCACAGCGGTAGGTCATCCCGCCGCCCTGAGANAATCCGAGTAATAGCGCCTGGCCCGGTGAGACGTTGAACTGCTGGAAAACGGTATCGAAGAAATCGCTTAGTAACAGCTCGGAGTTGGCAGTCTCTTCAGGCGTTCCGCCACCTCTGGGGGTCATCCACCCGAACCCGGAGTGGCCTGGCCCTAGTTGGAAAGGGATCGGAGCATTTGGGCAGGCATAAACATAGCCAGTGGCGTTGATGGCGGGGGCCAGNCCGGCCAGGTCTTGCATGTTGGCGCCAAAGCCGTGCAGCATTATCACCAGAGGATAGGTCGATTCCGGGGTGTACTCATCTGGCACTATGGTGATGTACTGAAGGCCTGATCCTTCGTTGATCTCTGATCTCATGCTGGAACTCCCCCATCTGGTGCGGCTTTCATCCTAACACTCGCTGCTCTGGGGTACAATTTNTTGCGGCACAGTCCCGAAATCCGTTGGAGTATTTTAATGGCTTTGATTTTCCATNTGACCTACAAAGACGCTTGGGAGGCTGCCAGGCCGGCTGGTGAATACGCGGCACCCAGCCTGTTAGAAGAAGGGTTCATCCACTGTTCCAAGGATATTACGCAACTTCTCAAGGTGGCGGCACGCCTTTATCCAGGTGATCTGGGACTTATGGTTCTGGATGTGGATCTGGACAAGCTCAAATCACCGTTGAAGCACGAGCCCAGCCGTTCGGGCGAGATTTATCCACATATATATGGAATGTTGAACGCAGACGCTGTGGTGCGGGAACGTGATCTGCAGNTAGGCGCTGACGGTGCCCACTTCGTGGCGGACTGATGCCTTTGGATTATACGCCAGAGGAAGTTGCGGTTATCCGGCGGGCCATCGCTCCGCCTCCACCCAAACCTCCAGAAGAAGTAATCAATGCCATGCGNCCCGCGTCCGGCATGCCAGTTCCTGAGCATATGCCGGCGTTCTGGAAATTGTTTGACCTCGAGATGCCACTGTTCATCCGGTTAACCGCCGACCCGGTGGTAAAAGCCCTCTCTCGTTATGCGTTCTTCCCAGAGGTGTACCGCCCTCTGCGGTCAGGCGAGGATGTGCCCTCGTTGGAATTCTCTGGCCGAGCGAGAGGGATGGTTGCCACCGTGCTTTTTCGCGATCGGTCGATCGTGATAAAGCCTTTGCAGAACAGCCGAGAGGACCAGATAGCACAGATAGCAGGCGGNATAAGCGTTGGGCCGGAACAGTTGGAGTCTCTGCCGGGTTATCTGACGGANGAGTTCGTTCCTGGAACGTTCTTCACCGATTTGCCGCAGGAGCGGCTTACCGACGATTTNTTGTCTACCATAGGCTCGAACGTGGGGGCAATGGTTCGCCGTCTCCACAAGGCTGATATCTACTACAACGACGTAACGTTCTCAGACCCCAGAGGCAGGTCCCATCTTCTGGTTGCAGATGACGGTNCCTGCAGCTTGATCGACTTTGGAATCTCCGTTTTGCTGGACCGTCATCCGNTCTTCGAACGCGAGGAGGTGCATAACTTCGTGCGAACGCTGCCCATGTACCGGGTTTTTAGAGGGATGGCCGAAGATGAGTCAAGTGTGGACCGATTCTTGGAAGACTATGCAGGTAAATTGGGNAGCTCGTCAAANCTAGAGATAACTTCACGGGANCTAGTGTTCGCCANAGAGGGTTTGAACATGGCNTCNAAACGTATGGGAGACCGNATCATTGNGCCNNTCAAGGAAGGNTTTANNCAAGNATACANGGGTTAAACAGNAACCNAAGAGGANATCAAAAAGGCCCGGCCATTCNNNNGAATGGCCGGGCNTTTTTNANAAGCTNGNGTAGNAGTTTANTGAACTATAAAGTCNCCAAACATNGTGAAGTTATGGCCTGGGAAGGTGCANACGAATTGATACGTTCCNGCAGACGGCGCAGTGAACGTTACAACACCCGAGCCACCTGGGTTGATTAAAGCCGTATTGGCTATAACCCTGCCATCGCCTGGTGACACCCAATCGTTGGTGGGGCCAGCAGCAGTACCGTCGACGGCCACATCGTCTTTAGTCCCGGACTGGACTATCACCAAGTTATGCTGGTTGTTCGCAGACGGGTTGTCAAAGGTGACTGTAACTTCTGCCCCAGAACTCGCAGAGAAGCTGCTGGTATCGAAGGTTAGTGTTTCGCCTGCAGCACCAACCGTAATTGCAACCGGTCCAGCGACGGCGGGNTTTTCGGTTTTGGTCGCAGTGCCAGTTCCATGGTCTTCTTCGGTGGATTCNGATGCGCCATGAACGTAAGGCACTGCATTGGCTTCGGCGTAGCCCCGTGGCNCTCCGCCGAAGCCAACGAATAGGCCNATCAAGGCAATCCCTACTAGGAATGCNAGTGCTAACCCCGCGATGAACACGGTCCCGAAGAACCGCGGGTCAAACTTGAGGTGCATGTAATACATAATGACGATAGCGAATTTGACTGCTGATAATGCGACTAGTAGAGGCACTTTAGAAGCCCCGAGATAGCCAACTATGCCAGCCCGTTCCCATATTAGGACGAACTCAACGATGGTAATCGCAAATAGGATTACCGCAATCAGGACGTATTGATTGAACGTCGGGTGGTTTGATGTATGTTCGGTTTCGTGTGCCATTATTACTCTAATGTGCTCTTGTTCGACTTGGGTGTGGGGTTAATGTCCGCCCGGAAGAGCAGCTGGGCCGACGTCAAACCCGCCAATGAGATATAGCAGTGTAAAAATAACGATCCAGACGATGTCGACGAAGTGCCAATACAGACCGACCAGTTCGACATCCAGCGCTGTTTTCGGGCCGAGGCGCCCTTTGGCTCCCAGTATGGCCATAGCCACAAGCCAGATGATTCCCAGGGTCACGTGGGCTCCGTGGAACCCGGTAAGTGTGAAGAAGGTGGCGCCGAACAGGTTGCCCCCAAGGGTCAGTCCTTCATTCTTGAAGGCGTTGAATTCATAAACCTGGAAACCGATGAATATTGCCCCTAAGAATGCGGTGGCTAACAGCCAATTAACGATGCCCTTCTTATTATCTGCGTGGGTCGCTGACAGCGCCTGTACCATGGCGAAGCTACTCATCAGCAACACGAATGTGCTGATAGTCGTTAGCGGGACGTCTATGATGTCTATGGGGTACGGGCCGACTAAACTTTGGCCACGATAGACCATGTAGGTGGCGATCAAGGAGCCGAAGAAGAGGCAGTCCGACCCCAAGAATACCCACATGAGCATCTTCCGGTGGTTTAAACCGGTGGTTGTATATTCATGTTCTACTGCGTGGGCCACGATCTTAGTCTCCTAGTGATGGTCGCTGGGCGCGGCTGGAGGTTCGTTGCCCCAACCGATTGTGCCTATGAAGGCGATTATTCCTCCCACAAAGCTGAGCGCGTAGTGGGAAAGTAATCCGCCTCCGATCAAAGCAACACCCGCCGCTATAAATATCGGCCAATACGATGGACTTGGCATATGGATGGAACTGGGGTCAACGTGAGCTTCAGGCTCCCTGATGGGAGTACCGGCGGCTTCAGCATTCTCTTTGACGATCCAATAATGATCCCGTCCTTGAATCTGGGGAATCTCAGCGAAGTTGTACGGAGGAGGTGGGGAAGAGATGGTCCACTCCACACCGGGGGCATCCCAAGGATCATGGCTGACCCGCCGCGAATTGCGGGACTGCCAGACGTTGTACATGAATATCAGAATCCCGATAGCCAGCACGAT
The DNA here is from genome assembly GCA_002697005.1 of Chloroflexota bacterium. The sequence goes on along the minus strand of NZUD01000067.1, from coordinate 3,404 downwards.
GTATCCGACGCTGGAGATCTGGTTCATGTGCTCCCAGCCGAATTCGGCAGAGTAGGTATATATGCGCCGTGGCATGCCGTTCATGCCTACGAAGTGCATGGGGAAGAACGTTAGGTTCATGCCGATGAACACAAACCAGAAATTCAACTTGCCCAGCGTTTCGTCTAGCATCTTCCCGGTGATCTTCGGGAACCAGTAATAGGTGCCGGCGAAGATACCGACTATGGAACCACCAAACAAGACATAGTGGAGGTGTGCCACGATGTAATAGGTGTCCTGCTGTTGGAAATCAGAAGGAGAGACCGCGTGAGATACGCCGCTCAACCCACCGACGATGAACAATGCTATGAAGGCCAAGGCGTACATCATCGCAGTAGTGAATTCTATGGAGCCTTTCCATAGAGTCCCGATCCAGTTGAAGATCTTTACGCCTGTAGGCACAGCTATCAACATTGTGGTGATGGTGAATACTGAGTTCGCCACTGGACCCAAGCCAACCGTGAACATGTGGTGGCTCCAAACGGCCCAACCCATGATGCCGATGACGATTCCGGAAAATACGATAAAGGGGTAGCCGAACAAGGGTTTTCGCGAGAAAGTCGGCAGAATCTCTGAAACGATACCCATCGCAGGCAGAATCAAGATGTAGACTTCAGGATGCCCGAAGACCCAGAAGAGGTGTTGCCAGAGAACGGGATCGCCGCCCTCGGCCGGGATGAAGAAATGGGTTCCAAAGTTGCGGTCCATGGTCAGCTCGATCAGACCTACCGTGATTACAGGGAAGGCAAGAACCAGCAGGAGGGACGTAATCAGGGTCATCCAAACGAACACGGGCATGCGCATCATGGTCATGCCGGGCGCCCGCAGGTTGATTATTGTAACTATGAAGTTCAGTGCGCCAGCCACTGATGAAGTGCCCATGACCAGAAGGCTGATCGCCCAGTAATCTAGGCCATGGTCAACGCTGAAAGGTTTTTCGGTGAGGTTGGCGTATGAGAACCAGCCGGCGTCCGGCACTTGATCTACGACGAAGCTCATATGCATGAGCACGCCGCCGAACAGGAATATCCAATAGCTGAGGGCATTCAGTCTGGGGAAAGCAACATCTCTGGCGCCGATGGCCAAAGGAATGACGATGTTAAAGAAGCTCACTGACATCGGCATGATAACCATGAACACCATGGTGGTGGCATGCATGGTGAACATCTCGTTGAACCGGCCAGGGCCGATCAGGTCGTTGTCGGCAGAGGCCAATTGCATGCGTATGACACCAGCTTCAATCCCCGCGAACAGCAGGAAAATGAAAGCGGTTACGCCGTATAGCACGCCGATGCGCTTATGGTCGACTGTTGTCATCCAGCCCCACAGGCCTGCGTAGCTCGTTGGTCGTGGTATGACGCTGGTTATCGCTGCCATCTTTCGCTTTCTCCGGGTTCTCCGCCGAGTTCTACAGGCGGGTGGCCTCGGTTAGCGCTCCTATTGGTGGAATCTATCGCAGGTCCAACAGATACCCGACGAGGGCATCTATCTCTTCATCGCTTAGGTTAGCAGTCCCGTTCTGGTACAGAACAGCGCGTTCGGACATATAGTTGCCGGGTTTAATGTCCTCTGGGTCGTGTATCCAGTCACGCAAAGTGGTCTCGGACAAGTCAATTATACCTGCCGCCAAGGTGAGTCGAGTTCGAAGGTCCGTCAGGTTCGGCGCCGGAACTGGTGTTATGTCTCCGCCGGTGAGGAATCCGTCCAACCGGCTCTTTGACAGCGATGGATCATCGGGACCATCAATGGTATGGCAGAGAGTACAATTGGTCGCGAAGACTTGCTGTCCCTTCTTAGCTCGGTCTGTGTTGGTTGGCGGTGGGCCATAGTCTGCAGCCCAGGAATCGAACTGGGCTTGCTCCATAACGGTGACCCGGAACCGCATCAAAGCGTGGGCCAGACCGCACAACTCCGCGCATTGCCCGTACAGGGTTATCGGTAGGTCGTCGTCAATCTTGTCCGAGTCGGCCTGGAACCACATCTTATTTATGTGAGTTGGCACCATGTCGAGCTTGCCAGCAAGCTTGGGCACCCAGAAGCTGTGAATGACATCGTCGGATTCTAGATTGATTGTGATGGGCCGGTCGACTGGAATCCGCATCTCATTGGCGGTGATTATGTGCTTGCCGTTGCCTGCATCAGGGTATTCAAATTCGAACCACCACTGATGGCCAGTTACGTTTACATGTAATGGTTCCGGGCCATCAGTGGGAGCCTTGTCAATCTCAAACAGAGTGAAGACGGACCAGATTCCCAGGGCAAGCACCAGGATAGTAGGAATGATGGTCAGGACAACTTCCAATGTAGTGTTGCCATGGATCTGGGGTGGTTTTTCGTCGCCAGGCCTTCTCCGGTAGCGGACTATAGCGTAGAGCAGAACCCCTTCAACTACTATGAATACCGCGACCATGACCCATAACAGCACGTTGAACAGGTCTAACTGTTTCTGGGCTACCGGGCCAAACGCCTCCCAAGTGGATTGGCCGGTTTTGGAGCAACCAACCATAAACAAGAAAAGAGCCGCCATTAGACCAAAGAGGACCGAACGGTTCTTCAGGCTTCTGCGGCGTCCTGTGGGTTTGCTTGAGTTCGTGGCGGAAGGTTTACCGGTTGGTCCTTCCCGCCGGAAGGGCGACAGCCCCATTGTTTGTCTCCCGGGGTTTATTTAGCGCGGCGACAGCGCACTAACCAGCTTGTTTAAGAGGGCGAATCGACCCAAATTTTTACCTAATTTGAGCGTGCGTGTGCCAAATTTCACTAACCTGTGGGAACTTACCACAGGCCCAACAGGCCTGTCAACGCATCTGAGCACGGGTCATACTTGGTGCGGATACGCTTGGAAATAGGTTTAAAACCGGTATACGGCGTCTGCCAACATCACGGAGAACAACAGGGCGAGATAGAGGAGGGAGTAGAGGTACAGATACTTCGCCCTGCGGATGGTGTAATCCAGCTTCAGCTTCCAGGCCAAGGCTATAAATATGGCACCCAGAGCCGCTGCCGAGAATAAATAGATCAACCCAACGGCATCTGAAGCGCTAAAGAGTAGTGTCAGCGCCACCAAAGCCAGGCTGTAGATGAAGATGTTTTGCACCGTGCGTTCTTCACCCACCACCACGGGCAGCATGGGAATCCCTGCTTCTTGGTAGTCATCTTGAATCATCAATGCTAACGCCCAGAAGTGGGGTGGAGTCCAGAAAAAGATGATGGTGAATAGGAGAAGTGCGGTCAGGTCCAAGCCTCCGGTTATGCCAGCCCAACCCACCAAGGGCGGAATAGCCCCGGCCGCGCCGCCTATGACGATGTTTTGGGGTGTGGCCCGCTTTAGCCAGTTGGTGTACACCAGGATGTAGAACAGAGTCGCC
>NZUD01000066.1 GCA_002697005.1 Chloroflexota bacterium | reverse complement strand
ACCAAAACAACCGGAAATCGTTGTATCGAAAGGCACGGAACATTTTGAATTTGTTCCTGAACCCGTTAGCTTGTAGAGGTGAGACCATGAAATTAGTACAACGGAGGGTTAAATGACTTTGTACAACTTGTGAATGAGATTACAGAGCTGGTTAGACGGTTGAGCATCGATTAACGAAACTAGGAGTAAATCATGGAATTCGAACGTAGGAATTATGCAGAACTACCTCAGCCGAGCGGAGCTTTTCACCATTCTGTCCGCTCAGGAAATACCCTATACATCGCTGGCAGTACTGCCGGGGGGACATCCGCTGCCACAGGTGATATCGCCGCCCAAACAGAGGCCATACTTGATAAATTCGAACATATCTTAAAGGAAAACGGCGGTACGTTAGCCAATGTAGTCAAGGTAACAAGTTTCGTGACCGACTTGCGGGAAGCACCGGCTGCGGGTGAAGTCCGTATGAAGCGATTTGCCGGGGCGTTTCCCGCTAGTACTCAAGTTCAAGTTGCAGCATTGGGAACCCCAGACCTAAAGATCGAGATTGACGCGATCGCGATACTCCCTGATTAATACTAGGGTACATCACTTGGGGATTACTTTGATCCAGATTGGCTTTCCATAGTATATTTCGTTTCAACACCCCTAACCGCGGACCGCAAGACCAAGTTCGTGAAATGTCGCGCCTGAGATCTTATTGGCCACGATGTTTTCTTGCCTTGCGTTGGGGAAAGGGTGTGCCTATAATTTACTTGTCCCAACGATAAGGGGCGGTTAGCTCAGTGGTTAGAGCGCCTCGTTCACACCGAGGAGGTCGGAGGTTCGACCCCTCCATCGCCCACCATGTAGCTTGGGATCACGAGAGTCTGTGTCGTTGGCCGGGTTCTTTCGTGCCGAGGTGGCGGAACGGCAGACGCGCTGCGTTCAGGTCGCAGTGTCCTTACGGATGTGTGGGTTCAAATCCCTCCCTCGGCACCAAAAAGCTAACAGCACTCAGCCGATTACCNTGATGGCTAAACGCTGATAGACCGTATCTTACTTTGCGCTTGTAGCTCAGCGGATTAGAGCACTGGCTTGCGGAGCCAGGGGNCGTGGGNTCGAATCCCGCCAAGCGCACCACTTTACAGGCAAGAAAAGCCCTCTGGCTGTATGTCAGAGGGCTTCCTTTTTGGATCGTCTGTGCAAATTTATTCTTGTGTTCCTGGGCGTAAGAAGCTAATTGAACGACATCTCCTTTGTTATAGCTAGATACCTCAGCAACCGTCTACCTTTCTACTACGGCTGGGTCGTTGTCTTCGCCGCAGGGACCACCGTGTTCGCTCGAATGGCACCTTCGGTTTTTGTGCTTGGAATCTTCCTGTCTCCGATGGCTGATTCGTTCGGNTGGAGCAGGACCTTGATCGCCGGTGCTGTAAGCGTTGGGGCAATAGCTTCTATGTTCCTTTCGCCGGTCATCGGTTGGGCGGTCGACCGGTATGGATCCCGAGTTATTTTGACAGTTAGCATGCTGGTGCTAGGTATCGCTGTAACCTCTTTGGCCTGGGCTACTGTCCCGATATTATTCTATCTNGGGTTCGCCACNGGAAGGATAATATTCCATGTTCCCGTGCAGATTGGGTCTGGGGTTGTGGTCTCTCGGTGGTTCATCAGAAAGCGAGGTCGGGCAATTGGTCTGTTATACCTAGCTGGCGCGGTCGGCGGTATCGTATTCATTCAGATCGCATCACTCGCCATGTCTCAAGTGGGCGTTGGGGCCGCATGGGTAGCTATGGGCTTATCGGTATTGGCTGTTTCGGTAATCCCGTCCGCATTGTTGATTGTAGACCGACCGGAGGACATCGGTCTTACACCGGACGGTGGGGTAGAACCATTCTCAAATGCGCCGGCACGACCGATAGAAGCTNCGGCNATGAGCGGCCTGATGCGGNCACCAGATNCTGGAAGCATTGAGGTTGATTGGACACCTCGGGACGCCATGCGGACGACCGCTCTATGGGTGATGGTCGGCGTAGTCGGTATCTTATTTATGATCCAAGCTGGTGTTTCGGTTCATGTTGGAGCGTTCTATCAAGACCGAGGGCTAGGGCTGACTGTCACGGCAACGGCGATCACCATCAACGGCATCGTCAGCGCTGTGGGGAGTCTGGTGTGGGGAGCGGTTATAGAACGCACACCCGTACGGTGGGCCATGGGATTTCTAATGGCTCTGAGTGCGGTTTCGACAGTGCTCCTTTTATCGGTCAATACCATGGCATCTGCATTCGCGGTGTCGGCAGTGATCGGTATCGTAGCCGCCGGCGGCAACGTGATCCCGCCAGTGGCATACGCTTCGTACTTCGGTCGGCGCTCCCTAGGCAGCATCCGTGGAATCGGAGAGACAGGTGTCCAGATCGGGCAGACCATCGGGCCGCTNTTATCAGGTTTGGCCTTCGATATGAACGGGAGTTACATTATGGCATTCGTAACCTTCGCTGCCNTAGCTGCGTTGGGCAGTCTAGTTATCGGNCTGTCCAGACCCCCACACAAATGCGTTCGCCGNTGACAGACTCNTCTATGTGGTAATATCTCATCAATCNCAAATACTCTAGGAGAATTGCAAATGGCTACGATGATTGATGGCGAGTCGTATCTGGGCCAAGTTTTGGTGNGGCCTCTCAGTAAAGAAGGTGATGTAACTATCTACCTGTGGCCGGTCCGCTGTCTGAAGAGCAAAATGGGNGGNCCGACCTTTGGAATAGACGTAAAAGGGGAAGAGGTTATCCGCTACGACCCCCACGGCCCTCGCGGCCACTGGCACAAGGGAGGTTATGACAAGTTGGGTGCCGGGGGCTCCCATGTCGAATTCCCCGACGATGTGAGAGACATCGAAGGCCAGATCTCCTGGGGTCTGGACCAGATCAAGGAGAATGGGAAGGACATGCTGGCTGAAGCCGGTTTCGAAGATGCTGCCCAGGCACTGGATCTGCAGATGCTGGCGGAGGCTCAAGAAGCCATCCACGCCCGTTTGGCTGATGACCCAACATTGATCTCCAAGGCAATCGATCAAGGACTGATCAACGCCTAGAGATTTTCCTTAGAGTCCATACGACTGGAAAAACCGGCGCCCCATCTGTTGGGGTGCCGGTTTTTCGTTTCTATGGTAGGTATTTTAGGTTGCGTTGAGACATAAGAGCTGGGAATAAATAACAGTAGGAGCGGCGGAACATTGAGATTAAAGAACTGGCGTAAATGCGCCTCGACCCGGGCGGAATACACGGCCGTTAGTGTTTTGCGCGGGAATGGGACGCTTACAAAGAGAGTTCTGGGACCCAAACCCGGACCAGAAACAACGAGGCCGTAATCAACTTGCCATTGAGCCGTCACTTCAGGAGTTCGACTTAGAACGATTTGGGACCAAAACGCTTGATCCAAGCGCGTTTATTCCACTGTTGCTAGATAGCGCTGCTATGTCCTCTTCGTCCGATATTTGATCTACAAGGCTAGACGGCAATCGGCTATCGGAAGAAATTAAGCCCCGCCCGCTCGGTCTCCCAATCTTCGTAGATGAAGGGATTGACTGGATTGTTCCGATTGAACGGAGTGAACCAGTCATTGAATTCCAGGTTGTTGGGTAAGGGAACCTTGGTGTCTAGGTTCACCCTTCCAGTATCTGTGGGAGCCTCGTAGAGTTCTAGGAAATCAGTGTCGCGGAACGCCTCAGCAGCGAACCCGGAGAAGTCCGATTCGATGCTCCGTATTTCCTTCAGAAGAGTGGATGCGTGCTGTATCAAAACGTGCAGCGCTATGGCCTCCGCGGTGCATCTTGGTATCGGTGTTACGCGTTCCGGCTGCGCTAATCGCTCCGCCACTGAACTCATGCAGATGATGAATCGGTGGCAGAATAATGATGTATATCGATCTCTATGCCTCTTGGGCAGCCAATCTGAGATCTGATCCACATTTCCTGCATCCGTAGGCGATATGTGGAAATATGAATCTATGAAATCGGAATAAGCGATATCCAGGGCGATGAGGTGGCTTTCAGGGAGTTCGTTCTTCCAAGCTTCTGCAAACATGTGTACCTTTGTGTCCTGCCGGACTGCTTCGTCAATCCAACTTGTATGGTTAACTAGTTAATTAGATGGTACCAGTCTATGCCATGTCTCGCTAAAATTTCCTTGGGAAACGTGGTGCTCTAAATACGCTAGAGTTAGATTTGGCCTTACGCATTCGAAAAGAGCCGTATATTCAAAGGGGTCCATGACCACAAAACCTACTTACTGCCACCATTGCGGCGAGACTTTACCGGAGGACAGCAGGATGACTTGCGAAAACTGCGGTGCTAACCAGGCCCCTCCGATGGACGGTATAGCTTGCCACAATTGCAATGGCCTCATCCTGGATACTGACTTGTACTGCCGCCATTGCCGACACTTCACGTCTTTTGACGCGTGAGAATGACTGGCTAAAACACTCTCCAGTCCTCCATGTACCCTCGTGCTATACTGATTGTGACTTAGTATTTTTCCGCCTCCAACAACGACCTCTTCTGACCCGCTTCATGACAACTTCCACTTTGGCAGAGCACCTTCCTTGACCGAACAGAACCTGTCTACAAAAGTGATCTCCAACGTCATTCACGCCCACTATGCTTGGTACATCGTCGCCTTGGGGACCACGCTTCAGCTCACCACGAACTTTGTAAGTCAGGCCTTCGCTATCCTTATGGTCGTGATGCAGGACAACTTCGGGTGGTCTTTGACGGCTATCGTTCTCGCCTACTCCATCCGCAATATAATCGGCGCGGTTATGTCGCCCTGGGCGGGGTCATTGGGCGACCGCTATGGCGCAAAGAAAGTAATGATGGTCGGCGCTGCCTTCTTCATGGGCGGTCTGCTGCTCCTCAGCACGATCAATGCCATCTGGCAACTATTTCTCTACTACAGCCTGATTCTGGGGATAGCCCAGGCAATGTTCCGTGTCAATGTTCCTACCACCGTCGCCGCATGGTTCAAGAGACATTTGGGCGTGGCTGTGGGGATACAGCAATCGGCTGGTGGGATGGGAGCGTCAATCTTGGCCCCGGGATTGGCTGTGCTCTTGACACAGACCGATTGGCAGACTGCTTTTCTGCTCATAGGTGCCGGCGGAGGGGGGTTCGTATTCCTGATGCTAGCCTTCTTCCACAGTGAGCCGGCTGATCGAGGTAAACAACCCTTCGGAGCCGAACAAGGCAGTGATCCCCCGATCGCCGCCTACAGTGCGGCCATTGCCAAGGTTAGAAGTCAGGTCTTCATGAAACATGCCAAGGGCACTAGGGCCTTCTGGTTATTGCCACTGGTGCACCACCTCGGCTGCGTCGGCCATGCCATAGTGATCGTCCACGGCATCAATTACGCCACTACCCGAGGAGTATCTCTCGAAGCCGCCACCTTTATTATCAGCATCTATTCGGGCACGAGCATCGTAAGCCGACTCATAGCTCCTATTCTGGCCGACCATCTTGGCGCCAAAGGTGTCATGGCCCTGTTCTACGCGATACAGGGCGTATCGGTGCTGATGCTTTTTTGGACCCAGGACCTGTGGCAGTTCTACCTGTTTGCAGCAGTCTTCGGCATAGGCTTTGGCGGGGAGATGTCGGCCTTCTTGGTGGTCAATAGGCAGTACTTCGGTATGGGTCCTGTGCGGGCGGTCTTCGGCATCCAGAGTATGGGTGCAGGGCTAGGTATGGCACTAGGTGGACTGATTGGCAGTGTGATTTACGATAGTCTCGGTTCTTACAGCGCAGCTTGGCTAGTTTCCTTCGCGGCGAGCCTTAGTGGTATGGTTGCCATAATAACCATGGAGTCAACTAAGAACGAGCTAGTTCCCGAGTGGGAAGACGACCTGCCAGCCGATGCCAGAGAACTAGCAGCCGAGCCGGCACCTGCGGACGACTAAAAGCCTGACAGCTTTGGCNGNGNGGAAATCCTTCTAGCTGTTNGCCTTTATAAAAAGAGAAAGTNANAGCCTCACTTCCNTTANGGGGTGGTGGTATCTCGTTTNGTCGTAGGCTGGGGANGGNGTTCCTACTATTTTAGTCNTCCCAAATGGACTGTGGATGACGCTCTNTTGAAAAGCTGCCACTGGCGCTCCTGTCCGGTTCGATAGAGAAGCTCGGTTTGCGCGTTGGTCATGCAGNTGATGGCTGACAAGCCAATCGGGCGTATCCAACGCGGCTCCGACGTGTCGAAGTNATGACCGGTAGTTGTGTTNTGTGAGCCTGGGTGNTGCGATGATTCGAAAGCTACTCCAGAGTCTCAGGCAAACCACTCTCNGCTGACTCATAGGCTTTCAGGACCAACGCCAAGTCCTTCAAACCTTCCTCGCCGGTNATGGCTGGCTCAGTTCCTTCCAATATTGAGCGTCTAAACTCCAATACCATGCCGATGATTCCTCTGTGGTCGTCGTCGAAAGTTCGAGTCTCCTGATAATCGCCGTAGTCTATTATCAGCCAGGGACGGCCCATCTCAAAGCGTAGGTTTGCTGCCGTGCCAGTCACACTAACCCAAGGACGTTCGGTTGGCTTCCCGACGCTCCAGGTGTGATTGATGATGCCGACCACACCTTCGGAAGACCGGGTGGTTAGGATGATGCCATCTTCAGCGTTGATACCCGGATTCCCTGACGGTACTGGAACGGCATACACCTGATTGGGCCTCCCGCTTAAATAGGCCAGAACGCTAGCTTTGTGGATACCACCATCTATGAGTACACCGCCGCCGTTTCGTTCCTGGTCGTTCCGCCAGGAGCCGGGGTCAAAGGGGAACTCTTCTTGTAATTGGATCAGTCGGACTCGCCCCACAATTCCGGACGCGATCAACTTTTTTGCCTCTAGTACCGGGGCCAAGAATCGATAATTCTCAGCCACCATCAGTTTCACCCCTGCGCCCTCTGCAGCTGAGATTATCGACCGGGCTTCGTCGATGGTGCGGGCGATTGGTTTTTCCAGCAGGATGTGCTTGTTAACGGCCGCGGCAAGTAGGGCATGCTCTAGATGAAGGTCATGAGGAGTACAGATGTAGAGTGCGTCGATATCAGGGTCGGCGGCAGCATCTTCATAAGATCCGAAGCTTCCCAGACCACCAAACGCAGCTGAGTAAGCTTCGGCTCGACCATGGTCTCGGCTGGCGAAATAAAGGTCGACCGAATCCCGTGCGGGAGCCAATGACTCGGCGAAAATACGAGCGAACCCTCCACAACCTATGACACAGAGCCTAAACTTCACTTGCTGGCCTCACGCTACTCCCTTTTTCGGCAACGATACCGGCTAGCAAGGGAAGTTACAACGGCACAGGCCAACCTTCTCGTTCCTAAGAACTGGGCAATAAGTTCGGATTGATGGTTGATAACCCGCTGGAGAATCACGTGCCCACAGCAGCGCAAGATTCCCCATTGAGGCCTCACTGTCGCAAGGTTAAACTGTCCCCTGATATTAAACGCGGTCGCAGGCCTATAAGCCTGACGGCCTCCCTCTTCATGAAAGGGGGACCGAGGGGGATTTCCGTGCGCATAGACGTTCATAGTCACCTGAATTACTTGCCCTATCTTGAGTACTTGGCGGGGCGCAGTTCCCTACCCAAGGGCGTGCTGCGGGGTGGTACCTATTTTACAAGTTGCACCGGCGGTTACGAGCACGCTTCGCCGATAGTCCACACCGACGTTGACCAGAAGCTCAGGGACATGGAAGACCTTGGAATCGGTATGTCAATCCTTAGCCATGGCATGCCCGGCCCTGAACTGCTGGGCGGACAAGAAGCAGACGACTGGGCCTCTCGCATAAACGACCACTTGGCCCAGGTGATAGAGTCACATCCTGGCAAGTTCCAGGCCTGGGCAACCCTAGGATGGGGGAGTGCCGAACGGACGATTAGAGAGATCGAACGATGTGTGAACCAGCTTGGGTTCAAGGGCGTTTACATCTTCTCAAATATCAACCAGAAGACCCTGGATAGCAAAGAGTTCTGGCCAGTCTACAAGCGCATAGAAAGTCTGGGAGTGGCCATGGACATGCACCCAACGGCGCCTATCAACATGAACGGAATTGACCACCGCCCCCTGGTCCCTGGTATGGCCTTCATGTTCGATACGACCCTGGCCACCGTAAGAATGGTGATGAGCGGCGTCTTTGAGGAGTACCCTGACCTCAAGCTGATCGTCCCACACACCGGCGGGTTTGTGCCTTTCATCAGAGGCCGCGTAGGCCGGATGATTGACTCCTGGACCTCGCCAGACGACTGGGCAGATTTGTCCGAGTCTTCCCAGGTGTCTTTCGATAAGATTTACGTGGACACAGTTGCCCACAGTCCAGCCGCGCTGGACTATTGTTACAAGATGTTCGGTGCCGAGAAACTTCTATATGGCACCGACCATCCCTTCGCTCACTTCGACGAATACAACGTCATGGTACAAGGCTTAGCCTGCACCAACGCCGAACGCGAACTGATAGAGCACGGCAATGCCGAAGCCCTGCTAGGGTTATAAGCTGATAGCTAACGGAAATCTTCCTGAATCTCTTTTTCAAACGAGGTCTTGGACTTCCCGATTTTATAGACCTGGATTAAGGAAGATTTATACCATTACCTCCCAGACCAGAAACCGCTGATAGCTTATCCAAAGGAGATTCCATGAACCTGAGAGATTCTGTAATAATCGTCACCGGCTCGGCCACCGGATTGGGTGCGTCCGTGGTGAAACAGGTGGCTGCCAAGGGTGCGCGAGTGGTCATAAACTACACAAAGAGCGCGAAAGAAGCCCGCGAGACCGAGGCGGTCTGCGATTATTTGGGCGTGGAATCTATAGTGTGTCAGGCGGATGTATCGATGGACGGGGATTGCCGTCGTATGGCTAACGAGGCCATGGAAAAGTGGGGACGCATAGATGGGTTGGTCAACAATGCCGCCCGGTCGGTCTTCGCCAACTCAAAGGATTTGGAGGCGCTCGACGGCCAGCAATTCATGGACGTTTTCGCTGTCAACGTGGTAGGTCCTTACCAGATGGCCAGGGCGGTCGCGCCGCACATGAAAGAGCGAGGGCACGGATCTATAATTAACGTCTCTTCCATTTCTGCCATCACTGGCGCAGGCAGCTCCATCGCCTATGCCGTATCCAAAGGCGCTTTGAACACGATGACGTTATCGCTGGCCCGCTCCATGGCCCCTGAGATCAAGGTTAACGCGGTCATGCCTAGCGCCTTTCCGTCGCGTTGGTGGGCCAATGGAATCGGGGAAGAAGCGACCGAAGCCCTGTTCGAAAAATTCAATGCTCAGGTCCCGCTGAAAGAGGTGGCGACTCCTGATTCCGTAGCCAGGACCGTAGTTTGGCTGCTGGAAGATGCCGCTTACACCACCGGCGAGATGATTAAGATTGATTCCGGGATGCACCTTTTAGGCTTTCAGCCGTAGCAAGCGGCGAATACCAACTGCACCAATCGAAGACTCGAGGAGAATCAAAGATGGGACCCAAACTCGTTGAATATCTGAAATATGAAGTCGAAGACTCGGGCATCTGCTGGATCACTTTTAATCGACCCGAGCGGCGCAATGCCCTGATGGGCAACTCTCAGGAAAACTCCACTGTGGCCAAGGTCGGCGAATATATGCGGGCCGCTGATGACGACACCGCTGCCCGGGTCATCGTTTTAACCGGTGAGGGACAAGGCTTCTGCTCTGGGGCCGACATGCGCCGCGACAACGACCCATCGGTCCTGGGTGAGAACTTTGTTGGCAACCGCGACCACACCGAAAGCCCCGACTTCGTTCGCCAGCATTTTTTTCACGGCTTCACCCAGCTACACCGCGATATATCACTCATCCGCAAGCCCACTATTGCCATGATCAACGGCGCGGCCGTAGGTTCCGGTATGGACATGGCCCTCCACTGCGACATCCGGGTCGGCTGCGAAGCTACCCAATTCGTCGGCTACCATCAACTGGGCCAGATTTTTGAGAACGGTGGAAGTTACTATCTGCCGAAGATGGCAGGGCTGGGCCGCGCTTTGGAGTTCGCTTACACAGGTCGCCTGGACGCCGAGCGGGCCTATCAGTGGGGGTTGCTAAATTACCTGGTCGACTCCAGTGAGTTGGAACAGACTACCCGCGACTTGTGCGATCGCATCATGCGGGTACCTCCCATGGTCCAATGGGTCAGCAAGCGGATTATGCGGACGGCCGTTGATACGACTCTGGAGAACACCATGGTGCTGACCTCCAACGCCGGCGGTATCCTCAGTGGCTCTGAAGACGCCGACGAAGCCCGCGTAGCCTTCCTGGAAAAAAGGGCGCCCAAATTCAAGGGACGCTGATCCTCCGGGCAGGGAGATAGCCGAAATCTTTGAGGTGATTTCGTCTTACGGGGCTCAGCAATCGTTTGCCCGTGACCTTAGAAGTAATATAAGAGTTCACTACAACCTGGAATGAAGGCGATTTATGGCAATTATCTGACGGGCAGAGCAGGCCGGATGTTATGGACTGCGGGCTAATAGACACGATAGGATTTTAGTTGACCGCACTTCCCCAACTATGATGATTCGGGCTAAACGTGTAGTTAGCTCAGTTGGTTAGAGCAGCTGCTTCACACGTCTCAACTCCTTTCCGATGAAAGATTGGAATCCGTATTTGCCAGTCCGCATCTGTCAATAGTAAAGGATCAACGTTTAGACGCTTAGACCAGTCCATGTAGGCTACGCGATTACCGCTTAAGCCTCAGATTGGGCCAAATTCGATCGGTAAGCTCTTTTTTTGGAAGAAATACTCAAGATCTCCGCAGTCATCGTGGCTTCATTCGTGGGATTTACTATCTCTGGCGTGGTAGGTATGGGTGGGGGGTTAGTAGCTCTTCCAGTGCTCATCTGGGTGCTGGGAGTGAAAGAAGCGATTCCATTGCTTTCAATCGCTCAGTTCATAGGTTCTGTATCACGCGCATACGTTCATAAGGATACCATCGATTGGAAGGTAGTGGCCTATTTCGGCATCGGGTCGGTGCCGATAGCGTTAATCGCGAGTTTCATATTCGTTTTTATAAATTCGACAATTATTGTCCGAATATTGGGCGGTCTGCTCATCTTGATGGTGATCTATAGCCGGCTGCCGATTTGGCGAAATTTTCACATGCCACTTAAGGGCTTTATCCCGGTTGGTTCTGCTACAGGATTTCTCTCGGGGTTGTTTGGAATACCTGGACCATTTGCCACGGTCTTTTATCTTTCATATGGCCTAGGCGCGAGCGCCTATGTAGGTACTTCATCCGTTGGATATGGATTGATTCAATTACCTAAATTGTTAGTATTTGGGATCGACGGTCTTTTCACCATCCAATCTGCATCTATAGGCCTAGGACTTGGGATAATAAGCGTATTGGGAGCTTATCTAGGTAGAATGATCTTAGGGCGAATACCTGAAAGGATTTTCACTGCCTTAATTACGATCATACTTCTGACATCTGGTTTGTCACTGATATTGGATCTCTGAATAGTCATGGTCTACGCCAACCCACAAGAACGAAGACCTCGGGTAGCACAGGAGGAACTTCTTTATGGCGCCAATTGGAACATCATAGAGACGATAGCCGGCCATATGATCCAGCTACCGGTTGAATTAAAGAACTATCGAGGAACGGCGTCTAACGAAAGTGTACGAGACTAACGGCGATGTACGATGATTGTTCGGAAACAACAACAAGACCAAAGCGATAAATGAGAAGGTCTCATATTTTCGAACCCTGATTCTCCTGAGCTTACATCCATGGTGATCCGATTCGGGGTCGAACTGAGAACCTACCGATTGAGGGCCGGTTGGCGATCCATTTAGAACAAACCTGTACGGGTCCGATTGCCTTCAAAAAGTTACTCGACGTAGAATGAGCAAGTTCTCTGAAAATCGGAGTCCTGCCGAACCTCGTTACCCTAGAGGGTATCGAGGCCAACTCCAATGTTCTGATGATTGCACAGGGAATGTGTTCCTCGATCCAACTCGCAATTAAAAAGATTTACCGAAGTCATATTGATGGGCGATACTTAGACTGTTGACCAAGACAAATGAGGGAAGGGCCAACTCTGATGTTCCCTAAAGGATAGTAAATGTCGTGAGTGTTTATTGGAGAAACATGAAAAGGGGCCAAAACCTAATCATCGACGATACCTCAGGACTTGAGGAAGTGATTGGAGGGTACCGGGAGAATAAAAGCGGTATTGACGCCTATGCTAGGACCATGGGATATGAGCCAGAACGCTCACGAAAGGGTTTTGACACCGTTGAGGACGCCAAGGCGTTCGTGGAGTCCTTCACCCCTTGGGACCTGTTTGGCCCTCGGGACCTTACGGTCGAAGCCGAGATTAGGCCCATCTCCGACTAAACTCCGGGTTATCTCCTTCCGATTATTATCCCCGATAACCGAGGCGGAACGGATAGGCGATAGACCTTCGACCGTATGGTTTCTTGCGGGAAGCTACGGTCTACCGCGACAGAGACACTGTGCTGGATCGGGTAGTCACCCTAAAAGTTATGAACCAAACGATAGAAGATGACTCGGCCCATTTTGGAGCTCGCCACAGAAAGGCTTTATTGCCGGCTGCCTTACCATCTGAACATCATTAGAATTCACGATTCACATTTAGAGACGGCATTCCGAACATCGTCATCGAGCTCGCCTCTGACGCATCTATATAGTTTGTATTTTCCTTGCGGCCGGCTGGACCCAACGATAGAATGAAGCTAGTGACCAGCTCCTAGCCAGAGCTTGGTCCAGAGGAAAAATTAGGGGCATAAAAATCTGAACTAGATGGTTGGTAAGCCATTGTGTTCTTTCCGAATATACTATAGGCACATTTGTAACAATGTGCCTAATCGTTAAATCGCATGGGTGGTTAGCTCAGTTGGTTAGAGCACCTGCTTTACACGCAGGGGGTCAGAGGTTCGAGTCCTCTACCGCCCACCATTCCTTTAGGACTAGATTACACAATCACCTTCGTACGCTCCCTAGTTTAATCCCTCCTTTCGTTCTTACCGACTCTGAAATGGTCTGGTGGTCACGTGCGTAAATCTCTATTCCTAGCGTTTTTATCGATTCTTCTTCTTATCGTGGTTGGTTGTGCCTCAGACCCGATGTCGGATTCTGTCCAGACACCAGCCTCCTCAGAGCAAGCTCTAAAACAACCGGAAGTGCCTGAACCAACTCGTAGTACCAGTGACGGGTCTAAGTCAGTCGTTGGGTCCGATAAACCATTGTCTCCTACAAAAGATAACTCGAAACGAGACCCGAAACCTCAACCGCTTTCTTTAGATCTGTCGGCTTTAGGACAGGAAGCGGGTAGAAATCCAAATCTTGGGAAATGTTTGTATGAAGCATTAGGGCCTAGCGTTACGGAACTAAACGGGCGTAAACCAACTCAAGCCGAGATTGATTTGATGATTCCTTGTGTTGTCGAATTTGCTCCTCATCTGGTTGTGCACAGCACTGAACCTGCGGTTGCATCAGGGCCTCCAGCTGCCAATCAAGCCAATCACGTGATTCACGGCCGGCTCGTTAATGTGTCCAATCCTCAACCTCAGTATCTGTTTCATGAACAGCCCGGCTGCGTTCTAAGTGGCAACTCTTTATGCCACAAGATCGAATGGGAAAAGACCGGTAACCTTGTAGCAGGAGGTGTCACACATATCGCTATCTCAAAGAGTTCACCGGACTCTATATATGTTGGTTACGATGCCAATGATATGAGCGTTTGGAAGTCAAACGATTCCGGAGTCAATTGGAGCCAAAGCGATGCTAGCGCGCATGTTTCCGGCCTGGCAGTTCATCCAACTGACCCGAACGTCATAATCTATTCTGTGCTAGAAAACAACCTTTATAGGAGTGATGATGCCGGTCTCACGTGGTCGTCTGTTTTAAGATTGGCCGGGGAATTTAGGGATAAGTCGTTTACCGCCTTAGCGTTTTCTGAAANCCGACCTAGTATTGCATACGCAGCTGCCAGCAATGTGAGGGATCAAGGTGGAANNAGAGGCGGAGGATCACCTGCGGACGTACTGATGAGTAATGACTCCGGACGGAGCTGGACTACGGTCGGAACCTGCCACACTTGCGGTGTAATCCACACTATTGCAGTAGCCCGGCAATCTCCTGAAACAGTTTTTGCTGCCGGGTCTGGCGGTGTCTATAAAAGCACTGATACCGGAAAGACATGGGAGCAGTCGTTTGCGTTGGCNACGATCGGTCTCTCGATCAAACCTGGCCATGATGACATTCTGGCGATTTCGACCATGCTTGACGGCGTTTACAGGAGTGAAGATGGCGGGAATGATTGGATAGGGAGTAGTGATGGATTAGACGCCTTAGACTCGATGAAAACTCACCGAGTTACGTTCGCGTCGGCTGACGGTGATCTGGTTTATCTAACAACCCATAATGGAATTTTTACAAGTCACGATAGTGGCAAGACGTGGCGTGACAGTTCCGATGGTCTGGGGTACCGGTTCGTCCACGCAATCGCTGTAGATCCGGAAGATCCTAATGTTGCCTATGTAGGAACGGCATCTGAACTTAACACGACACATTCAGAACACATGGTTGATGGCATACACGATGGTGAGGGTCTATATAAGACGACCGACGGTGGCAAGACATGGGNCCCNTCNGGTAGAGATATTTCTGAGTCGGGGATTGAGCAGATGGCGGGTCATCCACTGATCCCTTACACNCTTTGGACTGCTGGTGCGGCTGGGAGGGGTGCATATGTCAGTCGAAACGGCGGCGGCAGTTGGTTATTCGCGCCGTTTCCAGGAGCCCATTATCCGATGGTGTTCGATTTCTCGAATACAGATCCTAACATTATGTATCTAACCAGTTGGGCCCAAGGAGGGGAGNTTGGCAAGAGTATAGATGGAGGGTCAACTTGGAGTTCACTAAAACAGAATGTGTTGGNAGGTGTTAGTGATTCGTCAATTGCGCATGGCCTCTATAGACCGGCAGAACGGCCAGGNAGCGAATTCATCCACCTGCATGGCTTAGCGGTCGCACCTTCGAACCCCGAGGTGATGTATGTGGGCTCGGTTAACGACACCCGGAACCCAGTGGAATTCCATCTTAAGGGTATCCATGTATTTAGGTCAGACGATGCCGGGATTTCATGGTCGGAGAGATCGGTTGGCCTCCCTATTCATGCTAAGACTTCAGTGAACGCATTGGCCGTTGACCCTCGGGATTCCGATACTGTTTACGCTATGACTTCCAGCCATGAATCAGATGTGTCTGAAGGAGTTTATAAGACCATTGATGGAGGGCAGACATGGAACGAATCAAACAAAGGACTCCGGCACATTGAAACCAATGATATTCAGATTGATCCATTGAATCCAGATGTCTTATACCTGGCTATGGATGTTCCTAGGTTTATCCAAGGAACCTTACTTGCTGGAGTTTATAAAAGTATAGATGGTGCAGATAGCTGGAAACCAGCCTCCGACGGACTTCCGGATGGAGGTGTGACTGATTTGGCTATAGATGCATTGAGTCCCAACATTGTGTATGCAGCGACGAGAGAAGGGGTCTATATGAGCAATGACGGGGCAATGAATTGGGTTGCTATAAATGATGGACTTCCGAAGTTCGGGCGAGACGTTACTTTCTCACANGATAGGGTTCTGGAGATCGATGCTGTTGGAAGGGCCATCTATGCGGCAGTAAGAATGGGCGAAGATGCGCGTGACCATAGGACTATTTATAGGGCTGTGGTGAAACCTGACATAGCCACCACGTTTAAGTACGAATTGGAGTCAGGATCCGGTATTTCTGTAGTAAACCTAGAGTCGACGTCTAATATATGGTTAGTAAGATACGATGAAAAGGGTAACGAATTACAAATTGGAGTGGCTGGGCCGGCAGGAACAGACGGTTANGTTAAGTTTGAATTGCCGAGATCGTTGTTAGGTTCAGAGCAAGTAAGCGTTGACGCAGGCCAAAATATAAAATCTTCTGGATGTGAGAGCGATGCGTGTATAGTTCATTATCGCCACACAGACACGTTAACGATAACTCTGAAGCCTAGCTGACATCCAGATGCATGGACTGCGGTGAACACTAGCGGACANGAATACCCTTATATCCTGGTTGGCGGTCCAATATCGATATAGTAAAGATCATCTAGACAGAGATGGAGGAGACACATTTGACGTCACTGACTGACAACATGACCTTCGGAACGTTTATGGCCCCGTTCCACCGTGTAGGAGAGAANCCCACTTTAGCTCTAGAACGTGACCTGGAATTGATTGATTGGCTGGATGATCTTGGGTTCGACGAGGCCTGGATAGGAGAGCATCACAGCGGCGGATGGGAGACTATTGCATCTCCTGAGGTATTTATCGCTACCGCAGCTGGCCGTACGCGCCACATCNGATTGGGNACNGGCGTGGTNTCCTTGCCATACCACCATCCCTACATGGTAGCGAATCGGATGGTGTTACTGGACCACCTNACNCGCGGGCGNGTGATGCTTGGCGTNGGGCCTGGTGCTCTGGCGTCCGACGCAAATATGTTNTGCATAGATCCGGANCGGCAGCGGGAGATGATGGATGAATCGCTCGGGGTGATTATGCAGCTCCTNNACGGCAGCGATCCGGTAACTTGCGAGACCGATTGGTTCAAGTTGAAAGACGCTACGCTACAACTACGGCCTTTTCAGAAGCCGACCTTACCAGTAGCCGTGGCCTCGGTCCAGTCGCCGTCAGGAGTCCTTCTCGCAGGCAAACACGGTGTCTCTGTGATATCACTCAGCGTGCCTCGCGACGCTATCCGAAGCACTTCTTTGAAGGACCAGTGGGCCATCGCAGAAGAAACGGCAGCCGACAACGGCCAGGTGGTGCGCCGTGAGGACTGGCGATTATCGGTTGGATGCCACCTTGCGGAGACCCGGGAACAGGCGTTCGAAGATATCAGGGTTGGAGCCGGCCGGGTGGTTACCGAATACACCGGCGGCACGAACGGAAATCCGATCCCCGACGTACCTGCCAATGAGATAGTCGATTATATGGTGGAACACAACCAGTGGATCGTGGGAACCCCAGAAGATTGCATTGCCGGCATAGAACGCCTTCAGGAAGCGAGCGGTGGTTTCGGCGGGTTACTATTGCGTGCGGAAGACTGGGCGCCTCGGGAAAAATTGCACCGCAGTTACGAATTGTTCGCTCGCTACGTCATGCCGCGCTACCAAGGCAGTCTGACGGGAATTATTGACTCTCAGCAAAGGTCCGCCAGCATGAAAGAAGCCCTCCAAGCTAACCGACGGGCAGGCTTGAAACGGGCTACCGATTCGTATCTGGCCGGGAACCGTTAGTCTTCAAAAGCATTAATTAATTTGCNTGAGAACAAAAATAAAAAAGGAGTACCTTATGGTACAGATCGTGACTGTTTATCCCGGGGCNGACGGTGAGTCTCGCCTCATAGATGTAACCACTGATCAGTTCGCTGAAATCATCAAGCATATCGGGAAGGGCCCTACTAGGCTGAATCAAAATCGGTCACCTTCNGTNGACGACTACCACAACGCATCACGTATCCAGTATGTCGTGCACTTGGAAGGTATCTCCGAGATNGAAGTNGCAGATGGGACGATTAAACGCCTCAATCCCGGTGATATTCTCATNGCACAAGACACTACAGGGCATGGTCATATCACCCGGGGAATCGGCCAGGGGCTNAGGGTNTCNATGAATGTNCCATTGGANGANGGGNCGTGGCTCCCAAAGGGGTGAAACCTCCGACAATTCCGATAACAGGCAAGTTGGGCGACGGCCAAAACCACCGCGTGAAATATAGTCGTTACCTATCTCGACAAAGATAACAACCTTCGTAACAAAGATTTTACATCTTCGACACACCAGGGAAACATGGGCTGGCAATAATGGAATCGGGCGATTATCCCATACCACTGGATAAGGCGTCGCCTGTTGCGCGTTAAGCGTTTTTAAATATCCAGGAGATCAGATATTTGCCAATCATAATGCCGAGGATAGGCATATTTTCCGGTAAGTCACCGAGGCGACTTCTGCAACGCTCTCCGAACGGCCTTCTTGAAAACAATGGTCACACCGGGCCATTGTTGGCCCTTCGAGGTGTCACCAAACGGTTCCAAGACCTGGTTGCTAACAACGACATAGACTTGGATATCTATGGTGGCGAAGTCCACGCGGTACTGGGCGAGAACGGCGCCGGGAAGAGCACCCTGATGAAGATCATCTACGGTGTTTACCAGGCCGAGGAAGGGTCGGTGGAGTACCGGGGGCAAGGCATTGATATCCAGTCACCTCGCGACAGCCGCGCCTTGGGAATAGGGATGGTGTTCCAGAACTTCGCCTTGATTCCGGCGCTGACAGTGACTGAGAACGTAGCCCTCTTTCTTCCAGAGCAAGGGATTATTGTCAGTCGCCATGAGCTTGTCCAGCGGATTCGCGAGGTCTCCGAACAATACGGATTGCACGTCAGCCCATCAGCCCGTATCAGTGACCTCACAATGGGAGAGCGGCAAAAGGTCGAGCTAATCAAGCTAATCATGGCCAATGCGCAGGTCTTGATCCTTGACGAACCAACCAGCGTTCTGGCACCGCATGAGGTGGACGGGCTTTTTGAGGTCTTCAACGAACTGAGGCGGGACGGCTACGCCATCGTATTCATAACTCACAAGATTAGGGAAGTGTTGGCATCCGCCGACCGGATCACGGTCCTCAGGCACGGCGCGGTGGTGTCCACCGGCACAAGCAAGGGTGTCGAAGGTGATGACCTAGTCTCTCTGATGATGGGCATCGATTCCGAAGAAATACCACCAAGGGCACACATCCAAGATCACATCGAATATGACTCGAAGAAGCTGGCCTACCAAAGGACAGCCCGCTCCGAGGGGACCACGGCAGCCATCCAATTCGACGATGTGTGGACCAGTGAGGGCAACGACCCTAGAGGTCTTAATGGGATAAGTTTCAGTGTCCTGCCGGGACAGATGTTAGGGGTTGCCGGAATCTCTGGAAACGGCCAACAGGAATTGGGCGAGGCGCTTCTGGGTATGGTCAGGTACAGCAGCGGGAACATCTTCCTGTCTGGGGAAGATGTGAAAGGATGGTCCGTGGCGGACGTTCTAGATGCTGGCGTCAGCTATGTAACGGAAGACCCAATCGTAATGGCCACCGTGCCGGATATGCGGGTCGATGAGAACCTGG
>NZUD01000065.1 GCA_002697005.1 Chloroflexota bacterium | reverse complement strand
ACTCATCCCGCCACGCTTGATATCTTTGCTGATGGGCCTTGGATTCCCAGTCTTCCACCAAGTAGATGCGCCCAGGGTTTTCCTGTTCTTCATAAACATTCACTTTCAGGCAACCTTCATAAGCTCTGGTGTCGGGTAACAACTCTCGTAGCAAAGCTTTAAACGCTTCTGCCCGTTCGGGTATGACCGAAAAGGCCAGGGTGACTGTAACCGGCATCCTAGAATCTCCAGCTTAGCCCGGATCCCTATTCGAAGATTCGGCCCGGGCCTTCATTTCTTGGGGAAGCAGACTATGGTAGATAAATGTGTTCACCGGCGTCGGGACGCCTACTTCTAGTCCCAAACGCACCACGCCGCCACTTTGGACTTCTAACTCAGATGGCTTGCCGTCCATCAGGTCGCGCTGCATCGATGATGTACCATCCTGCGGTGACCCTTCCAGTCTGGCTATGGTCGAGGGGAACGCATCGCCTGGCATATCAACCCCCTTTGCAGATGCAACCGCCAAGACCTCTTTTACGACCTGCTGCGCCATTTCCCATGAACCCGCCAGGCTGCGCCACTGACCCGACGGTACGCGCGTGATAGCGCCGACGCCGCTGTTGGCCGCCATGAACGCCAGTTTGCCCCAAAGCGCAGCGTGAATGTTGGAAGGGATGTCGGCATTAACCCCGGCGTTCTGGAACGCCTGTAGCAGCCGGCGGGTGCGTTCAGTAGCAGAGTCGTCGGACTCGCCAAAAGACACGAATGGTTCGCCGCCTGCGTGGATGATGTGTCCTGGTTCAACGATATAGCTGACTAGGCCACCCAATCCGACAACCACCGCTTTCTCGCCAAGCACGGAAGTCAGTTGGCCCGGGGTTTCCACGCCGTTTTGCATCGGTACAACAAACGTTTCTGACCCGATCATGGGTCTCATCGCCTCGGCGGCATCAATCACCTGCCAAGCTTTAACGCCCAAAATCACCGCATCAACAGTGCCAACCTCGTTAGGGTTGGAAGTCGCGAGAGCCGGGGTGGCTATGAAATCACCCTTAACGCTTTCAACTTTTAGGCCGTGATTCCGAATAGCCTGTAGATGCTCTCCACGGGCTATGAGAACAACCTCCTCGCCCGCCTGAGAGAGCCGCCCGCCTAAATAGCCGCCTATACCACCGGCACCAAATATCGCGATTCGCAATCTCTTTCTCCCTGATTTTGGAAACGTTTCTAGCCAGCTACTACTCTGTGGCCGGGTGCAGCCACGCCCAACAGACGGCACCAGATATATCGTCCCACCACAGCAACTTCAGTCTGAACCCATTCTTCTCCTCCATAGCTTCACTGAAAGACCGCTTCGGGTCGATTTTTCACAGCATCGTGAATACGAGGAAGATGATGCTCTAAAGTGTCCATAGACTCGATTTCGGCCACCGTGTACCAGCCGAAAGCGACTGTCTCATCACTCAGCACCAATTCTCCTCCAGTTATCTCGACCTCAAAACTGAACGCCACAGGTTGAATCTTGTTGCCGTCTGGATATTCGACAAGGATGTTAGGAGACGTGTATATGCCCACCAATCTAACCACTCTCACCTCTAGGCCAGTCTCTTCCAATACTTCTCTAACACAGGCTTCGGCCGCGCTTTCACCCGGATCCATCCCGCCTCCCGGCAGACACCAGCGGTTGTTGTCCTCACGCTGAGTCATCAGGATACGGTCTCTCGTTTCGTTGAAGATCAACGCCGATGCCCCAGGCCGCAGTTCGCCATCTTTTCCTACCCTTTGGCCAAACCTCATGTTGCTCATTCGGTGGAGTTCCTTCCTGTCCGTTTAGTATTCCGAGAAATTTTCGAGGGCTTGATCGTACAGTGCCGGTACCCAGGGGTTTTGACAAGAACGGCTAGAGATAATCCTAGGACGGAAGGAGTGCGGCCCCAAACGGTACCACAAGTTATATTAAGCATCGATCCTCAAGACAGTGAGGTTGTTTTTGCCTGCGCGATGGATACTAATTTCGGTAATGGCTGGCTGCTACTTTCTATAAGCTATATTAACGGCAGAACCTTAAGAAATATCACTGCGAAGAACGCCAATTTCGACTTGATACTCTCTTACACTCGTCAACTCCTTATCATCAGCAACGCAGGTAAACATTACGACGGAATCGCAACTCATTTTAGCCGAGGAAAAGATTTCTGCATTCAGCGTTATACCCAATGTGTCTCGATTTGAAGTTGCAGATATGAAGTGGCCGGTCAAACCTAATATAAACCCGGTACCAAGGACAGTCAGTCTCTTCCCGGCCCAGTCTATCTCAGTGGCACATTTCCTCCGGAACCAGCCCAATAACACATCCACAATTTGGTCCGATAACCAGTCGCAGCATTGACTGGCTTTATTCCCTCTTTATAATAGCCTGAAGCCATTTGAAACCAAATCCTGGCTCTTTAACCTGGGGGTGTCCACGGAGGGACCCATGAAATTCGGATTGTTCTATCAGATTCAGGTACCTAAACCTTGGGACGACGAAAGCGAAGCCAGGCGCATCTGGGAGGCCCTAGACCAGATTGCCTATGCCGAAGAAATGGGCTACGACAGCGTCTGGTTCTCTGAGCATCACTTCCGGCCTGTCTGGTCTCACAACAGCGCTCCCGACTTGACCCTGGCTGCTGTGAGCCAACGCACCTCGCGTATCCGCCTGGGAGTTGGAGTGGTACTGGCCCCCATCCATCACCCCTTGCACACCGCAGCCCGGATGGCCACGCTGGACATTCTCAGCAATGGGCGTGTGGACGTCGGCCTGGGCCGCACGGGCTATCCCTACCAACTGACGCCCTATGGCACCAAACTCGAAGACACCCGAGGCATGTGGGAGGAATTCGCCCAGGTCTTACCTCGTATGTGGACCGAAGAAGTGTTCTCCCACGAGGGCACGTATTACCAGATACCGAACCGGGAAGTGCTACCCAAGCCCATCCAGAAGCCCCATCCTCCACTCTGGTCAGCATGCTCGAGCGAAAGCACCACTCGCACGGCCGCCGAGCTTGGCCTAGGCGCCCTAGTGGGGAGCGAGGGTGGCCCAGAGAAGGTGGGGGAGGTCCTTGAGCTTTACCAGAAGGCCCTGAAATCGGCCAACCCTACCGGCGTCTCGCCCAACAGCCACAACGCTCTGATGACCGCGGGATTCTGCCATGAAGACCCCAAAATTATAGAAGACCGTGCCACAGATCTCATCGGCTGGTACACGGAGCAGCAGAGAGAGCGCGCACGCCTTGTGTGGCAGGGTGTCGATCCAGCCACCGTTCCGCCTGATTATCAGGGTTACTACGAACGCGACATGAAACTGGCGGCCGGTCCACATCCAGGAGAAGCCACGCCCAGCGAGACCGTTAAAAAAGGCACGTCATTCTGCGTGGGCACCCCTGACCAATGCATCGATTTCTTTGAGCGTTACGAAAAGATGGGTGTTGAACAGGTATTCTTGCTTTCGGCCATCGGACCGGCGCGGCACGAAGAAGTGATGAATACGCTGACAATGTTCGGCAAGCACGTGATTCCTCATTTCAGGGCCAAAGATAAGAGCCAAGGCACTTCTAGCGCAACCGTGGCATCCAACGACTGATCGATCAACAATATCTGGAGACGATTTATGAAGACAGGCGCGGTTTTCCCTCAGACTGAGATCGGCGCCGACCCCGCTGCCGTGCGCGACTACGTGCAGGCAGTAGAGGAGTTGGGCTATTCCCACATGATGGTCTATGACCATGTTCTGGGCGCAGACACCAGCCACCACGCCAACTGGCAGGGTAGCTACACCTCAGAATCCATGTTCCACGAGCCTTTCGTCTTATTCGGCTATCTCGCCGGCATCACCACCACGATCGAACTAGTGACCGCGGTGTTGATTCTTGGGCAAAGGCAGACTGCTTTGGTCGCCAAGCAGGCGGCCGAGGTTGACCTGTTGACCGGTGGACGTCTCAGGCTGGGCGTAGGTGTGGGTTGGAATCACGTTGAGTACGAAGCCCTAAACCAAGAATTCAGTAATCGCGGGCAACGCTACGCGGAGCAAATCAGACTCCTCAGAGAGTTCTGGACACAAGAAGTTGTGGAATTTGAAGGCCGGTACCACAAAGTCGACTATGCAGGCGTCAACCCACAGCCGGTACAAAGACCAATACCTATCTGGATGGGAGCCGGGGGCAGGGCGGACCCAGTGCCCACAGACCGTGTTTTGCGCCGTGTCGCCAGGCTGGCCGATGGCTGGTTCCCACAAATGCAGCCTGGCGATGATGCAAGAGCCACCGTTGAAAGGCTGAAGGTATTTGCCAAGGAAGCCGGCCGTGATGCCGCCACTATCGGGATGGAACCAAGGATCAACTTAGGCGACGGAGATCCAGAATTCTGGCAAGAGCAGGCAGAGGTGTGGGAGGATATGGGAGCTACTCACATATCCGTCAACACAATGCGGGCTGGCCTGAATACGCCCCAAGATCACATCAATGCCATACAGCAATTCAAAGAGGTGATCGGCTAAGCGCTAGCTGCTTTTGTATCTACCGCTTCGGGTGTGTCGCTTCAGAAGTTAGCGAGAATCTTACCGTGGACGTAGTGGCCACTCCATCCTTTCTATTGATATTCATAAGATCATTGTGTTTCGCCAGCGCTTGCTGGCAACATGAACACCCCAGCCCGGTCCATTGAGTCTTGGTCGGATAGAGCGGCAAGATCATTATTTTACAAACCTGATCGGTCGGGACTGAGATATAGTGCTAAATGTGTGGTCGATTCACCCTCACATCTAATTCGGACGAACTTCAGGGACGGTTCGGTTTCCTATCCGAGTTCACCGACTCTGAATTCTCTGATCACGGCCCTAGATACAACATCGCACCTACCCAGGCAGTGTTGACCGTCACCAACGACGGCCAAAGACGAGGCGAGGTGATGCGGTGGGGTTTGATCCCATTCTGGGCCAAGGATTTGAAGGTTGGAGCCCGTATGATCAATGCCGTTGGCGAGACGGCCTCCACCAAGCCTGCATTCAGAACGGCATTCAAGAAAAGGCGTTGCCTGGTGTTGGCNAACGGATTTTACGAGTGGAAGAAAGACGGCAACCGNAGACTTCCTNCCTATATCTACTCCAAGAATANTGAACCCTTGGCTTTTGCCGGACTGTGGGAGACTTGGAAATCCTCGGANGGNCCAGTGGTCCGCTCNTGCACCATNNTCACAACGTNCGCCAACTCGTTCATCGAGCCGNTTCATAANCGNATGCCNGTCATCTTATCNGGTGANACACAGGCGTTATGGCTGGATCCNCTNACTGAAGACCCAGCNAATCTAGAACCCTTGCTGATTCCCGCGCCCGAAGAACTGCTCACCTCANATCGGGTGNCGGAAACCGTCAACTCGGTTAAGAACCAGGGNCCGGGACTCATCTTGCCACTGTCTGAAGGTGACCTAGAAGCNAATCCCGACAGCCGCCTGTTCCCTTAGTCATAAGATGTCAGATGACCCGGAAACCGATCCGGCTACCAGCAATTTAAACTTAAGCAAGTACCGGTTTGTGATTGCGGCCCTGCTTTTAGCCGGACACTTAAGTGTTGGGCTCAACATCTTCACGGTATCGCCCATCTTTCCACTTGTCATCGACGAGTACCAGATCAGTCGAGCAGCTGCTGGCCTGTTAGTGGCTTTGCCTCTCCTAGTAGCAGCAGCCTTAGGACTACCCAGCGGCATGCTTATAGCGCGGGTTGGTATCCGACGGTCATTCATCATCGGATGGGCATCTATCGCATTGTTATCTCTTTCGGGGTTAGCGCCAAATTTCCTCACCCTGGTCCTGCTCCGTTCGGTCATCGGTCTGGGGTTCGCGTTTGTACTGACAACCTCTGGCCCTTTGTTGATGCAGTGGTTCCCGACCAAAGAGATCACGGTCATGAACGCTCTTACCACAGCAGCTTTGAGCCTGGGCATCGCCCTATCCGTGGCCACAGCTGCCCCTCTATCTGATTTCATGGATTGGCAGACAGCTCTGACGGTGTTTGCTCTGCCCGGAGTTGCCGGTCTGATTGCGTGGATGATATTAGGCCGAGAATCAGGCGGCGTTCCCATGTCCGTCCAAGGTTTAACTCTTCAGGAAGTTGGCGGTGTTTTGCGTAATCGTACGGTCGTGCTTCTCCTGGCTGCAGACGCAGGCATCTTGGTCCAATACACGGCTTTCACCGGGTGGCTGCCAACTTTCTACAACGAGAACCGTGGTATATCTCTATCCCAGGCTGGGTTCATCACGGGTATGCTGCCTCTGGTCGGAGTGTTTGCCGTTTTGGTCGGCGGGGCCGTAGCGCTCAGAATAAGGTCGCCCAAAGTCCTGTTCGCCACATCAGGAGTCATGGCCGGCCTCGGTGGGTTAGGTGCCTTTCTCTTCACCGAGCCGCAGCTGATCTACCCAGCCGTGATAGTCATGGGTATGGGGTCATGGCTATACGTCCCGACCCTGCTCACACTGCCCATGCAAATGAACAGCATGACCCCCGAGAAGGTAGCCGTGGTCTGGGGTTCGTTCCTGACATTCTCCGGATTCGCCATGTTCGTGGCGCCCATATTCGTAGGAGCCTTGCGAGATGTGTCGGGCTCTTTCTTCCCAGGCTTAACTATAGCTGCTCTAGCATCGTGGGCATTGTTGATGGCGGGACTGTTGATGCCTAGAAACGTCACGGAATCACCGGCACGAGCCGCACCTGGTTCGGGAGATTGACAACCCAAAAGCTGGCGCGTACGTTAGAAGCCTCCGCTCCCAAGCCTCAAAAACGCTTACTTCAGGAGACCATCATGGGTAGAATTCCCGCAGCATCCAGAGAAACAGTTCCCAGCGATCAAGCAACTGAATTCGACCAGCTTCTTGCTGGTGCAGGATCCGTGCCCCAAGTTGGTCCAGGATCGATACTCTGGCACGTTCCGAAAGCCCAGCAATTGGCCACCGCCCTGAACCAATACCTTAGAAACGACTCGTCACTTTCCGACAAGATATTGGAATTGGCTATGCTGGTCACGGCTCGCGAGAACGACTGTATGTACGTCTGGAACGCCCATGCCGCCTCGGCCCGCGCCGCCGGGGTTCCCGACGCCGTGGTTGACGCCCTACGTGACCGGACCGAACTACCCGCCATGGATCCTGATGTGGAAGCCGTCATAAAGTACGGCCGGGAATTTTACCGCACGCACCGGGTTAGCCGTGGGGCGTACCAGAACGCCTTCGAACAGTTCGGCAAACAGGGCTTGATCGAGCTTACGCTCACGATGGGGAACTACGCGTTGATCGCCTTCGTAGTCAATTCTTTTGACTCGGAATTGCCGGCTAACCGCACCGAGCAAGTCTTGCCCGCCTAATCACTCTGGAGAGAATAGCCATGACCGTTGAACCGTTCAAGATAGATATACCAGACTCCGTCATCGAAGACCTAAAGTCCAGACTGGAGCGCACGCGGTGGCCGGACGAGCTGCCGGGCACCAGTTGGGATTACGGCAGCAATCTGGACTACGTCAAAGAGCTGGTGGAGTACTGGCGCACCAAATTCGATTGGCGAGCCCAAGAAGAGCTGATCAACTCATTCTCCCACTTCAAGACCGATGTCGACGGCCTGGAAATACACTACATCCACGAGAAAGGCAAAGGGCCAAACCCCATGCCTCTAGTTGTGACCCACGGATGGCCCGGCACGTTCTTCGAGATGCACAAAATCATCCCTCTACTCAGCGACCCAGCCGGTCACGGAGGAGACCCGGCAGATGCTTTCGATGTGGTGGTGCCATCTATGCCCGGCTACGGGTTTTCCGGTCACACCGCCGAGCGTGGACTAGACGTACTCAGCATCGGCGATATGTGGGCAAAGTTGATGTCGGAAAACCTAGGTTACCCAAGGTTCGGTGCTCAGGGCGGCGACTGGGGCGCAAGCGTTACTGCCCAACTAGGATTTGCCCACGGCGATAAAGTCACAGGCATCCACTCCACATCAGTCACGCGTCCAACGCCCTACATGGGTCCAGGCTCGAGGGAGCTGTCCGAAGCCGAGCAAGGACTACTCCAGAAACGAGCAGACTGGCAGGCCGCCGAAGGTGGCTACGCCCACATCCAAGGCACCAAGCCCCAGACCCTATCATACGGTCTGAACGATTCCCCTGCCGGGCTTGCTGCCTGGATCGTGGAAAAATATCGAACATGGAGCGACTGNGGAGGTGATGTGGAAAAGCGGTTCACCAAAGACGAGCTGCTCACGACCATCACCATCTACTGGGTCACACAATCGATAGGATCGTCTACCAAACTCTACTACGAGACTCTGCGGAAACCATGGAACCTCAACGAAGGTGAAAAGATNGAGGTCCCCTGTGGCATCGCAGTGTTTCCGGCCGAAATAAGCGTTCCGACGCGCGAGTGGGCCGAACGTTCTTACAACGTGCAGCAATGGACAGTCATGCCCTCCGGCGGGCATTTCGCGGCATTGGAAGAACCAGGCAGGTTGGTGGAGGATGTCCGCGACTTCTTCCGGCCCTTGCGCTAAAACCCAACGGCTCCGTTGATCAGCTTTGTACGCTAGATGAGACTCCATAAGCCGTTGAACCTCGGGCCAGACTGGTTGTTCTCATACACAGGCGTGATGCTGCTCACCGGAATGCTGGTCAACTTGGGTGCAGGGTTCACCCAATTCGCCCACAGTCTAACGCTTCCGTCCATGGAAGTAGACCTCGGCTTGTCCCACACCAAGGCTGGCTTCGTCATCACCCTCACGGCAATGGTCCGCATGGCCAGCACCCTAATCTCCGGGACCATTGCTCCCCGTTACGGAAGCCGTTTCATCATCGGAACAGGGTCTGTAGTNGTAGGGGGAGCNATGATCCTTTTGGGCCTCTCTCAGATCTATCCTCTGGTCTTACTNGCCGCCGGGCTGATGGGCGTTGGCTCCGGTATGGCCCTTACCCCGATGATGGGTCTACTTTCACGTTGGTTCCGACAACAGGACCGGGGCCTAGCCGCCGGTCTGGCAGCCACNGGAGGGAGCTTCGCCTTCATCTTTGCCGGAGTTGTGGTGCCTCTGCTTGTGGGACGTGACGCTGATGACGGTTGGCGTCACGCCTGGTTCACGTTCGGCGGTCTGGCCATCGGTATCGGAGCAATCTCTCTACTGTTCNTTCGGGAGCGGCCTATAGCCAGTCCCGAGGGTGTTCTTGGCGTCCATCAGAGTCCCAGCCAGGCACACGGCGCTTGGCCAATCGCAGCCTATAAGAACCCCATGATCTGGCTGGTCACGTTTCTCGCCTTCAACTCGGGGTGGTCACAAAACATCTTCACGTCGTTTTTCGGCGTCTATCTTTCCCAGGAGAATGGCATCAGCCTCGCTACAGCCGGGCAATTAGTGGTTCTGATCGGACTACTAAGCGTGACCAGCGGCGTGCTGTGGGGAAGGATGTCTGACAAAGTCAGCCGAGGCCAAGCGTTTTTCTACTCTTTCCTGCTGCAGGGTGTAGCGTTCATCCTAATGGCGGCGCTTCCAGGCATAGCTAGCTTCATCGTCGCCTCTGTACTTCTGGGGTTCACGCTTCGGGCNGCCTACACAATCTGCGCCGCCGCTGCCGGAGACTACGTAGCGGTGCAATTCTCCGCAGCCGCCTTTGGGCTGATGTCGGTTGGAGCGGGCCTTGGCAGTGCCTTCTCA
Source organism: Chloroflexota bacterium (assembly GCA_002697005.1). The sequence continues at coordinate 4,818 of NZUD01000065.1, read as the reverse complement.
CCTACCGTGGGCGGGGCAATAGCCGACCATCTGAGCATGAACTGGACGTTCGCGGTGGCCTCCTTCGGCTCAGCGGCAGGCATGGTCGGGGCACTGGCCATNAACAAGAAACCGACTAAGTTAGAAGAAATCGAGCCTTGGGCCGGGCATTAGCCGCCGGGCTGCCAGGAAATCACCCGGGGCTCCAACCGGATGGCGCCTTTGATGGAGAATCTGCCGTCTTTTTCCTCCAAAACCCGAGGTAGCAGTGCTTCGAGACGTTCCATCTCGGCCGTCTCAGGCAGAACGTACAGCCGACGTGCCAACTGATCTTTGGCTACATTGAGGCTTTCGAAACCACGGTTATGTTCGGTGTGGACTACGTGCACGTCAGGTCTGATCCGTAGTTGCTCCAGTACATCTAAGAATTCAAGGAGGCTGGGCAGNGGAAACCTGGGAGCGCCATGCACCAATTCCCACAGAGGATATATCTGGGATTGAGGCGGNGACTGGTACATCACCACCATCACTTCGCTGGCATGCTCTTCCAGTTTCCTAACGAACGCCTCGATATNCCGGATGACGTAGAGAACATGAACGCAGATAGCTACATCTGCCTCGGTCACGTCGGCTTCAAGCCAGCCTGATTCAACGATCTCGACGTTCGTTACGCCAAACTCTTCGGCCACGCCACACAACACCCGGCACATACTGGGCGACGGCTCGATAGCGATTACTTTCTCCGCATCTAGGGCCAACGGTAGCGCCAGACGGCCGCCTCCTGCTCCAACGTCCATAACCACCAAACCAGGTCTTATGGAACGGCGCAGATGGTTAACCAATGCGTCGTCAGTCCGGCCGGGATCAGCNCGAAACTGATGNGCAAAATTGCTCCATGAATCGGAGGGCGGGTCTTCTTTACGCATACTGTCCGACTGGGCATGTTCTAGCCTAACCATCTCAGTCCAGTGCTGGGTTGCGCTCATGAAACCTCTTTTAGGATACGCATTTCCTTATTCAAGGATTGTAACCTCGGTGGGCTGCAGGCTCAATTCCTGACGCGCATGCAAAGAGCGATCTACCAGCCGACNGTCGGCNGGTGNTAGCCCTCATGTTGACGAGTATGATGTGCCGCCCTATAGTCCAGGCGTCTACCATGNATCACCGAAACCCAGCCCAGGAGCAAGCATGGCCTACTTCCCTCTGAGCAAGCACCAGTTAGACTGGCAAGAACGCGCTAGGGATATCGCCGCCAGAGAGTTGGCCCACCGCGCCGCGGAGGTTGACCGATTAGGCCAGTTCCCAACCGAATCCCTGGAAGCACTCCGTAAAGCGGATCTNTGGGGCCTCAGGGTGGACAAGGAACACGGCGGACTTGGTGAAGACATGGTCACTACCTGCGTGATAGTGGAAGAACTGTCTAAGAAGTGTCCCTCGACGGCCATGTGCTACAAAATGCACTTAGAGGGCGTGGAAATACTTTCTCGAATACCGACGGCCTACCAGGTGGAGAAGTTCGTCAAACCCTTGGCCAACGGAGAGATATTCTCCGCCGCCGCGGGTGGGGAATCGGCCGGTGCAGGTGACGATTGGACCCCTGTAAACACTCTGGCTGCAATTACGAAAGTCTCCGGCGGGTATCAGTTGGACGGCATACGTAAGGCATACGTGACCTCGGCTGGACACGTGACCCACTTCGAAGTGAGAACGCGAGTCGGCGATAACACCCCCCAGGGAAGCGCCACCAAGCTTTTCGTCGAGGAAGACAAAATTGACTGGGAGATCCTAGAACCTTGGGACGGCCACGGCATGCGCGGAAACTCGAGTTCACCCGTTAAATTCTCTGGATTCGTGCCCGAAGAAAACCTCCTGGGCTCGGAACACACGATTTTTGAAGACACCGACCGGCTCCTTCGACCGATGCTCAGCCTGACCTATGCTGCGGCCTATCTTGGAATCGCTTCCGGTGCATACGAGATCGCTTTGGAGGAGATGCCGAGGGAGTACCGTAGCGGACACAGGCGGCTGGACAATGTCATCTACCAACGGCGCATGGCTGAGATAGGCACACAGATTGAAGCGGCCCGGGCATTGATGCTGTCGGCCGCAATCGTGTTCGATGAAGGCCGAAGCGATGACGATCTGCCGTACATGCAAGCCAAGGTAAACTGTTCGGAGGCCGCGGTCAGGACTACATCAGACCTCATGACCTGCTTCACAGGCACTGCCTTCGCCCGCAGGTCCCCTATCGAACGGTATTTCCGCGACGCCCGGGCTGGCCTGGTGATGGGCATGGCCAACGACGTGGCCTATCAAGCCATGGTCCCCTTAATGTTCGCCAGCAACTGACGACCATTTCAGGTAGTTACTCTTTCCGCGCAGCCCAGATAACTAAAACTTCCACGGAGTAAGAATGGCAGAGCAAATACTTGGAGTGCAGGTGCAGGGCGCGACAATCACTGAAGTCCAGGGCAACATCCAAAAGGCCGAAGACTTAGGGATACAAGGAGTCTGGATGACCGCCGGCGGGGCCAGCCTAGACAGTATGACCTGTTTTGCCGCCTCAGCAGCGTCCACAACCAATCTCAAGATGGGCACATCCATCGTCCCTACCTACCCCCGCCACCCACTGGTCATGGCTGCTCAGGCGCAAGTAGTGGCGCAACTGGCACCTGGCCGCTTCCGATTAGGAGTAGGACCCAGCCACCGCCCGACCATAGAGGGGATGGGAATCGATTTCAACGCTCCACTGGGTCATCTCCGGGAATATATCCAGATATTGAAAAACCTGCTGCAAAACGGTTCCGTAGACTTTGACGGTAAGCATTACCAGGCCCGCGCCACAATCCCGGGACCGTTGGATGTTGCGGTTATGGGCTCAGCCTTGAGCAAGGGTTCCTTCGAGCTCCTCGGAGGAATAGCCGACGGAGCGATAAGCTGGCTCTGCCCGGCAGGTTACTTGCGAGACGTTGCACTTCCTGCGATGAGAAAAGGCGCCAAAGAGGCTGGACGGCCAGCACCCCCGTTAATCGCCCACGCAGCAGTCTGTGTCAACGAAAACCCTGAAGAGGTTCGGTCAGGGCTTAAGGAACAGTTCGGACATCCCAGGCTCCCTTTCTACCAAAACATGATGGTGGCTTCAGGTTATCCGGAGGCGACCAACGGTGTCTGGAGTGACGCCATGGCCGACGGCATAGTCATCTCTGGAGACGAAGAGATTGTGGCTCAAGGTATCCAGGAGCTATTTGCCGCAGGGGCCACCGAAGTATTGGCCTCTCCCGTCCTCGCAGGAAAAGACAAAGTACACTCTTTAGACCGCACCATGAATCTACTTGGGCAGTCTGCCGCCACACTTGAATAAGGAATGACATGAAGTACGACGTCGTAATAGTCGGCGGGGGCTCTGCCGGATGCACACTGGCAACCCGCCTAAGCGAAGACCCAGGCTGCTCCGTACTGCTGTTGGAAGCCGGTCCGGATTATCCAGACTTAGAACTCATGCCCGACGAACTGAAACTGGGCTACAGTCAAAATGCTAGTGACATCGATTCACCGTTCAATTGGGCATATCAGGGCCAAGGAACTCCTGAACAGCAGGTGCCCATGCAAGTGGCGCGGGGCAAAGTCATCGGCGGATCAGGTTCGGTGAACGGCCAGGTGTTCCTCCGGGGAGTTCCCGAAGACTACGACAGCTGGGCTGCGGAAGGCAACGACGAATGGAGTTTCCTGAATCTGCTGCCCTTCTTCCGCAAATTGGAAACTGACCAGAACGTACGTGACGACTTCCACGGGACCGACGGCCCTATACCGGTCTGGCGGCTACCGAAGGAAGAGTTCTTGCCGGTAAACGAGGCTTTTCACGAGGCTACATTGGCCGCCGGGTTCCCTGAAGACCCCGACATGAACAACCCTGACTCTACGGGAACAGGTCCCGTGCCCATGAACAACCCCAATGGCATCCGGACCAGCGCTGCCATAGCCTACCTAAACCCAAACCGACACAGACTCAACCTCACCGTCAAAGCCAACGTTCTTGCCCACAAGGTGCTCTTCGATGGGGACCGCGCCATAGGAGTAGAGGTTGAGAGTGGCAGCGAGACTTTCACTGTGGAAGGTTCCGAGATAGTTCTCTGTGCCGGAGGTATCGCATCGCCTCAGTTACTGCTGCTATCAGGAGTGGGGCCGGCCAACCACTTGGCTGAACACAGCATCCCGCTGGTGAAGGATCTGCCAGGCGTCGGCCAGAACCTGCGAGATCATCCTCTGGTCACCATGGAGCTTGAGCCTAAAGATGGGGTCAAGTTGGCCACGATCGAGCCTCGCATCCAGAACGGACTGCGCTACACCGCAGAGGGCTCCGACACTCGGAACGACATGCAACTATTCCCCTCATCGTTCACTGGTCTGCGGGCGGGAGATCCGTTGCAGGGCCGCAGCCCTGACCATCCCCAGGGCATGCGCATCACATGTATCTTGAAGCTAGCCGATAGCGCTGGGGAGCTGACACTGACCTCCGCCGACCCAAGCGATCAGCCACACCTGGAATTCAGGTACTTCGAGACTGATCGGGACCGGCAGCGCATGCGGGAAGCCATCCACCTTTCCCTTCAGTTCCTGGAGCACCCATCGTTTGAGGCTATCGTGGAGCGGCGGATTTCGCCTACCGACACCGATATGGCCACCGATGACGCCCTGGACATCTGGCTACGTCGGAACACAGCAACCACTCAGCACACGTCAGGCACGTGCAAAATGGGCCCTGCGTCAGACCCCATGGCCGTGGTCGACCAATACTGCCGTGTGCGTGGGCTTCAGAACCTGCGTGTGGTTGACCTGTCC
>NZUD01000064.1 GCA_002697005.1 Chloroflexota bacterium | reverse complement strand
TGTCCGTCCCATCTAGGTTTTTAGTGGGAGAGGGTCATGCCAAGAGAGGATTTCGACCTAAAACTGAATCAGCTGCAAGGAGAGGTTGAGACCCTTGCCAAAATTGTGGGGAAGTCTATCAACCGAGCCGTTGACGCGTTGAAACGGCGGGATCTTACCGCTTCTCAGGAAGTGGTCGACGACGACGACTACATCGACCACAAACGCTTCGAGATCGAAGAACGTTGCGCGGACATGATTGCGACTCAACAACCGATGGCCGGCGACCTCCGCGCCATCATCGCCCTGCTACATATAGTGGTAGAACTAGAGCGGATGGGCGATTATGCAGAAGGGATTGCCAAAATCAGCCTTTCTATGGGAGATGCACCGCCACTAAAGCCGCTGATTGACATCCCCCGTATGGCCGAGAAGGCCACCAATATGCTGAACGACAGCATAGACTCCTTACTGAACCGGGATATGGTGAAAGCCAACGCGGTCTGTCAGGCAGATGACGAGGTAGATGAGCTCTACGACCAGGTATACCGGGAATTGTTATTGTTCATGATTCAGGATCCGGATACCATCCAGCGTGCAACCTATCTATTATGGGTCGCTCATGATTTGGAGCGCATCGCTGACCGCGCCACTAACATCGCCGAGCGGGTAATCTTCTTAATCACAGGGAAATTGGTCGAAATCAACGTCTCCCGGTACTAGTGTCTGACTGGTAGTACCCGGATCCGGAATCAAGCTCATGTTTCGCTAGTGGTGAACCACGACTGCGGTACGCTGAGATAAAATCTGTCGAACCACTGGTTACAAAAGTCCTGTCTACCCACAGTAAATGCATGACCTACGCCGCCCTTGGACCGGGCCCAAGACAAGTGATTGGCATTTCCCGTGCAGCTAGCCCTAGGCAGCAAAAGCGAACTGCAGCTGGCCTCTAGGCTCCATATTTTCCTTGACCTTTGCTCGGTCTGGCAAACCCCATTGCCGGCGTACTCGATTCACCGTATCCAAAACAATCTTGGTGTACTGCTCAGGCGCATAGGCTTTGTTTGCGTATAGCCGGTTGTAACCTGAGTTAAGGTGTGGAAAAGCTTCCTTCAAAAAGGGCATGAACCATTCTTTTGAACCTGGTTTGAGGTAGAGCACGTTAGCACTCAAGTACTCGGCATTATGACGGGAGGCGGCTGCCACGACCTCTTGGATATTCGCTTCGTCATCAGATATCCCTGGCAGCAAAGGCGCCATCATCACTCCCGCGGAAACACCGCTCTCCACGAGATACTGCATGGCTTCTAGTCTGGCTAAGGGATTCGGGGTTCCCGGTTCCATCATCTTCCAGACCTTCTCATTGATAGTCCCGACGCTGAAGTTAACATGGACATCAGCGACCTGGCTAAGTTCNGCCAGTACATCGACATCTCGTCGCACCAATACACCCTTGGTGGTTATGGACACCGGATTCTGGAAATCTCTAAGGACGCGGAGGATGCGGCGAGTAATCTCATACTCGGCCTCGGCCGGCTCATAAGGATCAGAGGCGGTGCCTATGGCAATGGGATCTCCGCGCCAAGACTGGCGTTTCAGCTCTTGACGGAGAACTTCGGCGGCGTTGACTTTGACGAAGACGCGCGTCTCGAAATCTCGACCTGCATCCTGGCCAAGAAACTCGTGGGTAGGCCTTGCGTAACAGTATGTGCAGGCATGGCGGCAGCCCCGGTAGGGGTTCAATGTCCACCGGAACGGAAACCGAGGGACATCAATCTTATTGAGTAAGGTCTTACAGTGAATTTCCTGAACGTCGGCTCCAGCCATCTGNCCTCCCTAATGACACAGCGAAGAAACACAATTAAATTAGAACATTAATTCTAATTATAAGTTCAGGGTGTGCTNAAGGCAAGCAGTGACCGTCACACCGGCAAAGTCGAACTACCGCTTGTATGTCGCAGCATCACCGGAGCGATCACAGTTCAGTTTGCGGCTGAGGTGCAGACCCTCCAGGATAAACTCAACCGCTGCAGCGATCGCTTCAGGGCGACCATCGTCCGTCAGCTTCTTGACCGCTTGGGCCAGGCCATCAATATTGTTAACCAGTCCCGGGTAGTCGGCAGCTGGTTTTTCGCTACCGGTCTCAGCCTGGTTACCCAGGTCAAAAGATGTGACCACCGCATCCAGTTCATCGACTTCGAAGTAACCGCCAAAGGTTCGCAGCACCGCACGACGCGTCAAGTCTTCGGTCAGCCGGGACTCACGGCCTTCTTCAAAGGTCTCCAATTCAATCTTGCCGGCGAAAGAAGCAACTATATAAGCAAGATCGCTGACCCTTGGGCAGGCCCACTCCTCATCGTTCCGAATGGCGCGGCGGACGGCGTTGCCCAACATGGTTTCGTAGTTGGAGATAGAAACGCGGACGCTTACCCCAGAGCGCTGGTTGATATCACTACTGAGCCTGGCCTGGGTGGTGATCTCCGCCAGTACCTCTTTCATATAATCTGGTATCAGTAGCTTGTCCTCTTCTGGGAACCTGGTCCGCTCCTGGTCCATAATTACGATCTCGTCTCTGGCATCCAGCGGGTAATGNGTGTGAATCTGAGAACCATAGCGGTCTTTGAGAGGGGTCACGATTCGCCCGCGGTTGGTATAGTCCTCGGGGTTAGCTGTCGACACTACGAATACGTCTAGGGGTAGTCGCACCCGGTAACCCTTGATCTGGACGTCTCGTTCTTCCATCAGGTTGAACAAGCCAACCTGGATACGCTCGGCAAGATCGGGAAGCTCATTGATGCAGAAGATGCCCCGGTTGGTGCGGGGCACCAACCCGTAGTGAATCACCAATTCGTCGGACAGGTAATGCCCTTCGGCGACCTTGATGGGATCGATTTCTCCGATAAGATCGGCNATCGATATGTCCGGTGTAGCCAGCTTTTCTGAGTAGCGTTCGTCCCTAGAAATCCACTCCAACGGCGTCTTGTCTCCCAATTCCGACACCTTGTAGCGACAGACCTGACAGATTGGCTCGTACGGGTTGTCGTTGATTTCGCATTCGGCAATCTTGGGAATGACATCGTCCAGAAGGTTGGTCAGACTTCGGATGATACGAGACTTAGCCTGTCCACGCTCGCCCAGCAGGATGATGTCTTGCCCNGCCAGTATGGCGTTTTCCAACTGAGGTATGACCGTCTGTTCGAAACCGATGATGCCGGGGAATACTACCTCCTCGGCCCGAATCTTGGCGATTAGGTTCTTTCTTAGCTCTTCACGNACAGGGAGAACTTCGTAGTTGGTCTTGCGGAGTGCTCCGACGGTCTGGGGACGCTTTGCCCTTGGCATTCTCACCCCTCCAACATCAACGATGGCTTTATCTTTCAGAACAAACAGCCTTCGTTTTCATGATAGTGTTATGGAAACCAGTCAGTTTCAAGTTACCACACCTTGGCCTATAATTTAACGAGACAGAATACTCGCTTAGAGTGTGACCATGTTCCACAGATTGGCATTTCCCTTAATATTTTTCTTGGCTCCCCGCCTGCTCCCTAAAGTGATTCCCTTCGCGCGCCTGGTGTGGCGACTGACGTTCGACAAACGGGTGTCCATCTTTCTGCGNGCACTGATCCCACTGTCCGTGATTTATGTAATCTCCCCCATCGACTTGATAAAAGATCGGCTGCCATACGGAATAGGGCGATTTGATGACCTCATCATCCTGGGCCTGGCGATCCTGTTTCTGACCAAACTAGCGCCACCCCATATCGTGGACGAGCACATGGGCCGAGCACCGGAATCCAACCGTCCTGAAGACAAAAACCCCGATAAAGTCGTTGACGGCTCAAGCAGGCTGATTGACGACGAGTAACGCCCGCCAAGTCGTACCCGCTACCGGAATGGGACTCTACGTCCACGTCCCCTTCTGCAAGACTAAATGCCCTTACTGCGACTTCAACACTTACCAGGGTGTCGAGCACCTGATTGAGCCCTTTCTTCCCGCGCTGACCACCGAGATCCAATGTTGGGGCGAGACTCTGGCCCATCCTGCAGTCAAGTCGATCTTCTTTGGCGGNGGTACTCCCTCATATCTGCCCCAGGGTTACATCGAACACATTCTCGCCTCGATCCAAGATACCTTTTGGTTGGAAAAGGAGGCNGAGATCACCATAGAAGCCAACCCAGGAGATCTAGACGAAGCTGCCTGCGNTGGAATCCTAGCTCAAGGCGTCAACCGNCTTAGCATCGGCGTGCAGAGCCTAGACAACAACCTTCTGAACCTGCTGGGCCGACGGCATCAAGCATCTGAAGCCACCCAGGCCTTCAAGACTGCACGACAAGCCGGTTTCGAGAATGTAAACCTGGACTTGATGTATGGACTGCCCAACCAGTCTATGGACCAGTGGAGCCAAACTTTGGATTCCCTGATCGAACTGGCGCCGGAGCACATCTCACTGTATGCCCTGACCATCGAGGAAGGCACCCCCATGCACCGCTGGCTAGANCACGGACANATACCTGAACCTGACCCTGACCTGGCCGCCGACATGTACCAGTACGCTCGCGAATCACTGGCCACTGCCGGCTACCACCACTACGAGATCTCCAATTGGTCGCTGCCAAGCCGTTCCTGCGAACACAACCTGGTCTACTGGGAGAACGGCCCATACCTTGGAGTGGGACCCGGCGCACACTCCCGCCTCGGCGATTACCGGTTCTGGACCATCCTCTCACCTCGGGAATACAACACCAAGGCCGCAAGTTGGTCAGAAATAAAGACTAAATCAGTATCCGAACTCGTGAACACCGTACTACAGGGTGTTCCCACCCTTGGTGGCTGGGAATATATCAGCCTAGAGACAGCCTGCTCCGAGACCATGTTCCTTGGCCTACGGCTGCTGGACGGACTAGATATATTCGAAGCGTCCGCTAAAACTGGACTAGACCTCGCCAAGAAGTTCGAAACTCCGATCCAGGAGTGCATCGACCTTGGACTTCTCGAGCGCGATGGCAATCGCGTTAAGCTCACCAACTCGTCCTACCTGATCGCCAACCAAGCGTTCACCCGGTTCTTGGAGTAGCAGTCATTGACCGCTATTCGATTTCGGGCCCTGGTGCTATCCTGTACCCATCCCTGTTAGAGGCGTTTCGCAATGTACGTAATAGGCACCGCCGGCCATGTGGATCACGGTAAATCCACTTTGGTCAAAGCGATGACCGACATTGACCCCGACCGTTTTCCGGAGGAGAAAGCCCGGGAGATGACCATTGACCTAGGCTTCGCCTGGATGACCTTGCCAAGCGGTCGGGATGTCAGCATCGTCGACGTGCCTGGCCATGAAAGGTTCATCAAGAACATGCTGGCTGGTGTCGGCGCCATCGACCTCGCCTTACTCGTCGTTGCAGCCGACGAAAGCGTCATGCCCCAGACCAGAGAGCANCTGGCCATCTTGGACATCCTCCAAATAACCCGAGGGCTGGTGGTGATCACCAAAACCGATCTCGTAGACGCCGAGCTGGTGGAGTTGGTCAAAGCTGAAGTGGAAGACACTCTGAAGGGCACCTCTTTCGAGGGCTGCCCAATGGTAGGCGTCTCCTCTTACACCGGCGAAGGCATGGACGAGATGAAAGCCAAAATCGACGACATCCTAAACGAAACAGACTCCCGAAAAGACCTGGGGCGTCCCCGCCTGCCCATAGACCGGTGCTTCACCATCTCTGGTTTCGGTACCGTGGTCACCGGTACTCTCATTGACGGCACTCTGACCGTAGGCCAAGAGATAGAGCTAGCCGGATCAGGACAACGGGCCCGGGTCAGGGGNCTCCAGAGCCATAAGACCAAGGTTGATGCTACCGATCCCGGCGTGAGATTGGCAGTCAATCTTTCCGGACTCTCCAAGCACGAAGTCGAACGCGGAGAGATTCTGACCATCCCGGGCTGGCTTAANCCCACTCGCCGGGTGGACGCCCGCCTGCGCATGGTCAAGAACGCGCCCAATCCTCTGAAACACAACCAGGGGGTTACCTTCCACTTGTTCACAAGCGAGGCTTCGGCCCGTGTCCGCCTGCTTGATGCCGACGGGCTGGTCGCCGGACAAGAAGGGTGGGTCCAGATCCTCTTGGAAGAACCGCTGCCGGTAGTCAAAGGCGACTTCTTCGTGATTCGCTCGTCTGAGGATACCCTAGGAGGTGGACAGATCGTCGACCCTAACCCCAGGCGGCGTTACCGGCGGTTCGACGACGACGTGGTCGAACGTATGATGACCCTGGACCAAGGCACCGGAGAGGACATTATCCTCAGTGTCGCCGAACAATGGGGCCCCTGTAACCTGACCTCTCTATCTCAGCGTACGAACCTATCCCGGGAAGAAGTATTGGAGCGAGTCGCCGAGCTCGCCGAAGACGGCGACCTGATAAGCCTAGGCGATTTCAGCACCGATGCGGACGCCGTCGTATATTCAAGCCAAGGCTGGGCGATTCTCAAGAGTAAAGTCTCCTCGGCTCTGCAGCTTNACCACACCCAGTATCCTCTGCGCCAAGGCGTTCCCACACAAGAGATACGCAGCCGATTGGACATGTCACAGCCTGTCTACCAGAGGGCGCTTACCCGGCTAGTTGCTGAAGGAACGGTTGTTGATGAACGGCAATCGCTGCGCCTGCCCAACCACAGGATAACCTTGACTTCAAATATGGAAGAAGAAGCCTCGGCCTACTTGAATTCGCTACAGGAAGACCCCTATTCTCCTCCNAGCGAAAATAAGGTCAACGCCGAACTGCTCAGCGTCCTCATCGACCAGGGCAAGATCATCCGGGTCGGAGACGGAGTGATCTTCGATGCCGGTGCCTACCGCGAGATGACTGAGCGCATCGTCCAGCACCTTAAGGACCAAGGCAATATCACTGTCGCCGAGGCCCGGACCATGTTCAATACCAGCCGCAANTACATCCTCCCGCTGTTGGAGCACATGGACCAGCAGCAGATTACGCGCAGAACTGGTGATGAACGCACACTTAGGTAAAAGGTGAAATATCTTGGGACTGGATATGGGACAGACGGTCCTCCAACTAGACCAACTTACCCAGTCGGTTCTGGGCGATAGTCAGGCCCGCGAAGAACGCCTTACGGCCCTGATAAACGCCGCCTCAAGAGTTGATCGAGAGACCGCAACGGAGAAGACCTGCGACACCAAGCAGCGCCCTTACCTGGCAGCCGAGGTCCTTGAATCCCTGTTGGGTGCCTACCCGCCAGCCGAACCTCCCAACGATTGGGCAGTGGCAGCGGTTGACGGCTCCCACATAGATGTGGACCGACACCTTCCCATTGCCTGCTATCTGCTTAACTTCGGCGGCTGCGTCCTAACCTACGGNAGCTGCCCCGACGCCACCATGTTCAGCCATCCTCACCTAGCCGTGAACCAANAAGAACTCTATATCTCGAACCCTGTTAACCGAAACCAAGAAGAATCCATAAGCGGGGCAGTGCTTGGCTTGGTCCGTACCATCAAAGAATTGGACACACTGGCTGACACCGTGGAACAATGCCCGACCGACCTGCCTGTGTTAGGGTTAGTGGACGGCTCTCTAGTGATGTGGCCTTTGTCAGGCCAGGCCTATCCTCAATACGTGAAAGACGAAATCATCGGCGGCGGTTTGATTCCAGCGATGCGCCGACTGGAGAAGATGTCCGAAACNCGACCGGTGGCTCTGGCTGCTTACGTCTCATATCCACGGAGCGCCGAAACCCTCAACGCCGTACGCTGCTCGCTCTGCCCCAATGACGTCAACACCTGCACACAGTCGTGCAACAACCGCCGCTCNGCCCAGCAACCCTGCAACAACGCAAACGATTTTCTGGACCGCGACCTGTTCGAGCGACTACTTGATCCTGGCTGGCGCTCTCCGATCTACAAGACCAACTCATCGGTNTCCAGGGATTCTTACGACGAATCCAACAAAGTTTACTTCTTCTATGTGAACGCAGGAGAGGAGATCGGCCGAGTCGAGGTACCGCAATGGGTAGCCAAAAGCGAGACGCTGCTCTCTTTGACCCACAGCCTGGTCTGGGACCAATGCCGGCGCGGCCAGGGCTACCCCGTGGCAATCTCTGAGTCTCACGAACAGGCAGTGGTCAATACCGGCGACCGCCGTGTCTTCAGGCGAATGCTTATCGACTCGCTGGAACAGCAGGGCCTATCTGGCGCCACATCCCAAAAAGACCGATCCAAACGCTCGCCCTGGGTTTAGCCGAATCAACAAGTCCTCTTTCCGCCTTTCCTCAGCAGTATGGGAAGGCCAAGATTGAGGCCCCACCTCGCATCAACTGACCTTCAGGAGGAACGCCATGATAACTACAAGCCTATGTTCGCTTCTGGACATAGACTTTCCAATAATAAACGCGCCCATGACCGGGACTGCTACTTCCGAACTGGCCACCGCCGTCTCAAAGGCTGGCGCCTTCGGCATGATCGGCGCTACTCTGACCCCTGATCCTTCATGGCTCAAAGAGCAGATACAGGCCGTCAGAGAAAAGACTGACAAGCCTTTTGGTGTCGGGTTCATCTCCTCTGCTACAAGTATGGAGAGGAACATCGATGCTGCCTTGGAGGCCAAAGTAGACGCCATCAGCCATTCGTTCGCCGACCCAACACCATTCATAGAGCAGGCCAAAGGCAGCGGAGTCAAAGTCTTTGCGCAAGTTCAGACGATGGNCGACGCCAAGAAGGCTGTCATTGCCGGCGCAGACGTGATCGTTGCCCAGGGAAACGAGGCTGGCGGCCATACCAGCTACCTCGGAACTATGTCTTTTGTCCGCGCGGTGGTTAAGATTGCCGGGGACATCCCAGTTGTGGCTGCTGGTGGAATCGCAGATGGCCCTGGTCTGGCCAGTGCTCTGATGCTGGGAGCAGAGGGGGCTTGGATCGGCACACGGTTCGTGGCCAGCCTAGAATGGGCCGGTCCGGAGTGGCTTAAAGGCCAGGTGATATTGGCCGACGCTGACGATACGGTTCTAACCAAGGTCTACGACCTAGTCACAGACGCCCCGTTTCCAGTNGATACGGTCGGCGANCGGGTCATTAAAAACTCCTTCACCGACACCTGGCACGGAAGAGAGCAAGAGATGATGGCCCACCAGAACGAATTGAGAGAGGACGTCGCCTCGGCATCCGCCTCAGGCGACGCCACCACTGCTCCAATCCGAGCAGGCACGGCCTCCGGACTGATCAGTTCCATCGAGCCGGCGTCTTACATCCTCAGAGAGATCGTCTCTCGAGCAGAGGACATCCTCAAAAACCGTACTCAGAAACTGTTGAGCGGCTAGATTCATATCAATAGGAGTGAGTAATTTCCACCAAAAAAGAAACCCTGCCTCAAAATTGTCATTCGGAGGAGTGACTAGGCCGACGAATGATCGTAAATCCGATACTCTTACTGATATCTAAGTTCGATCCATTCTCCAGGTCGTTAGTCGGGTTTACCTGACCTTAAGTAATCGGCCAAGTCTTCAACCTGGTCAAACTCCCCTACGGTCTTAAGAAATTCCTCCAATGTCTGAACCTGGCCGCGAAGCTCTTCGAGCTGGTCCCCGATGGGGCTAACCGAGGCGGCACCGGTCGCATAGGATCCGTGAAAGGCGAAGAACGCCTGGTTGATCTTNCGAATGAAAATTCCGTTGTGGGCTATGAATTGCCTCCGCTCTTCCATGTAGGACTCGGCCTCTTCAATCTTGCCCTGACCCAGCAGCGCTTCAGTGGTCAGTCTGGTTTCGCGCATCACCTCGTTAAAGTCGAATGCGCCNGGGCCCTCTAAATCTCGATAAAGCTCGCGAGTCACTATCTCTCCGGTCATCGCGGTGAACGCCCGGTCTCCGATGATCTCACCGCCGATGGAGGCTGCGGTCTCGTTCAGCGTCATCATGTCAGCATTGTCCCAAAAGTGTTGGCCAAGAGGCTGGAAGAAGAACCAATGGTGCAACCATTCGTGGGCTACGATCGCCAGGGCATCAAGTAAATTGCCCGAAGTGGCAATCACACTGGGATAGGTCGCTACTCCTCCTGTGCTCACTATGAGCGCTGATACCCCCTCTTCGCGGAATATAAGGTCTTCCAATTCCTCTCGGGTCTCTCGCGATATTCCGGGTTTGAGAAGTGTGGAACTTATCTGGTCGATACGGTCCCGCGGTGAGATAATCAACACCCCTGGAGACTCAGCGAACACAGTGTCTACCGGTGGGAAGATGACTCCTATCCGCGAAGAGAACCCTTCTTCGACAAGGATGGAACTGATCTCTGACTCGATGGTCTCTTCAACATCCGGCTGCAAATCCATGCGGTGTTGCCGCAGTTCACTGATACGTTGGTTGCTTCCTACNGACTTCGGCCCGCGTTCCAGCTCGCGAATCTCGGCGATCAGATCGAAGAATTCTTGTGCGTAGACAATACGGACTTCCCTAGAATCTACCGAGTTCCAAGGCAAGAGATCTTGAAATTTTCTCACCCATTTGTCTGGGAAATTGTCCACTTCCCAACGAAACAGGTTGTATTTGTGGGGAGCTATAGCGGCGTCAGCATGAGAAAAACTACCACTGCCATGGGCCGCTCCAAGCAGCACAAAGGCGACCATTGAGAACAGAAATAATCGCTTAACTATCTTGAACAGAATGCCAACTGCCTCCGGCTGTGCCGGTTAGGCCAGGACTCGGTAGCGGTAGCTCGACTCCAAAAGATCACCCTCCTCGAACCGGCTGAAACGAAGCGGAGAGATGTTCAAGGTTTCCGGCGCGCCTTCGACTATCAGTTCAGACATGGTCACCCCAATCATCGGCGAGAGCTTGAAACCGTGGCCACTAAACCCGATCGCGCAATAGAGGCCTTCTATCCCTGGGACCGCGTCCAAGATTGGGTGCCAGTCCGGTGTGGTCGTGAACAACCCAGACCATCCGCCCCGGAAATAAGCCTCCGACATGGCTGGTATCCGGCGCGTCAGGCGCTCCAAAGCGTCTGCCATAACGTCCATGTCCACGCCTTCGTTGTAGGTATCCACACCGACTTCCTCATCGTCCCCGAAGCCCATCATAGTCAACGAGTTCCCGTCTGGCCGGAAGGAGAAAGACTGAGCGATGTCACCAACCGTGGGATGCATTGGCAACTCGTCGACGGGCCGGGTGAGGGACGCCACCTGATGACGCACTGGAACCAAAGGCACATCAACTCCGACCTTACCCAGAACTTCCTTGGACCATGGCCCTGCGGCAACCACTGCCACGGGGGTCTCAACTCGGCCTTCCGGAGTCACCACGGCCTTGACGCGTCCGCCTGAAACTTCAATCTCTGTGACAGCGTTTCGGAGCACTATCTCAGCCCCAAGTTCTCTAGCCCGCTTGGCGTAAGACGTTGTAACCATATAAGGATCCGCGTAACCNGAAAGAGGCTCCCAAGCCATGTATTCATCTTCAGATACCGACACCATCGGCGCTATGTCTTCCAGGTCCTTGGCTGTTATCCGCATGGTGTCGATGCCCAATCCGTATTGCATCGCAACGTTATGGGCCAGGCCCGCGCTGTCTTCTTCCTTCACCACCACCAGGTAACCTGTCTCCACAAAGCCAGACTCTCCGCCCACTATTTCGTTGAAGTTAGTGAAGATTCCCAGACTTTCCCAAGCCATGGCAGCGGTTACAGGGTTGGAATAATGCATCCGGCAGATCGCTTGAGACCTTCCGGTAGAGCCCGAGGCAAGCACATCTTTCTCCACTAGCAAGGTGTCGGTCACGCCCAATCGGCCAAGGTTGAACAAGATGCTGGCGCCAACTACGCCTCCGCCTACNATAACTACATCAGCCGTCGATTTCATGGCTCCGTTTTCTCCGAGATACTGCGTCTATTCCCCGATGACTATACAGGCATAGTCGCCGCATGCAAATACTGCACTTTCTTCCGAATCTACGCGTGTCTGTTGACAGCCCATAGAGGCGAGAGTACACTCACTTNCAATGTTAGAGGTGAACGGTACCCCCTGCGCGTCTTGTTGTACTTGTATCTGTTACATAGGGAACAGGTAGCCTTCTGCGTTAACTAAAACACCACTAGGAACCCTTGAACCCACCGCGTTATTGAACGGGTGGGTTTTTTATTTGCCCAGATATTTGGAGGAGAACGAAGTTGAGTAGCAATACCTCGGCCGATCANCCAACCACCCAAGCGGCGACTCCGGAGAGCATCTACGAAAAGAGCTTAGAGCTTTCCAAGAATACCCAAAGCATCATTCCCTTCATGGAAGACGANATNGTGAGGTTGGAGGAAGAGTCGGCGGCGTTCGTCGCCGGCGAGAGGGAAAATACGGAGTTCACACCCTTCCGTTTGAAGCAAGGTGTTTACGGCCAGCGCCAGGCTGACGTTCAGATGATTCGGGTGAAGATACCCGGCGGTATCATCACCCCGGAACAGATGGACGCCATGGGCGAATTCAGTACCAAATACGCCCCTCTCGGTAAGGGACACATCACCACCCGGGAGAACTTCCAGTTCCACCACGTCCCACTGGACCAGTGCCCTGATGGCTTGAGGCTGCTAGGTTCAGCCGGCCTGAGCACTCGGGAAGCCTGTGGCAACGTGGTNCGGAACGTGGTAGGTTCGCCGACTTCAGGCGTTTGCGCATCTGAAGTCTTCGATCCGACACCTTACCTAGCGGCTTTCGTAAGGTTCGCGGTACGGCACCCATTAACCCAGGCATTCCCCCGCAAATTCAAGAGCGCTTTCACCGGATGCGATGACCACGACCACGTCGCCGCCGCCATCCAAGACCTCACCTACGTTTCTCAGATCAGGGTCGAGAACGGCGTGGAGAAGCGTGGCTTCAAGGTGTTCGTTGCTGGCGGCACATCCATCATGCCNCGGTTGGCCAAACCCCTCTACGAATTCCTTCCCGAGGAAGACTACCTCCGACTGGCCCTTGCGGTGTTCACCGTCTTCAACAACGCCGATATGCTGCGNAAAAACCGCATGATGGCCCGCCTCAAGGTGCTGGTTGACCGTATCGGTCTGGACGAGTTCAAAACACTAGTTGAAGCCGAACTAGAAAAGATAGGCCCGATAGACCCCAAGCCATTGATGAACGTTGACGAGATGATGAAGGAGAATCCCCCAGCGTTATCCTCCAACGGCGCCAACGGAAACGGCGGTGGAGACTACGCCAAATGGCGCAAGACCAACGTCGAAGCCCAGAAGCAGGAAGGCTACTACATCGTCCACGTCAAGCCGGACCGAGGCAACATTTCNGCCAGTCAGTTCCATTCCCTAGCTGACATCATGCGCAAATACACAGGAGGCCGAGCTCGGACCAGCCAAGAACAGAACCTGGCCTTCCGATTCGTACCGGAGCACATGCTCCACGATGTCTGGGGCGAACTAGTCAAGATTGACCTGGCAGAATCTGACGCCCATTCCATCAGCAACGTTGTGTCCTGCCCGGGCACGGACAGCTGCAAACTGGGCATCACCGCCTCTATGGGTCTTGCTGGTGCATTGAAAGATGAGATTCAAAGCTGGAGCGGGCTGCTCGAGGATGAGGGAGTCAATGACATCCGGGTCAAGATGAGCGGCTGCCCCAACGGCTGCGGCCTCCANCACATCGCTAACATCGGCTTCCACGGCGCGGCCACCAAAGGCCCCGACGGAGAGCAGATTCCCGCCTACGAGATGTTTTTGGGCGGAAACTACGGCGACGTCAACGTCCAGGACTCTCGCATCGGTACCAGGATNCCCAGGATCAAGATTCCAGCCAAGTCCGTCCCTGGCGTCCTGAAAGAGGTTGTCTCTTACTACAAGGACAATCGCTCCGATGGCGAAAGGTTCAACCAGTTCTTGGACCGNGTTGGGTTGGAAGAGGTCACTGCAGTAGCCGAAAANGCTGAGCAAGATGCCGCTGAGGCCACTGCCGGCTCAGACCTGTACATCGACTGGGAACGCACCAACCAATACAAGCTGGAACGGGGTGAAGGCGAGTGCGCGGTTTAATCTGGAAAGAGCGTCATTAATTTGGCTTCCCCGGGAAACCCCTCACTAGCAGGAAAAACCATCGCTTACGTCGAGGCCCGCATGCTCTCTGAGATGGGGGCCTTGATTGAGCGTAATGGCGGAACACCGTTTGCAGCCCCGGTGCTGCAGGAAGTCCATCTCGGCGACACCCCAGAGGTTATACAGCTGGTGAACGACCTCTGCGCCGGAAGAGTGCAGGTGATGGTCTTCCAGACCGGAGTCGGTACCAAAACTTTCTTCGACAGCGTGGCTTCCCAGGATAGAACGGCCGAAATCCTAAAAGCCCTGGAGTCTATCACCGTTATAGCACGCAGCCCCAAACCGGCTGCGGTNCTCCGCCGCAACAAAGTTCACATAGATCACATGCCCCCGGAACCGTTCACCTCCAATGACCTCATCGACGCCATCAGTGAACTTGACCTGACCAGTCAAGAAGTGGTGGTCCAGGCCTACGGCGGGCCCAATAAGCTGCTCACGCAGACCCTGGAAGAGCGCGGCGCAACCGTTCGAGAAGTAACCCTCTATAAGTGGGAGTTAGCGGAAGACGTCAAACCAGTGTTGGGTCTAATCAACGCCCTGGAAGGCGGGCAGATCGACGCCTTTGCCTTCACTAGCCAGATCCAAATCGCCAATCTGTTGTCCATAGCATCCCAAGCAGGTAGAGAAGACGCCCTACGCGCCTCCTTAGCTAAGCCGAGTATGGTCATGGCATCAGTAGGTCCAGTCTGCACCAAGCGAATGATCGAGGCAGGGTTGAGGGTGGATGTCGAGCCCGACCACCCTCACATGGGAAATCTGGTCCTCGCGATGGCCAAGCGGCTAAACCCTGATCACGTCGAAACAGACTAAGTTCTAAATAACCACATCAATAAAAAAAGGCGGCCGATGGCCGCCTTTTATCTCTCTTGATTGTTCCACTCCATCCTACCGTAACCATTCTCAGCTCTTTATCCAGCGTTTAAACCTATCCCATAGGGATTCTGGCACATCCTCTATGGACTCTCCACGCCACCTTTTCTCCATTGAGATATTCCTAGGCGTGATGAAAAATAGGAGATAGCCGAATACCAACATCGCCAGCCCAACCCAGACCAAAACCCAAATCTGCAGCAAAGCTGTGACGATGAAGACCAACAAGCCCGTCATCAGAATCTTGCCTGGAGTTACAGTAGGCCAGCGTCCCTTGGCCGAGAAAGAGGGGGCAGGCCGACTCGCTTCTGCCGCCTGGCGCACCGCCCGGGGACGGTCTTCCAGGGGTTTTACCGTCTCTCTGCTGGAACCTTCGGGCGCTACTTCACCCGCGTTCTTAAGAATCTCTTCGATCTCTTGTTGGTACTTGTCTTGCATAGGTGCTGGGTGCCATTGTTTTGGGCTATTTCTTCTTCAAGGGGTGACCCCGGCAGGCCGACCTGCCTACATCCACCACACCAANCACACATNCATTCACACTCAATCAACGCGAAANAATTATACCGCACATATCTGTTAACGGATAGAAAAAGCCAGCCCGATCTAGGCAGGCGGCCTGGCCTGAAACTCAGCCGCTATTCCCTTTGTCAGGAGGTGTATAACGACCGACCTTGCCGGTGACCATGAAAATCACTCTCTCAGCGATATTGGTGGCTCGGTCCGCGATGCGTTCAAGATCATGGGCAACCCACAGAAAATGGGTTGAGGCCTCGATGGCCTTGGGATTCTCGCCCATGTCAAGGAATATCTGATGGCAGACCTCATCATAGAGGGCATCTACTCCATCATCCGAATCCCAGACATCGTTGGCCAGGTCTGTGTCTCTTTCAACCAGCGACTTCAAACTTCCCCTCAGCATGGCAATTCCCTTCTCAGCCATCTGAGGGAGTTGCAGAGGCGCCAGGGCTTCTTCATCGTCGCCTATGATCATGCAGATCTTACCTATGCCTTCGGCATAATCTCCCATCCTCTCCAATTCAACGGCGATGTGGAGCACGGCCAGCAACGTCCTGAGGTCAACTGCCAGAGGCTGCTGGGTGGCTATAAGGTCGATGCATTTCTCCTCCAGCTCAAACCGCTTCTCGTTGATCTCCTCGTCTTCAGTAATCACCTCATAAGCAACAGTCAAGTCTCGACGTTCAAGGGCATCCATGGACTTGAGGATGGCCTTTTCCACCATCTCTCCAAGTCCGACGAGATCGCCCTGAAGCTCCTCAAGGCTCCGATCGAAGTCAGCTCTAACCATAATACCCCTTTGCTTACCCGAACCTTCCGGTGATATAAGCCTCTGTCCGTTCGTCCTTTGGGTTGGTGAATAACTGGCGGCTTTCGCCGAACTCAACCAGGAAGCCGATCCTCGCCTCTTCAACCATCAGAAACGCAGTGTAGTGAGAGACCCGGGCCGCCTGCTGCATGTTATGGGTGACTATGATGATCGAATAATCCTCAGATAGCTCGCGCATGAGTTCTTCTATTGCCAAAGTGGCGATGGGNTCCAAGGCAGAACAGGGCTCGTCCATCAAAATCACCCGGGGCTCCACGGCCAGAGCTCGGGCGATGCAAAGCCGCTGCTGCTGGCCCCCGGAAAGTGACAAAGCGCTCGATTTGAGCCGGTCTTTGACCTCATCCCATAGGGCTGCACGCACCAAGGATCTCTCCACTATCTCATCGATATCACCTTGGAAACCATTGATGCGAGGGCCAAAAGCCACGTTGTCATAGATGGACTTGGGAAACGGATTGGGCCGCTGAAAGACCATACCGATCTCGTATCGAATCTCAGTGGGATCGACGTCGTGCCCGTAGAGGTCTAGGCCGTCGAACAATACCTGTCCTTCCACACGGGCNGAGGGTATGAGGTCGTTCATCCGGTTGAAACACCGCAGGAGTGTGCTCTTACCGCAGCCAGACGGGCCAATGATCGACGTGATGCGATTGCGCGCCACATCGAGGTCCACGTCCGTAACGGCTTTTGTAGAGTCGTAATAGACGCTTAGCCCGCGAGACTGGAGTATGAAATCCTGGTCTTGCAAACTTCTCTCTTATACCTTCAGTTTCGCAACAGACATATCATGGTGCTGGGCCATGATCATTCCCATTTGTTCTGGAAGCGGTTGCGGAGAATCACCGCTCCTGCATTCATCACTAGGAGTATGACCAGAAGCACGATTATACCGGCAGCGGCAACCTCGTGGAATCCTGCCTGGGGCCTGGAGGTCCAATTGAATATCTGGATGGGTAGAACCGTGAACCGGCTGAGAGGGCTGTCAGGTGTAAACGGCACAAAGGTCAGCGCGCCCATGGCGATCAATGGCGCCGTCTCGCCGATGGCCCGGCTTACTGCCAGAATCACCCCCGTCAATATACCAGGGAATGCCTGAGGGATCACCATATGCCATATAACCTGCCACCTGGTTGCGCCTAGAGCGTAGGAGCCTTCCCGGAGCGATGGTGGCACAGAACGGACT
The DNA here is from genome assembly GCA_002697005.1 of Chloroflexota bacterium. The sequence goes on along the minus strand of NZUD01000064.1, from coordinate 9,129 downwards.
GCTTCTCCTGCAGCCACTATCACTATGGGCAGTACCAACAATGCCAGCGTGAAACCGCCAGCGAGCACGCTATTTCCGAGATGTAGGCTGTGCACAAATATCTGCAGGCCCAAGAGTCCATAGACGATGGACGGGACACCAGCCAGGTTCGCTATGTTGATCTTGGCNATNCTGGCGAATCTACTCCGGGCCGCGTATTCCTCGAGATAAAGGGCGGTCGCAACNCCCAAAGTGAATGCAACAGCTCCGGCTATAATGACAACGTATATGCTGCCTAACATNGCTGCCTTGATCCCGGCCTGGTCCGGATGGCGTGACGCAAAACTTGTAAGGAAGCTCCAATCGATCCTGGTTACACCCTGAACTAACAGGTAGACCAGCAGCACCGCTAGCGAGCCGAGCGCGATGACCACTGAAAGCANGCACAAACCGTGGAAGACGCGGCCTAACCATTTGCGGCGGGCCCTCCTCTGCTGGAACTCGGTCTGAGATATCACGGCCACTACTCGTACTCCTCTCGGAACCGGCTGACCACGTACTGGCTCAACAGGTTCATCACCAGAGTGATGGAGAACAACAGCAAGGCAACAGCGAAGATGGTCTTAAACTCGATCGACCCAGCCGGGGCGTCACCCTGGCTGACCTGAACGATGTACGCCGTCATGGTCTCGATTGGGACAAACGGGTTGAGCGTGAAGTTAGGGTTCTGTCCAGCGGCTATGGTAACGATCATTGTCTCACCGATGGCTCGAGAGGCCGCTAATATGAACGCCGACACGATCCCTGATAGGGCCGCCGGTACCACCACTAGGGTCGAAACCTCNAGCTTGGTGGATCCCAGTGCGTAAGCTCCTTCCCGCAGCGTTCTGGGCACAGACCTCATGGCATCTTCGCTAAGACTGGAAACCATGGGTAGGATCATGATTCCCATAACTATCGAGGCGCTTAGCGCGTTGAAAACTGAAATGTCCGCGGATATCTGCCTGAGGATCGGCGTGACGAACAACAGAGCGAAATACCCATACACCACAGTCGGAATCCCAGCCAGGACTTCCAAGATCGGCTTCACGGGCCGCCTAACTTTTTCAGGGGCGTACTCGCTGAGATATATGGCGCTCAACAAGCCCAACGGCAGTGCAACCAGCATGGCCAACGCCGCTGTCAAAGTTGTACCCGCCACCAACGCCAGAACGCCAAACTGCTTGGATGAGAATAAAGGGGTCCAACGAGTCCCAGTTATGAACTCCCAAAACGAAACTTCTCCGAAGAACTTNACCGCTTCAAATAGTAGGACAGCTATGATTCCGACGGTCACCAGAATCGACAGNATCGTTGACAGGAACAGGACCAGCGCTATCCCCCGCTCTGGAATATGTTTCCTCCAGGCGCCAGGCGCCGCCTGACCCAACGCTGGTCCCACCGAGTTTCTAGCCAATGCCGATAGTGCTCCTAAATTAGGTCTGCGGTCCTACGCTTTCAAATCACCAGTTACTGGTTAGCAGAGAGTATCTCTTCAACGGTACCGTGCTCGGGATTAGCACCACCAAAGATCGTCCCGGTCAGACCGCGTTGGAAACGGTCCAGCACCAAGTCGTGCACCACGTCCGGAAAAGGGACAAAGCCTAGTTCTTTTAGCAAGTCAGCTCTTTCATAACTAACGTAATAGCTGACAAAGTCTTTCACATCCTGCTTAGCCCAGGACTCCTTGCTAACGTAGATGAACAGCGGCCGTGACAGGGGAGAGTAAGTCCCGTTGTTGATGGTCTCGTCAGTAGGATAGACACAGCCGTCGCCAGCATCTACACCTACCATCTTCAGCTTGGCCTGGTTCTCTACGAAGTACGAATAGCCAAAGTAACCCAAGCTGCCTTTGTCACCGGCGATTCCCTGCACCAAGACATTATCCCGTTCACTGGAGGTGAAATCGCCTCGTGAAGCCTGGGATTCACCATTAACCGTTTCTGTGAAGTAGTCGAAGGTCCCTGAGTCTACGCCAGGGCCGTAAAGGCGCATATCTTCTTCGGGCCATTCATGCCGAACCTGGTTCCAACTGTGGATCTCCCCTTCGGCCTCCGGTCGCCACATGATGTGGAGTTCATCCATAGTGACACACTCCACGAAGTCGTTGTCAGGGTTCACTCCAACGGTTAGCCCGTCAATGGCCACCGGGAGTTCGATGAATTCAACCCCTTCGTCAGCACACTTCTCTACTTCGCTGGCCTTGATTGGTCTGGAGGCATCGTTNATATCGATATCGCCCGAGCAGAACTTCTTGAAGCCGCCGCCGGTCCCAGATATTCCTATCACCAAACGAGCAGAACCGCCGATGGAATCACCCCAGTCTTCGACCATCGCTTCAGATATTGGAAAGACCGTACTGGAACCGTCGATGTCAGTCGTTCCGGCGCCGCAAGCCACTAGGAGTGCCGAAGAGCAAAAAAAAGCCACTCCCCAGGCTTTCCAGCTCAGGGAACGGCATAAAATCCAGGTCCGAGACTTCATTCATCGGGAATTATATGCTCCCCAAATGGGGTGTGCAATAGAATCTTCAGTTGATTTTCATAACTGATTTTCCTCTCTTNTTACTCGTAGCTTGTATACTTATAAGCACCAGCTTCCCGGCGATTCCCAAGAAGAGTGGTCCGAGAACCAAAGTCTGGAATGGCACATCGAGGTTTTCCTTTGAGTCAGAAACTTGAACTTAGCGTCGTGGACCAGTCGCCAGTGCGCACCGGCGAATCTGCAGGCCAGGCGCTACGCGACACCATCGCTCTCGCCGTCGCGGTTGAAAAACTAGGCTACCAAAGGTATTGGCTGGCGGAACACCACAGCCTGCCCAATTTCGCCGGTACCAGCCCAGAGATCCTTATCGGGCAAGTGGCAGCTCACACCAACAGCATAAGGGTAGGCAGCGGTGGAGTGATGCTGTCCCACTACAGCGCCCTAAAGGTGGCCGAGAACTTCCGTATGTTAGGGGCACTCTATCCCGGACGCATAGATTTGGGCGTGGGACGAGCGCCAGGCAGCGATCAGATTACCGCTGCGGCCCTTTCTTTTCCTGGACAGCCCCGCGAGATCCGCCATTTCCCTCGGCAGGTAGTCGACCTGCTGGGTTTCCTAAACAACGACCTCGAAGATAGCCATTTCTTCTCCGAAATCAGCGCTGGACCGGGGAAGCCTGAAGTGCCGGACGTCTGGTTGTTGGGCTCGCGGTACGAAAGCGCCAACATGGCCGCGCAGTTGGGCCTGCCATTCGCTTATGCCCATTTCTTCGGGATAAATATCGAAGAAGGGCCGGCTATCGTGGCCAACTATAAACAGAATTTCCAGCCGTCAGAACACTTTCCCGAGCCCAAGATCAACGTCGGTGTCCATGTGGTCTGCGCTGAGTCCGAGGAAGAAGCCCTACGCCTCTCCACGAGCCGCAATCTATCCCGTCTGTTTAACATAACTGGACGGGCCAATGGCATACCATCCCCAGAAGACGCGGCCAAATACATCTACCGAGCCGACGAAGCAGCCTTCGTGAAGCAATACCAAGACGTCTGCGTCGACGGTGACCCGCAGCAGGTCAAAGAAGGACTGGAAGAGATAGCAGAGATGTACCAGACCCCCGATCTAAGCGTGGTGACCATCACTCATGGACTGACAGAACGCATACACTCCTACGAACTGCTGGGAGAAGCCTGCGGACTAACGCCGCCGGACTAGGCCACGCAAACCCCCAGGTTCCACTTTGCAAAAAGGGGTTTAAGGGGACTTNGGNGCCAACGCGTCAATCACATGCATGTGAGATTCCTTATTGTCGCCGACAGCAAACGGTGCGATAACGGGCATATGAAGACCCGCGCNCCGTCGTTTCTCCAAAGCAGAACGGCATTCGTCAGCAGTACCAACTATTGCGACNTGGTCCTGCATCTCCACCGTGATTGACTCAGCGGCCTTATCCAAGTTGCCGTCGGCCAACGCCGTTGCCGCGGCAGACATCTCTTTATCGAAGCCGGTTTCCGCAAAGAAGTTCCGATAGAANGGGTTACTGGCGTAGCGNGCAACCTGTCTCCGCAATGAATCTCGGGAGGCCGACACATCACCTCCCACCGCTACACGCACATAACCAGCGATGTCTATCTCGTCAGGATTCCGGCCCACTTTCTCCGCGCCCCGTTTGATATGCCCGATAGCTTCCCCCAGGTAGTCCACGGCCGTCCAGTTCATCAGCACACCGTCGGCCAGTTCACCCACCATCTCCAGCATCTGAGGTCCGAGAGCGGCGATGTAGATTGGGACTTTGGACTTGGGAGTGGCCGGGCCCATGGAAGCGCCAGTAATCTTGAACTGCTTGCCAAGGAAATTGACCTCTTCGCCTGCCAAAAGCGCTTTGATTATCTGAATGGTCTCCCGCATTCGCGTCATGGGCTGCTTGAAAGGGATGCCTTCGCGGCTCTCAACCGTAGGAGCGTGGCCAACTCCCAGCCCTAAAATGAACCTTCCTNCTGAAACCGCCGCCATCCCTGCCGCTCCCATGGCGGTGTTAGTTGGTGTCCGGGCGAANATTGGTAGTATGCCCGTGCCTAGCTTAACCCTTTCAGTCTTCATCGCCATAGTGGCCAATGAGGTCAACGAGTCTCTTCCACCTCCTTCGGGCACCCACACTACATCGAAACCATTGGCTTCAGCCTTGGAGGCCAGTTCCTGATAGTCCTGCGGCGACAGGTTCGGGTCGTTCTCCAGACGCACGCCAAAGCGGGCCATGATAACTCCTTGAGGCATTTGTTAAACGCCGAGTTGTGTTGCTAAGTCCCGGAAGTCATCACAGACAAAGTCGAAAGAAGGGTCAGGGGTAGTGTCAACTTGGCCGTTCACTCCTCGTTCCAACGGCCGCTTCACGAATGCGGTCCTCAGACCCTGCTTGGCTGCCGCTAAAAGGTCGCTCTGGTGGGCGGCCACCATCATCACCTGCTCCGGTTTCAAGTGCAGCAACCGCACGCCAGTCAAGTAAGTTTCGGCGTCGGGCTTATAAGCGTGGGCCAACTCTGCGCCCAGAATAGTGTCCCAAGGCAAGCCTGCGTACTTGGCCATATCGACCATTAACGCGATGTTGCCGTTAGACATGGTCGCCAAGATGAATCTGGACTTCAATCTACTTAGTCCAGGGGGCGAATCAGGCCACGGGTCCAGCTGGTGCCAGGCCAGGTTCAACTCGGCTTTAGCCTCTTCGCTTACGTCTGTGATTCCAAAATCGTCCAGTAGTTCTTCAAGGCCCATTCGGTGGAGCGTGTCCAGTTCTGTCCAGGGCAGTTCGCCGGAGCGCACCTTGTCCATAAAAGGACGGTACTTGGCACGCCAGCTTTCGGCGAAGTCGACCCAATCGGCAGTTATGCCGTTGGATTTGCCGAAATTCTCTGCGTGTTTGGTAACCGACGTGTGCCAGTCCACCACTGTGCCGAATACATCAAATACCAGTGCTTTTATCTGCGATGAGTCCGTTCCCATGTCAGAAATTACCTTAAGTTATGAGTTTCCAATCTTGAGGAGTATCCGAGTCAGCTCTTCGGCGTGGGTGACCATGGTGTCATGGCCAGACGCCACGGGGTAAACACCCCACCCGGCTTTCCTAGCGCGTTCAAGCACCGAGTCGAACCCCGACTCGCCGCCGCCGATAAAATGACCCGGAATCTTTGCCGCAGCCGAGTTTTCCATGCGAATCGGGCTAGCCATTGCCGCGGCCGGTTGCGGGGTAACGTTGGCGCAAACCCATGCCAGGTCGTCAGGGTCGGATATGCCCCAACGTCTGCCTACCTCTTCCTCCGAAGAAGGGGCAGGCAGAAACCCGTTGCCGTTCTCTATCTGGTCGCGCACCCAGTCGGCGAACTCTTGGCCTCGGACAGCAATCAGTTGGTCTGCCATGGACTCACCGTCCACAGGCACCACGCCATTGACGTAGACCAGGTNGGAGATGTGCTCCGGGCACATCTCGGCGACACCAGTGATAACCATACCGGCATAGGCATGTCCTACCAGTACCACGTCACGCAGACCTTCATACTGAATCAGCTGGACAACATCTTGAACGTGTACATCCAGTGTGATATCCGCAGGGTTGAGACGGTCGTTCAAATGAGCCCGTTCACCCAGGCCGGTCAGTGTGGGTGCGAACACCTCTGTTCCGGCAGCGCGCAGTAACGGGACTGTCTTGTTCCAACACCATCCACCGTGCCAGGCGCCGTGGACCAGTACGTAGGTTGTCATGTTTGGGCCTCCAGCGCCTGGCGGCAAATAAATCTTGGTGGTCTTAGTTGAGCTTGTCCACTTCCCGTTGGACCTCATCGTAGTCTGGCTCTTTGCCGGGGTTTTCGCCAACCCACTTGAACCTTACCACTCCCTCTTTGTCGATCACAAAAACGGCCCGTTCTGAAGCGGTGTAGCCATCCATGCCGGCGAAGTTAGTCAGCGATACACCATAGGCAGCGCCAACCTCGCGTTTATAGTCGCTGAGCAGTGGGAAATTGAGGTTGTTAGCATCGGAGAACGCCTTCTGCGAGAATATGGCGTCGACGCTGATCCCATACACCTGAGCGTTCATCGAGTTGAAAGAGTCAGAACGGTCACGGAATGTGCACATCTCGGTGGTGCATACACCAGTGAAAGCACCTGGGAAGAACGCCAAGACCACGTTCTTGCCTTTGGAATCACTGAGTTTGGTNGGGGTTTTATCGTTATCGAATAATTCGAAATCTGGCGCTTGTTGTCCTACTTCCGCTGACATAATCGATCCTCCTATGACATTAAAGGTTTCGCCGCTTCTGTCTCGTTTTACGTGCTCTGAGACGTCTACGGAAGGTTATCCAGGCCCGGAAGCCCGGCCGAGGCTATAGTAACACAGGCTTGATGCCCAGGCTCGATCCGTGCCTATGGTACAATCCTCAGGCCATCCTTTTTGGACACGAACTGCCCACAGAGAGAACGTCAGGCATGTTTTTTGATTCACGGCGGTCCAACATTCTGGCCACCAACGGAATGGTCGCAACCAGCCAGCCTCTGGCCGCCACGACCGGCCTACGCATATTGATTGAAGGCGGTAACGCCGTCGACGCCGCTATCGCCGCCGCAGCCGCCTTGAACGTGGTTGANCCCATGTCAACTGGCATTGGTGGAGACATGTTCGCCCTGGTGTGGGACAACAAAAAAAAGAGTGTCCGTGCCCTGAACGGTAGTGGCCGCGCTCCTGCCGCTGCCAACATNGATGAACTGACTGGCAAAGGCTACCGGGCCATGCCTGACATAGGCGTCTATTCCGTGGCTACCCCNGGCACCGTNCACGGCTGGGAAACACTTTTNAATGACTGCGGCACTATGCCACTCAGTAAAGTNTTAGAACCGGCCATCAANTATGCCGAGAACGGCTTNCCTGTCTCNGACATAATCTCAGTCCAGTGGCAGCAGCAACTGGGNAAACTNTCCNCCTTTCCCTCGGGTACAGAGATGCTGCCCAACGGCGTCACCCCNTCNCAGGGAGATTNCGTNAAGCTGCCCACCCTGGCCGCCACCCTAAGNGCAATCGNCGATGGCGGCTCAAANGCGTTCTACACTGGNCCCATCGCCGAGAAGACGTGCGCCTTCGTGCAGGAACACGGCGGCTGGNTGGCAGTTGAGGACATGGCAACNCACGCTTCCGACTGGGACGAGCCCATNTCCACNGATTANCGNGGCGTCACNTGCTGGGAGTGCCCGCCCAACGGCCAGGGCATAGCAGCCCTTGGAGCNCTNAACATAGCCGAGGGTTTCGACATCAGNGGTATGGGCGCCCAGTCTCCCGACGCCTATCACCACCTGATAGAAGCAATGCGTTTGGGCTTCGCCGATGCCTTCCGATACGTGGCTGACCCCCGAAAAGCCAATGTCCCTATCACGGAACTGACCTCCAAGGAATTTGCCTCAACCCGACGGGCGTTAATAGACTCCAAGAAAGCCATGACCACCGTGCCTTACGGGCAGGTCCTGAAAGGCTCTGACACCGTCTATATCAGCGTCGTCGATGGGCAGGGTAACGCCTGCTCTTTCATAAATTCTGTGTTCTCCAACTTTGGGTCCGGAATGGTTGTCCCTGGCACCGGCATCGTATTGCACAACCGGGCATCGCTGTTCTCCCTCGACCCGAACCATGCCAACGCTCTGGCACCGCACAAGCGCCCGTACAACACCATCATCCCGGGCATGGCCACCATCAACGATGAGCTACACCTGTCCTACGGTATGATGGGCGCGTTCATGCAACCCCAGGGCCATCTGCAGCTGATCAGCAATATGGTCGACCACGACATGAACCCACAGCAGGCTATCAATGCCCTGAGGTTCATGGTCGGGAACGACACTGTCCTTCTTGAAGAAGGAGTAAACCCGGCAGTTGCCAAAGACCTCCGGTCCCGGGGTCATAATGTCGGGCAAATCACTGGCTACGACCGGGTGTCCATAGGCGGAGCGCAGATGATTCAGCGCAATCCGGACACCGGAGTTTTGATCGGCGCCTCAGAACCCAGGAAAGACGGCTGCGCCATCGGGTACTAGCAGCCCGGTGCGTTATTCATCTTTATTGAACAACCCGAACTACAATAGGCAATGAGGAACAAATAATGGCCCAGCAGAAACCGGACCGGGGCTTTTACCAGAAATACTTCAGGGACATAGACGTTGTCCACGGGCTGCAGACCAAACCCGAAGACCGGGAATGGCTATTGTCCACACCTCCGGACGATATCAAACAGTCGGACGTTGTCCTATACCTAGGCTGTAACGTGCTCCGCACCACCCATATGATCCGCACTGTAACGGACATCTTCAAGTTGATGGGCGTCAGCTACGCCGCGGTGGGGGGCAAGACCTACTGTTGCGGCATCCAACACTTCCAACGGGGCGACGAAGAATCCGGCCGCTCCGTAGCCGCCACTACCGCCGCCAACTTCCAAAAGTTCAACCCTGAACAGGTGGTCATGTGGTGCCCGTCGTGTATCTACTTCTATGACGACATCATGGACATGCGTGGCAAGAGTTTCGACTTCAACCACGTTTCCGAATTCCTGGTGGACAACATCGACAAACTGGACTTCAAACCCCAGCCAGAGACCACCGTGG